>JAIXTS010000425.1 GCA_027483805.1 Azospirillum sp. | reverse complement strand
ATCCTGCGTATGCCTTCGTGGAGACGTGCCCGGTCCATCTGCCCTCCCAATCAGGGACGACATTAAAACCGGACACTTCACGAGCTACATACAAAGGACATTTCACAAGCTAGCCACACCGGGATGCCGCCCTTCTGGCAGGGGCGGGGCCGATCTGTTAGTCTGCTGACAAATCAGCGATAAGAATGTCCAGGCATGGCGCCCATCATCAAGATGTCCGATATTGCCCGCATGGCGGGCGTGTCGGTTTCCACCGTATCCCGGGCCTTGGCCGGCAGTTCCCTGGTGCCCGAAGCCAAGCGGGAAGAGATTCTGGCCGTGGCGCGTGACCATGGCTATGTCATCAATGAGCAGGCCCGCAATCTGCGTCTGAAGAAGACACGCACCATCGGTGTGGTCATCCCGCTGGGCCACGAGGTGGGGCAGTTGATCTCCGACCCGTTCTTCATTGAGCTGCTGGGCCGGCTGGCGGACGAGATCACGGCGCGCGACTACAATGTCCTGCTGACCAAGGTCGCCAAGCCGGGACCAGGTTGGCTGGACCGGCTGATCCAGTCGCGCAAGGCCGATGGTCTGATCGTCATCGGTCAGTCAGACCAGCATGAGGCATTGAACGCGGTGGCGCGTGATTACCTGCCCCTGGTGGTCTGGGGGGCGCATCTGCCCGCCCAGGTTTATTGTTCGGTTGGATCGGACAATATCGGGGGCGCCCGCGTCGCGGTGGAGCATCTGATCCGGCAGGGGCGACGCCGTATCGCCTTTCTGGGCGTGCCCAACCTGCCCGAGGTGGGCCTGCGCTTCGAAGGCTATCGCCGGGCCCTTTCCGCCGCCGGTATCGCCGAGGATGCGGCCCTGACCGCGCCGGCCCATTTCACCGTCGACACGGCCTATGACACGGTGCGCGGCCTTATTGAGGCGGGAACGCGGTTCGATGCGATCTTTGCGGTATCCGACGTCATCGCCATCGCCGCCATCAAGGCGCTGGTGGCCGCCGGCCTGCGTGTGCCCGACGATGTGGCGGTGGTGGGTTTCGACGACATCACCATCGCGGCCTATGTCAACCCGCCCTTGACCACCGTACGCCAGGATCTGGCGCGCGGGGCCAAGGTGATGATCGACCTGCTGTTCCGCCGCATGGAGGAGGAGGATACCCCATCCGCCACCATGCCGGCGGAACTGGTCATCCGCAAATCCTGCGGTGCGTGATCACCGGAATATCCAGACAATCACCGCCGTCAGCGCCAGCAGGGCGGCCGCCTGCACGCGATAGTTCTGCCACAGCGGCTGACCCTGAAGGGACCGGGTTTCCGCGTCGAAATCGGCCCGTGTCCACATCAGTGTTTCGGTCTTGGCGCGCTGCGGCGGGGGGGTGAGCAGGCTGGCGATGATTACGGCGGCCAGCGACAGGGCGAACAGCAAGGTGGCCGCCAGCAGGAAATGCAGTTGGATGCTGCCCGACACCTGCACCCCATGGAACAGGTACCCGCCGGCCAGCAGCCCAACTATCACACCGGCCCGCGCCCCAGCCACATTGGCCCGGCGCCAGAAGATGCCGGCCAGGAACAGGGCCACCACCGGCGGCACCGCATAGGCCAGAACCGCCTGGAGATATTGCCACAGCGTGTCGGTCAGGGTTTCCACCACCGGTACCCAGGCGACCGACAGGACCATGAAGCATACGGTGCTGATGCGCCCGATGCGGACCAGCGACGCCTGCGACACGTCCGGATTGAACCTGCGCACAAAATCCATGGTGACCAGGGTGGAGGCGGAGTTAAAGGTGCTGGCGATCGATGACATGATGGCCGCCAGGAAACCCGCCACCACGATGCCGATGATGCCCACTGGCAGCAGGTCGAAAATCAGGGTCGGATAGACCAGATCCGGACGTTCCAGATTGGGATAGATCAGGATGGCGGCGCTGCCCGGCAGCACCATCAAGAACAGCACCGGCAGCTTCAGCAGGCCGGCGAACAGGCTGCCCCAGCGGCCATGGTTCAGATCCTTGGCAGACAGCACCCGCTGCACCATGAACTGGTTGGTGCACCAGAAATAGAGACCGATCAGCGGCACGCCGGAAATCAGGCCGGTCCAGGGCAGGGTCTCATCACTGGCGGGACGGATCAGGCTCATCTTCTGCGCGTCCACACCGGCCATCACGGCATCCCAGCCGCCGGCCTTGTTAAAGGCGAAAACGGCCACAAAGACCGACGCGCCGCACAGGATCACCGCCTGCACCACTTCCGTCACCAGCACGGCCTTCAGCCCGCCCGCCGCCGTATAGGCACCGGCGGCCAGGGCCAGCAGGCCCGCGATCTGCCACAGCGGCACATCGGGGAAGATCAGCTTGAACATCAGCGCGCCGCCGAACAGCGTGCCGGCGGTATCGACCACGATGTTCAGGAAGATGGTCAGGCCGGAGAAATAAAGCCGGATGGACCCGTCGAAGCGCCGTTCCAGGAATTCCGGCATCGTATAGACCTGCGACCGCAGGATCACCGGCAGCAGGAACAGGCAGAAGAAGACCAGCACGACGCTGGCCATCCATTCATAATTATAGACGGCGATCCCCGAGGCGTAGGCCGCCCCCGCCAGACCGATCAGGGTGGTGGAGGAGATGTTTGAGGCCAGCAGGGCCAGGCCGATGGTCGGCCAGGTGGAACTGCGCGCAGCCAGGAAATAATCCGTGGCCGTGGTCGACTGGCGCGAAGCATAAAGCCCCAACGCCACGATGGCGACCAGATAAAGCCCGATAATGGCGGCATCCAGCCCTGAAAGCTGGCCTAACCCTTGTGGCATCACACCTGTCCTCCCCGTATGGACTTATGGGGCGGTCGATCCCGCCCGTTGTTGGCTTGGATCATACGCTGGCTTTGGGGGTTTTGCAAACGATTGCATGATGGTGGAAGGCTTGATGGATCGCGTGCACGTCGGTTCGGGGGTGAGCGGTCAAACTGGCAATTACGCTTCACGATGGCGGCACACCTGAAACTATAATATTAAAGATTCTGGACAATTCAGAGAGTGCTCTGGGAATATGGCTGACTATCTGACGCGTCCGGTGCGGCAACAGGAAACCCGGTCGGCTTTGCAAAGGCGGGTTACCGGCCTGTTTGCATCGCCGTCGTCCCACGCCGCGTTCCAATCAAGACAGCTTCGGGATTGCCGGCCGCTCTCGCCGCTGTACCGGCATCAATGGCACCAGACGCCAGCGGTCCCTGTCCAGGCCACATCTGTTGTTCAACGGGTCGTTAACGTTACCTTCGATCAGCACCGGGGCGACAGTCCGGCCGACCAGGCCACGGTTGATGGCTATGCGGCGTTGGTGGCGGCGGAACACATGATAGCGGCTGACACCTACAAAGCCACTGCCATGACCGGCGCAGCACCCTATGTGACCATGATGGCACGCCGGTTAACTCATCTCGTTGCTTATGGGATGGCGCGTAACACAGCGCGCAATCAACAGCCTGTTGATTGGGGGGCCGTCGGGGCAACACTGGATGCCTGGGCTGTGGCCGTAAACGCCGCCCTCATCGGTGCGCAGGAACATGCCGCCGCCCTCATCGGTGCGCAGGAACATGCCGCCGCCCATGGCGGTTACCGGGATCTGCTGACGACATCCGCCACCCTGCTGAAGACTTTGGAGGAAGAAAAATTGACCGACAGGGAGATGTACAAGAACCTTGCCGTCGCCCGGAAAGGGTATCATGAAGTCTGCGAAACTGCCCGCGCCGACCATATGTGGGATCAGACGGCGGAACCGTTTCACCTATTGAAACAGGCAGTCGATATTGTCGAACAGCGGACAAAAGGCGATTCTCCCGACTGGGCCAATGAATATGGTAACCAGCGTGACGACAGTTGGGGTGGTGCAAAGGCCGCATTGACCAGTTTGAACACGGTTGCCGCCAGTTCGAACCTCCCGTCAGTAAAACCCATGCATGCATTGGCCGGTCAGACCAAGCATCCGGATATTCCGATGCTGGCCTGGAGCGTTGTTCAGGGCCATCTACCGTCGGCGCAACGGGCGCTGGTGGCTGATATCTATCTGTCCTGGCAACTCGGCCGGGGCATGGACAAGCGGGATCAGGTTTCCCTGGCAAGCCGGGAAAAGAATTCGGACCAGCCAGGAACTCTGCGGTCCTGGCACGTCAATGAACAAAGGCAGCTGCCGGATATCAAGGGCGCCCCTCTACCGGCCAAGGCGGCTGGGCTTGACACCCACTATGCCAAAACCAGCCGTCATCCCTACAAGACAGATGCGGAGGTAACAAAGGACGATGGACCAATCGGTTACGCGGAGTATACGGGAACGGGCATCAAGGAAGATGCGC
The DNA here is from genome assembly GCA_027483805.1 of Azospirillum sp. Lineage (GTDB taxonomy): Bacteria > Pseudomonadota > Alphaproteobacteria > Azospirillales > Azospirillaceae > Niveispirillum. The sequence goes on along the minus strand of JAIXTS010000425.1, from coordinate 16,920 downwards.
ACAGCAGCAAGATCGTGTTCGATTACAAAAGCGGCCTGATCTATCTTACGGTGACCCACTATGCTTTATGGACACCATCCGTCTCTGGCGACGATCATCAAATCGGCAATAAATCGGCAGGTTCCGGCAGCAACAGCGCCTGGTTTGCCATCGATATGACAAAGTAGCGTCAACGCGACCGCCTGGGGCGACCCCTAAACCGGGGCCGGCCGCCCCAGCAGATAGCCCTGCAAAAGATCGGCGCCGGCCTCCCGTACCCAGCCCCGCTCGGCCTCCGTTTCGATGCCTTCGGCCACGATGCGGGCGCCCGTGTCGCCGGCGATGCCGACCAGATGGCGCACAATGCTCTGCTTGTAATGGTCCTGATCGATGCCGCGGATCAGCGCCATGTCGATCTTGACATAGTCAGGCCGCAGTTCCTGCAACATGTTCAGGCCGGAGAAGCCGGCCCCGATATCGTCAAGCGCCACCCTGAAGCCCGATTGCCGGTAAAAGGCCAGGATGCCGCGCAGATGCGCCTGATCTTTCACTTCCGTGGTTTCCGTCACCTCGAAGATGATGTCGGACGGGGTCAGGCCCAGTTCCCGCACAAAACTGTGGGTGGTGCGCAGGCAATAGGCAGGGTCATAGATGCTGGACGGGTTGAAATTTACGAACAGCTTGGCCCCCGGGGCGCGTTTCTTGGCAAAGGCCTTGATCGCCTCTCGCCGGGCCGCCAGGTCCAGGGTGAACATCAGCTGCGTTTCCGCCGCCACGGACAGCAGTGACCCGGCCGAAACAATGTCGCCATTCTCCTCCCGCCCACGCAGAAGCGCTTCATAGCCGAACACACTGCCATCGGGCCGGCAGATGGGCTGCAGCATGGAGAATAGCCGCTCCCTCTCCAGCATCGTGACCAGCCACTGCCCCTTCACCGCCGCGATCAGCCAGCGCAGCGTGCGGGTCGACAGGTAATCGGATAGCAAGGGTTCCCTGTCATTATCCAGCAGCAGGGCGCGGCAATGGTCCGTTTCCTCCTGCGACAGGGCGCCGTTGACCTCTGTCAGGAACGGGTCCATGTCGGCCCGTGACAGCCGGATATCCAGGCAGGCGGGATCGTCCACCGGTGTCATGGCCAGACGCCGGCGCGTGGCGATATCCAGAAGCTTCTGCCGCGTATGGCTGGTCGGCGGCGACAGCAGCAGGCGGTTGGACGCATGGACAAGCGCCTTGATCCGTTCGCATTCGGGGCAGTGCATGGCTTCCTCCTGTGACGAAACGAAGCTTGGCCGGGGCGGACAAATATCAAGTCCCGCTTATCTACGTCCTGTGATCAGCAGGTCGCCCAGCAGCGGGTTAGGGAAGCGGCGGTCCAGGGTCACGGCCAGGAAACTTTCGGCCATGTCCTGAAGGCGCGCCGCCTCCACCAGGGTGCCGGCCACCAGTTCGTCGCGGACGACGATGGCGGGAATGACGGCCAGACCCGCGTCCTCACGCACCATCAGGCGGATCATGGCCATGTCGTCCACCTCCGCCGCGATGCGCACGGACAGGCCCCGCCGCGCCACCAGCGCATCAAAGGCCGCGCGCAGCGCTGTCTCCGGTGTGGGCAGGATCAGCGGATGGGATATCAGCAGCCGATCGAGATCCATTGCGCCGGTGCCGGCCCGTGCCGGTGTGCCGATCAGGCTGACCGGCTGTTCATCCAACTGATGGATCAGATAGGGGCTGGCCGCATCGCGCGGCGGTGCCAGATTGGTCAGCACCACATCGAGCGCCAGACTGTCCAGCCCGCGCAGCAACTCCGCCTGCGACCCTGACCGCAGCACAATTTCCACATCGCCCCGGCCCAGCAGGGGGCGCAGGAAGCCGATCTGGAAATTGCGGGACAGGGTGGCCAGCGCCCCCACGCGCAGGGCCCGCTGGCCACCCCCGGTATTGCGCAAGGTTGCCGTCAAATCTTCGGCCGTCCGGAAGATGGCTTCCGCATGATCCAGGGCGATCCGCCCTGCCTCTGTCAGCAGCAGGCCACGTCCCTGCCGGTCGAACAGGTCATGGCCCAGACTGTCCTCCAGGGTCCGCAATTGTGTCGACAGGGCCGATGGCGACAGGTTCAGCTGCCGTGCCGCCCCTGTCAGGGTCCCGTCCCGCGCCACGGCCCGGAACAGACGCAGATGATGCAGGTTCAGGATGGCCATGGGGATGTTTCCATAAAATCGAACGAATATCGCCAAAAGATGTAATTTTCTGGAAGTTCGTCAAGCGGTATCTCCAGCGGGCAATCCTTACCCCCTGGAGAGGTCGATGATCCTGTCGAGCCTTGCCCCGGCCGCATTGGCTGTTGTGGCAGCCGCTGCCTTGCTGCGCCCTGGCCGCCGCCCCAAACTCTTGCCTGTCCTGGCCGAAATTGCCAGCCTGGTCGCGCTGGCGCTGTGTGTCGCCGGTGCCGTGCAGTTCACGCTGAACGGCCCTGTCACGGGTGGCTGGCTGCGCCTGGATATTGTCAGCACGGTGATGACCTGTCTGGTCGGGTTCATCGGCTGGGTCGTGCTGCGCTACAGCCGCACCTATCTGGATGGGGCGGACCGCGAGGGGCGTTTCCATGGGCTGATGCTGTCGGTGCTGGCGCTGGTCCTGCTGCTGGTGCAGGCGGGAAGCCTCTGGCTTCTGGTGGCGGCCTTTGCGTCGGCCGGTCTGGTGCTGCGGCAATTGCTGCTGTTCTATCCCGACCGGGCTCCGGCCCAGCGGGCGGCGGCAAAATTCAGCCGGGTCTGGGGCGCCGGCGATATCGCGCTGCTGATCGCGACCGGACTGCTCTGGGCCGGGTTTGGCACGGCGGACATCGCCGCCATCAATGACGCCGCGAAGGCGGCGCCGCTGCCGGCGGCTGCCCAGGCGGCCGTGGCCTTCATCGTGCTGGCAGCGCTGCTGAAGACCGCATCCTTCCCGCTGCATGGCTGGCTGACAGAGGTGATGGAGGCGCCGACACCGGTATCGGCCCTGCTGCATGCCGGCATCATCAATGGCGGCGGTGTGTTGCTGATCACCTTCGCCTGGCTGGTGCAGGCCAGTCCGGCGGCGATGGCGGCGCTGGTGCTGCTGGGCGGTCTCACGGCCGTATTCGGCGCCCTGGTGATGCTGACGCAGAGTGCGGTGAAGACGGCGCTGGCCTGGTCCACCGTGGCGCAGATGGGCTTCATGCTGCTGCAATGCGGCTTGGGTCTCTGGCCGCTGGCGCTGCTGCATATCCTGGCCCATTCGCTCTACAAGGCCCATGCCTTCCTGTCGTCGGGCGGCGCGGTGGCGGCGGTGCAGGCTGTCCGCCGTCCGGGGCCGGTGGCCACGCCCGGTCTGGCGGCAGTGTTGCGGGCCTTCCTGCTGGCGCTGGCGCTGTACGCCACGGTTGCCGTCTGCTTCATCCTGGTCTGGGGGCCGAAATCGCCGCAGGCTCTGGCGCTGGGGGCCATCCTGATCTTTGGTGTCGCCTATCTGGTGGCGCAGGGTCTGGCCGATGCGGCCCCGCGCGCCCTGACAAGACGCACGCTTCTGGCCTCCGCCGGCGCCACCCTGGCCTATTTCGGGTTCCAGGCCCTGGCAGCCTGGATGGTCGGTGCGGCCCTGCCGGGGGTGCCGGTGGCCGGTGGTCTGGAATGGGCGCTGATCGCCCTGACGGTGATGTCCTTCGGCATCCTGGCCGTGGCCCAGGCGCTGTTCCCGCACTGGGCGCACCATCCCGCCGCCGCCGGCCTGCGGGTGCATGTCGCCAACGGTTTCTATCTCAATGCCGCCTTCGACCGCCTGATGGGCGGGTTCCGCACCTGACAGGGAGTTGACCCGATGTTCAAGAACCTGCCCGACATCGCCCCGCCCGCCACCAAGGCCATGTTCGCTGCCGCCAATGACGCCCTGCGCGCCGTCCCGCCGGCCTTTCCGCTGGAGGCCACTGTGGCCGTCAACCCGTTCCTGGGCCAGACGGGCGAGGATCTGGCCCATGCCGCCGCCCGGCTGGCCCGTGTCGGCGGGGTGCGCCTGACGCGGGAGCGGTTCGACTATGCCGCGATGGTCGCCCAGGGGGAGATCACGGACGCCGATCTGGTCACGGCGCTGCAGGCCGGCCCCTATGCCGGAAAGCCGGCGGACCTGTCGGTCCTGAAGGCCTCCATGCATCTGGACATGCCGACACCCGAGGCGCTGCCCACCATCGCCGATCTGGCGGCGCGGGCCACGGGCACGGACTGGCCCGCCATCATTGCGCGCTGCATCGGCCTGTGGGCCGCCGGCTATTTCGATCGGGGACAGGCCCTGTGGACACCGGCGCCGGGGGCCGGGACCTTTGCCGCCTGGCGGGAATGGGCAACGCATGATCTGACGCCGGAACTGGCCGGGCTGACCGGTTTCTGCCGCCATGTGGCCACCTGTCCCGACACGCCTGACCGTGCCCTGCTGCGCGCGGCACAGGCGTTGGGGCTGGAGGGGCAGGGCGCCGATACCCTGTTCCACCGTCTGCTGATCGATCTGGGCGGCTGGGCACAGCATGCGCGCTGGCTGCTCTGGCAGGCGGAACTGTCGGGCGGCGCCGATGCCACCCTGGCCGATCTGCTGGTCATCCGCCTGGTCTGGGAAGAGGCGCTGCTGGCCCATCTGCCGGAACTGGCCGATGAATGGGCCGGTATCCGCGCCGCCCATGCAAGGCCGGTGGTGCCCGATGCGGGCATCGTTCTGGATTGTATCCTCCAGCATGCGGCCGAACTGGCGCATCAGCGCACCCTGTCAGGCCTGCTGACCGCCAGCGACACTGCCGCCCGGGTGCAGCGGCCGCGTCTGCAGGCGGCGTTCTGCATTGATGTGCGGTCGGAACCGTTCCGCCGCGCCCTGGAAAGCCTTGATCCCGGCATCGCCACGCTGGGTTTTGCCGGCTTCTTCGGCCTGCCCGTGGCACACCGGGCCACGGCGTCCGATCTGGTGGAGGCACGGCTTCCCGTGCTGCTGTCCCCGCGGCTTCATTCCCACAGCTGCACCGCGCCGGCCCAGGACACGACACAGCGGATCGCGGCGCGGGCCGTGCGCGCCTTTGGCCGGTTCCGGCAGGCTGCTGTCTCCTCCTTCGCCTTTGTGGAGGCTGCGGGCCCCTTCTATGGCGCCAAGCTGGTGCGCGACGCGCTGGGCCTTGGCCACCATTCTGGTGCCGATGCGCCTCCCGTCCTGGCACCGGGCCTGTCGGCGGCGGACAAGGTGGCCACGGCGGCGGCCGTATTGAAGGCCATGTCGCTGACCAGCGGCCATGCGCGGCTGGTCCTGCTGCTGGGCCATGGGGCCAATGTCACCAACAACCCGCATGAAAGCGCCTATCATTGCGGCGCCTGCGGCGGTCACAAGGGCGATGTCTCCGCCCGGCTGCTGGCGGCGCTGCTGAATGATGCGGAGGCGCGGGCCGGACTGCCGGCCCATGGCATCGACCTGCCGGCCGATACGCTGTTTCTGGCGGGCCTGCATGATACCGTGACCGACCATGTCACGCTGTATAATGATACCCCGCGCCGCAGCCATGAACAGGACATTGCCGAGGCCCGGACCTTCCTGGACCGTGCCGCCCATCAGGTGCGCGTGGAACGGGCCGCCCGTCTGCCCGGCGCATCGGCGGCCAGCCTGCTGGCGCGGGCCCGCAACTGGGCGGAGGTGCGGCCCGAATGGGGCTTGGCCGGCTGTGCCGCCTTTATCGCTGCCCCGCGTGCCGTGACCGCGTCCAGTGACCTGAAGGGCAGGGCGTTCCTGCATTCCTACGACTGGCAGGATGATGCGGGCTTCGGCACGCTGGAACTGATCCTGACGGCGCCCGTTGTGGTGGCCAGCTGGATCAGCCTGCAATATTACGGATCGGCGGTGGCCCCGGCCCTGTTCGGCGGCGGGGACAAGCTGATCCATAATGTCACCGCCGGCATCGGCGTGGTGGAAGGCAATGGCGGCCGGCTGCGCGCCGGCCTGCCCTGGCAGGCGGTGCATGACGGGGAAAAGCTGGCCCATCCGCCCCTGCGCCTGTCGGTGATGGTGGAGGCGCCGCAGCAGGCCATCGCCGACATCCTGGACCGTCACCCGTCGGTCAAGGCGCTGTTCGACAATGGCTGGCTGTCCCTGTTCGCACTGGACGGTGGCCGGGTGGCGGCCCGCTGGCGGCCCGGCCAGGGATGGGAGCAGGGAGCCCGGTCGCAGGCCGCATGACCTTTTGTGCTGGCATGATTTTCATCACCATTGACGAAAGGGCTGCGCGGAACAGTTTACGACGGCACCGGATTTCCCGGATGGCAACCGTAGCAAACAGGAACCGCGCAACATGTTGACCGATTTCCAGCTCGTCGAATTTGGCAAGGCCGACATTGAGAATGTGATGTCGAGCATGTCGGCCGACCAGATCGACGGCCTTGCCTTCGGCGCTGTGCAACTGAATGCAGAAGGCCGCATCATCCAGTATAACGCCGCCGAGGGGGCCATCACGGGCCGCGACCCCAAGGCGGTGATCGGCAGGAACTTCTTCACGGAAGTCGCGCCCTGCACCAACACGTCGGTGTTCAAGGGGGCCTTCGATGAAGGGGTGAAGGCCGGCACCCTGAACACCATGATCGAATACACCTTCGACTATAATATGAAGCCCACGAAGGTGAAGGTTCATATGAAGAAGGCCCTGATCGGCGACACCTACTGGGTATTCGTGAAGCGTCTGTGACGTCTTGGGCCTATCGGCCCCGATCCAATCCGGGAGGGTGATGCGGATGACCCTGGTTCAATCCCCATCCGGCAACAGCGCCGGGCCGGATCGGGGTGCCACATCGGACAGCGGAGCAGCGGGTGCCTGGTGGCGGGACCGCGTGGCGCTGTCCCGCTTCGTTGCCGATCTGGTGGCCAGCGACCTCTCCCGGCTGCGCCCCGGTGCCATCCTGCCGCCGCCTGCCGACTGGACCCCGGACCTGGATCTCGGGACCGGCGGTCTGGGCATGGACAGCCTGGAACTGCTGTCGGTGGCCACCGGCCTGACGGAAACGCTGCACCTGCACCGCTCCGGTATCGAGGATTACCTGCTGGCCCGCCGGCGGTTTGCGGACTGGGTACAGATCGCCGCGCATGGCCTGTCGGTCTTCGATCAGGAGGTGACCTTCCACACCTCGGGCAGTACCGGCGCGCCCAAACCCTGCACCCACCGCCTGGAGGGGCTGGTACGGGAGGTGGGGGTGCATGGGCGGCGCTTGGCGCCGGTGCGCCGGGTCGTCAGCCTGGTGCCCGGCCATCATATCTATGGATTCCTGTTCACCATTCTGCTGCCCCGGCTGCTGAACGCGGCCTATGTGGATGTCCGGGGGCGGCTGCCGGGCCGCGTGCTGGCGGACCTGCTGCCCGGCGACCTGGTTGTGGCCGTGCCTGAACAATGGGCCTTGCTGGCGCGGACCGGCTCGGCCTGCCTGTCGGGCATCTCCGGTGTCTGCTCCACCGGGCCGCTGGACCCCGTCCTGCATCGGGACCTGACGGAACGCGGCCTGTCGCTGACAGAGGTCTATGGCTCCAGCGAGACAGCGGGCATTGGCTGGCGGCTGTCGCCGGACGAGCCCTTCCGCCTGCTGGAGGGCTTAAAATTGTCACCCGACGGCAGCTGTCTGCAGGTCGGCTGGGACGGGTTGGCAAAGCCGCTGCTGGACCGGCTGGTGCTGAGCGATGCCACCTGTTTCCGGCTCGGCGGTCGCCGGGATGGCGCGGTGCAGATCGGTGGGGTGAACATCTTCCCCGATCGGGTCGCCGCCACGTTGCGCACCCATCCGGCGGTAAAGGATGTGGCCGTGCGCCCGATGCCGGTCCCCGGGGGACTGCGCCTGAAGGCCTTCATCGTGCCCCGGCAGCCGGATGCACCGGGGTTGGAACAGGAAATGTCGGTCTGGGCCGACACCCACCTGTCCATGCCGGAACGGCCAAAAAGCTGGACCTTTGGCCCCGCCCTGCCAACCACCGGCATGGGCAAGCTGTGCGACTGGTGACGCCGTGGACAAGCCGTCAGTGCGCGGCCTCCCATTTCGCATAGAGATCCAGCGTCTTCTGCGGTGAGTTGTTGTACCAGGCATAGCCGTTGCGCCGTTCCGCCGACAGGTCGGTGACATCGTCATGAATGGTCCGGTCGCGGTCGCCGAAGATCGGCTGGTTGGTGTCCAGGGCGTAGAAGCGCGACCAGAGCGGTTTGGCGCCGGGGCTGACCGTCAGTACCGATCCCTGGTCGGTCTTTTCCCAGCTGCGGTCCTGGATGGCACTGTCCCGCAGCCAGGCGACGCTGCTGCGGATCGCGGCCTTCACCTCCTCCGTCGGGGATTGCAGGCCCATCAGGAACTGCACGATCCGTGCACTTTCGGCGCTGGACAGCGCAGCCGGTTCGAAATTGCGCGCACCCACGGGGGCCAGGGTCAGGGGATCATGCTGCTGTCCCCAGCCCAGGCGCTTGCCATCCTTCACCACCTGTGTGGCCAGGATGCAGGTCACCGCCTTCATCACGGCCGTGACCGCCTTCTCGCGCGTCGGTGCGGGCACCATGGCGAACCCGTCCTTGCCCGCCGCCACCTCCAGCAGCACCTGCGCCACACGCACAAAGGCATCGTCATTAAAGGTGATGGCATCGTGGTAGCCGCCCTGCAGCGGCCAGACCTGCGGCCAGCCGCCATTGGGCATCTGCGCGCCCAGCAGATAGTCGATGCCCTTCAGCAGGGCGGTGCGGTAGGGTGCGGCATCCGCGGCCGGCACCTGCGCCACCACGCGCGACAGGAACCGCAGTTCGGTCACGGTCGCGTCATTGTCGATGGTGCCGACATAGGCCCATTTGCGTTCGCCCGATGTCGGCGCTTCGCCAGGCACATAATGCTGGCCGGGCAGGCGTGTGGCCCCATCACGCGGCTGGTTCTTGCCCCATCCGCCCGCCGGTGTCTGGAAACTCACGATGATGTCGGCGATGCGCCGGGCGTCCGCCCCGGCATACCAGTCGGCGGGGTTGTCCAGCGGCATGGATTTGGCCCCCCTGCCGTCAGCCGGCGGGGGGGGCACGGGCTGGCCTGGCTTCAGTTCGGCGGCAAGGCTGGCCTTGTCCGCCGCCAGCAGGCTGGCCGAGCGGGCCAGATAATCCCGCCATTCCGGCTGCGCCGCCGGTGTCAGGCCCGCGACACGTTCAACCGTCAGCGGTTGCGCCGGGACCATGGTCCCGATCGTGGCGCCGTGTGCGGTCGTGGTCAGCAACAGGGCCAGCAGGGCCAGGCGTTTCATGGGGGCTTCCTCATCCGGGCGACGTTGTTTGGCCGGGATGATACCGGTTTCCTAACCGTTCGCCAGTCTCTTCTGGTTGGGATTTCCCGCATGTGGCCCTCTCCAGCTCCACCCGGCTGGCCTGGGAAAGAAGCCAGGCAACGTCGACCAAGGAAAACTGGGGCCGCGGCGGCGCCTGCGATCCCCCCGGGACATCTCAGGACGATGCGTTGATCAGGGGAGCGGCAACAACGATCTTGTTGCCGATCGTCATGTATACTACCATACCAGTCGCGTCGGATGGGTTGCGGCTGCACTTGTTAGCGCTCCCACACTTCATCCGGACTGTTCCATGCGACCGGTGGCCAACATCGGCGTCAACGAACGAGGAAACGTCTTGCAGCTGGAAAGCCATACATGCCCGGTGGGTCCGGGTCTCCCGTCTGTTGCCCGCGCCGTGCGCGTGGCGGTGGTCACCTTCTTGTCGCTGCTGGCCGTGCCGGCGGCGCTGGCCTGTGATATGCCGGTCAGTGTCTGTGCCGGGGAAAGGCCCGGCAGCCTGCCCCTGATCCGGGCGGGCCAGGCGGTGCCCGTCTATGTCGACGCCGGTGCCGACCCGGCGGTGAAACATGCGGCGGGCAGCCTGCGTGCCGATCTGGGCCGCGTGGGCGGTAATGCCGCGGCGGCCCCGGCGACGCTGGCGGATGTAAAGGGGCCGCTGGTCATCATCGGCGTGCTGGGGGCCAGCCCTGCCATCGACGCTCTGGTCAGGGACGGCAAGCTGGACGCAGATGGTCTGGCGGGGGAATGGGAAGGGTTCCGGCAGGTGGTGGTGGACAAGCCGGCGCCCGGCATTCCGCGCGCCCTGGTCATTGTCGGATCCGACCGGCGGGGCGCCGTCTATGGCACCTATGATCTGTCGGAACGTATCGGGGTGTCGCCCTGGGTCTGGTGGGCCGATGTGCCGGTGACCCGGCGGGCCGAGCTGTATCTGATGGCCGGCGCCCGGGCCGACCGCCCGCAGGTGCGCTATCGTGGCTTTTTCATCAATGATGAGGAGCCGGCCTTTGGCGGCTGGGCGCGGGCCAGCTTCGGCGGTATCAATGCCGACCTTTATGGCCATGTCTTTGAATTGCTGCTGCGCCTGAAGGGCAATTATCTGTGGCCCGCCATGTGGGCGCCAAAGGCCTTCAACGATGATGATCCGCGCAACATGGCGCTGGCCGATGAGATGGGGGTGGTGATGGGCACCTCCCACCATGAACCGATGACCCGCGCCCAGCATGAATGGCACCGCAACAAGGACAAGGGCGTCACCGGTGGGCGTTGGGACTATACCGCCAATGCCGACAATCTGCGTGCCTTCTGGCGCGGCGGGATTGAGCGCATGATGTCAAAGGGCGGTGGCGGTTCATACGAAAGCCTGATCACGGTGGGCATGCGCGGCGACGGGGATGAGCCGATGGCCGAGGAGACGGCCACCCGGCTGCTGGAGACCATCGTGGCCGATCAGCGCCGGATCATCGCCGATGTGACGGGCAAGCCACCCGAACAGACGCCGCAGGTCTGGGCGCTCTACAAGGAAGTGCAGGATTACTACGACCATGGCATGCGGGTGCCCGATGATGTCACCCTGCTGTTTGCCGATGATAATTGGGGCCAGATCCGGCGCCTGCCGGTGGCGGGCCGTGACCCGGTGGACAGGGCCGGCGGCTATGGCGTCTATTACCATTTTGACTATGTCGGCGGTCCCCGGAACTATAAGTGGTTGAACACCAACCAGATTGCCAAGGTCTGGCAGCAGATGGACCTGGCCTATCAAAGCGGGGCCCGCAATATCTGGATCGTGAATGTCGGCGATATCAAGCCGATGGAATATCCGCTGGACTTCTTCCTGGACATGGCCTGGAACCCGGCGGCGATGACACGCGATGCGCTGGCGGCATGGCCCGCGCAATGGGCGGCACAGACCTTTGGGGCCGATGTCGCCCAGGATATCGCGGAAATCGTGGAGACCTATGGCACTTATGCCTCCCGCCGCAAACCGGAACTGATTGATCAGGACAGTTTCCCGCTGGGCGAGGGCATGGGACCCGTGCTGGATGGCGGCCCGTTCGGCCAGATGGTGGAAGAATGGCGGGTGCTGGTTGCCAGGGTCAATCAGATCAAGGCCCGGCTGCGGCCCGATCAGCAGGATGCCTATTTCCAGCTGGTCGAACACCCGGTCCTGGCCCTGTCCAACCTGTATGAGATTTATTACGCGGCGGCCTGGAACAAGCGGTTGATGAGCCGCAACGACCCGCGCGCCGATTATTTCGCCAATGTGGTGGAGCATACGTTCAAGCGCGATGCCGACCTGACGGCGCAGTACCACGCCATCAATGGCGGCAAATGGAACGGCATGATGAACCAGATTCACATGAGCTATGTGACCTGGCAGACACCCACCAAACAATCCATGCCCAGCATCAGCCGCGTGTCCGCCGATACACCACCCGACCGTTTGGCCGCCCAGATCAAATTCACGCATGAGCGCAAGACGGACCACGCGCTGATCACCCGGTCGGCCTCCCGTTTTGACAAGGCTGTGGGGGCCAAGGGCCTGTCCTGGCAGGTGGTGCCCCATCTGGGCCGGGGTGACGCGGTGGTGGCGCTGCCGCAGGGACGTCCCGCGACGGCACCGGCGGATGGCATGCGCCTGGACTATGGCGTCACGCTGGCCAAGGACGGGCCGGTTGATGTTGCCCTGCACCTGTCGCCGACGCTGGACACAAGGGGCGGGCAGGGCATCCGCATCGGTCTGTCCATTGATGATGGCCCGGTCCAGACCCTGGTGTCCCACCTGATTCCCACACCGGGTGCCGCCACCACACCCGAACAGGCGGCCTGGGTGGAGGCGGTGAAAAATAACGGCCACACGGTCACGGCCCGATTTGAGGGGTTGAAGGCCGGGCACCGGACGGTCAGGGTCTGGCGCATCGATGACAATGTCGTGCTGGAAAGCCTGACCATCCGCCAGCGCTGAATCAGCAGCAAGGAACCTTTGATCAGGGGCTCGCGGACGATCAGGGCACTGCTGACCATGGCAAAGGCAGGCCAACAGCGGGTCAATGAGGCTGATTCTGCACCGGCACAAGGGCGCCGGCGGATTTTTACTGGTTTGAGTATCGGGAGCGGGCGTTGTTACCGGCGTTGGTCTGGAGGGGGAGGGGCGTCGCGTCCGTTACGGCCCTGCCACCTTGTCGATGGTCAGCGCCTCGATCATCGCCTCATTCACCGGGCCGGCGCTGCCGCCGGGGGCGCTGTAGGTGATGTTGGTGCTAAGGCCGCTCATGTTGAAAAAATCCTCCAGTGCCACCTGGTATCGGCCGGCCGGCAGGTCGAAGATGGCGCGGGTGGAGGGGCGGACCGGGTGTTTGTCGCCCTCCGGCTCGATATGCGGCATCTGAATGATGGCGCTGTGGCGGGTGCCGTCGGCGCCCAGCAGGACCAGCCGCTTCACGGCGTTGGTGATGCCCGTGTTCAGCGCAAATATGTGATTGTCATAGAGCGTGCCCAGCGCGTAACGGCCGGCGGCGGGCAGGGTCACCGCCCCCAGTTGCAGGGTCTGGCCCAGCACCGCCTTGCGCCCCACGGAAAGGGTCTGGGCCGCATCGCCGCGCAGGCAGGCGGGGGCAGACGGTTGCGAGGCGATGCGGGTGGAGACATGCACCGCGACCACGGAATAGCAGGCGGTCAGGGCAGTGGCAGGCGGGGCGGGGTCGGTCCAGCTCTGGCCCGCAAGGTCCTGGGCCAGGGTCACGCCGTCACGCAGGACGCGGTATTGAACCGGCGTCCTGTCGCGCGGCGGGGCGATGTCCAGGCGGACCCCTGTTGCGCGGCGTCCGGCCGCCGCGATGGACGGGGTCCAGGGCATGAAGGCGCGGGGTTCGGCATGGCTGACCGCATCGATCAGGGGGATGTCGGTGACCGTGCTGCCGGATTCCTGGGGGGAACCGAAGCGCACCTCGATCCGGTTTATGCCGTCACGCAGCTGTTTGGCCGTGATCAGGCCCGTGATGGGTGTACCGTTCAGATGCACGGACGCCACCGGGTAGCGGGCGCCGGGGCCGTGTTTGGGCGGCAGGATCAGGGCAATTTCCACCTTGCGGCCCGCATAATCCAGGTTCGACAGAACGGAATCGGCCCCGGTGAAGCGGTCGCGCAAGGCGCTGGTCAGGGTGGGGCTGATGCGCACACCGTCGGCCCCGGCATGCCAGCCGAAGATGGTTTCCACGACCATGCCGTAATAGGCGCCCACCGACCAGAGCTGCCGCCGTGAATTGATTTCCGGCCCGTCATCGAACTGTGCCTTGCCCGTCAGCCATTCCAGATTTTCCATGTTGGACAGATGCAGGGCGGCGGCCCGTTCCAGGGCGGCCAGCCCGCGGTCCACAGCGGCCACATGCCCCACCTGCGCGGCGGCGCGGACTGCATAGGCGGTGACGAAGGGCCATTGCGCGCGGTTGTGATAGACATATTCGCCCGGCGCCTGTGGCCAGACGACAGACGGGCCGAAGGGCGCGAACGGATAGCGGTCGAAAATGGATGTCGCCCGGTCGGCCGGAACCACGCCCGACAGCACGGCCAGCGCATTGCCCAGCAGGTCAAATTTGCCGATCAGGGAAGGGGTCAGATCGGCACTGGTATAGGTGGCGTAAAGGCCGGCCCCGGCATCCCAGAAACCGGCATCGATGGCGACGGCCAGCGCATCGGCCCAGCCATCATAGCGGGCGGCCACCGCCGTTCGCCCGAAGTCGCGTGCCAGTCGGGCGGCCAGACGCAGCGCCCGATACTGTGTCACGTTGGTGGACAGGGCCTTGGTTTCGGCCAGCGCGGACAGGTTCTGCCGTACCCAGGGGGCATAGCTCTGTTCGCGCCAGTCCAGGAAACTATGTTCACCCTTATAGAGGCCGCTGCGCGCATCAAAAATGGCTACACGGTCCGCCTCCAGCGTGCCGCGCAGGGCGTCGAAGGCCTTGGCCGCAAACTCCATGCGCTCGGCACCCTGCAGGTTGGCCAGGGCGGCCTCTGCCCCCAAGGCCCAACTGGTGCGGTCGCTGCTGACGGGCCAGGAACCGCCGGAGCCGGTATCCTGCACGATCTGTGTCGATCCCGGCGGCAGTTCCGGCGGCACGGGCACGCCGGGGCGCAGGCTGCCGGTCTTGAACAGCAGGCTGTTCACCGCGCGGCGCGGGTCCAGCCCGGCCAGGCCCAGGTCCAGCGCGTAAGACAGGTCACGGGTCCAGACATAGTTCCATTTCTCCCCTGTCTCAAAGCAGGGACAGGGGATGGGCTGGCGATTATTGTACCATTCATCCTTGATGGAGGAGACGCTGGCCAGTCGGGCATCATCCACGGCCTGGGCGAACAGGGCGTCGAACAGATTGTCACCAGTGCGGATGAAGGGGCCCTGTTCGGCGATAATCCGGGTGGAGGGTGCGTTTTCCCGCTGCGGCGCCGTGCTGGTCAGGTGGAAGGTCCGGGCACCGGGCTTGCCGGTGGCAGAAACGCTGACCGTTGCCGCTGTGCCCCCCGGTTCTGCCGCATAGGGGGCATAGGTCCTGCTGTCCGCCGCCTGGGCCGTACCGATGCCCAGCAGCGACAGGGCGGCAAAGGTCAGCATCGCGCGGGGGGAGCGGGGCATGTTTCCTCCTGTTGAACCTTCTGGGTCTTATGGGCCGGAACCCGGCCCATCCTTCATGCCCCACAAAAGTCGCCCCGGCAATTACCCCCAAAAGTAGAGAGTGGTTTAGAACATACTCGCTATAGGAGATCGTGAAAGACCATCCAAACCACCATTCTATTAAATATTTCAATCACATATCCCGCAAGATCGAGGTGTCGAGCAGGGCATTCGGCAGAAAACATGCCGCTTTCGATGCCAGCGGCATGGAGGGCGCGACCGGAGCATCGTCCGTGAATACGTATGTGGCGTGGCGGTCGGCCCGTCCCATGGGGGTGACCGCGGCCCCGACAGGGATGACCAAGGGCGCAAGGGATAGGCATGCATGCCCTTGTTTGGAAACTGGTTTGTGGTAAGGGGTGGGAAAAATCCGGTGCCGGGGGCCACAATCCTGTTGTCTTCTGCCATGACACCGGTTACCAAGTGGTGGCGCTGTCATCCTGGTTGTTCCGCGCCCGCAAGGTGTTACCGATGTCCAAGCCCCTGGCCCTGCACGAAGACCGTCTGTTCCCCGTCGATCCCGGCACACGCGCCATCGCGCGGCGCCTGTATCAGCTGGTCAAGGGCCTGCCCATCATCAGCCCGCACGGGCACACGGATCCGTCCTGGTTCGCCGACAATCAGAATTTCGGCAACCCGACGCAGCTGCTGCTGTCGCCGGACCATTATGTCTATCGCATGTTGTACAGCCAGGGCATCGCGATGGAGCATGTAGGGGTGGGTGACCGGTCCGGCCCCGCCACGGCCGATCCACGCGCCGCCTGGCATCTGTTCGCCGCCAATTTCCACCTGTTCCGCGCCACGCCCAGCTGGCTGTGGCTGAACTATGTGTTCACCAGCGTATTTGGCATCGATGTCGCTTTGTCGGCTGACACCGCTGACCTTTATTACGACACGATCGATGCGGCGCTGAAGACCGAGGCGTTCCGCCCCCGTGCCTTGTTCGAGCGGTTCAATATCGAGCTGATCGCCACCACCGAGGGGCCGACCGACACGCTGGACCATCATCATAAGGTGCTGGAAAGCGGCTGGAAGGGCGGGCGGGTCATCTCCGCCTATCGCCCCGACGCGGTAATCGACCCCGAGCATGAACAGTTCCCCACCGCCATGCGCGCCTTTGCGGAGGTGACGGGGGAGGATGTCTATAGCTGGAAGGGGTATCTGAACGCCCACCGCAAGCGCCGCCAGGATTTCATGGCCGTCGGTACCACCAGCAGCGACCATGGCCACATCACGGCCAATACCGCCGATCTGTCGCCCGCCGATGCCGAGACGCTGTTCCAGAAGGTGCTGAAGGGTGATTCCACCCCGGCCGAGGCGGAGGCCTTCCGCGGCCAGATGCTGACCGAAATGGCCGGGATGAGCATCGAGGATGGTCTGGTCATGCAGATCCATCCCGGCGCCTTCCGCAACCATAATGGTCAGGTATTTCAGCGGTTCGGCCGCGACAAGGGGGCCGATATGCCCTCGCGCACCGACTTTATCCGCGCCCTGAAGCCGCTGCTGGACCGCCATGGCAATGACAAGCGCCTGTCGATCATCCTGTTCACCCTGGACGAAACCACCTATGCGCGTGAGTTGGCGCCGCTGGCCGGACATTACCCGACGCTGAAGCTGGGTCCGGCCTGGTGGTTCCATGACAGTCCGGAAGGCATGATGCGCTTCCGGGAGCAGGTGACGGAGACGGCGGGCTTCTACAACACCGTCGGGTTCAATGACGATACCCGCGCCTTCCTGTCCATCCCCGCCCGCCATGATGTGGCGCGGCGCGTGGACAGCGCCTTCCTGGCCCGCATGGTGGCCGAACACCGGCTGGACGAGGACGAGGCAGCGGAAGTCATTGTCGATTTGTCATACAACTTGCCGAAAAAAGCCTATAAACTGTGATCAGCGCATCCAGGGCGGCCACGCTCGGCCGCAGAGCCTGATACCAAAAAAGCCGGGAGTAACAATATGTT
>JAIXTS010000468.1 GCA_027483805.1 Azospirillum sp. | reverse complement strand
GCCGGGTCATAGGCAAAGGCCGGACAGGCCGCCGTGGTGGGCAGGCCGCCTGCGTCGATATTGTCCTTGGCGGCAAAGGGGATGCCCCAGAGCGGCCTTGACGGGTCATACCCGCCCGCAGCCAGTGCCGCCGCCTCGGCGCGAAGCTGTTCGGCGGGAACCAGGGATATCCAGGCGGCGGGATCGGGGTTGGTGGAAAGCCGTTCCAACACCGCCTCGATCACCGCCACGGGGCTGGTCCGCCCCTGGGCGTAAAGCGCGGTCAGACCGTGGATGGTCAGCTTCTCAGGCAACATCAGGCAATATCCTCCAAAATGGCGACGGTCTGTCCGGCATTGACGGTGCGGCCCGGCTTGACGGTGACTTCCCGTATCCGGCCCGCACTGATGGCCTTGACCTCCATCTCCATCTTCATGCTTTCCAGGATCAGGATGGTGTCCCCGGCGGCCACCATCTGCCCCGGCTCCACCAAGATCTTCCAGACATTGCCCGTCACACCTGTTTCGATACCGGAACAACTGTCGGGCAGGGCGGTGGCTTCTGCTGCCGGGCCGCCATCGTCGCTGACGAAACTGTCCAGACCCTTGACCTTCCAATCCTCCCGCTCCGCTTCAAACGCCGCCTGTTGGCGGGTTTTGAAGGCGTCGATGCTGTCGGCATTATCGGCCTGAAAACGCAGATGCGCGGCGTAATCCAGGGTCGTTTCCTCGATCCGCACGGGGTAACGGCCATGGGGGAAGGCCTCGCGTGCCTCTGCCAATTCCTGTTCTGTTACGGGAAAGAAACGAATTTGGTCAAAGAAGCGCAGCAGCCAGGGGCTGCCCTGCTGGAAGGGTGGGGTGGTGCGCCAGGAATTCCAGACCTGGATGGTACGGCCAAATAACTGGTACCCGCCCGGCCCCTCCATCCCATAAATGCACATATAGGCACCGCCGATGCCGACGGCATTTTCCGGGGTCCAGGTGCGGGCGGGATTGTACTTGGTCGTCACCAGCCGGTGGCGCGGGTCCAGTGGGGTGGCGACGGGTGCGCCCAGATAGACGTCACCCAATCCATAGACAAGGTAGGAGGCGTCAAAGACAATGCGCTTCACATCCTCCTGGCTGTCCAACCCATTGATCCGCCGGATGAATTCGATATTGTCCGGGCACCAGGGGGCATCGGCCCGCACCAGTTCCTGATATTTGGTCATGGCCAGCCGGACCTGGGGATCGTTCCAGGACAGGGGCAAATGGACGATGCGGCTGGGCACCTTGGCCTGTTCAATGCTGCCCAGCTCCGCCTCAATCTCTGCCAGCACAGCCAGCAACGTGGGTAGCTTAAATGTTCCGGTATCGTAATGAACCTGGAGAGAGCGGATGCCGGGCGTCAGGTCGATGATGCCGGGCAGGTGGCGGTCACGCAGGGCCGTGACCAGCAGATGCACACGCAGCCGCAGGCCCAGATCCAGCGCCATTGGCCCATATTCGACCAGCAGATAATCATCCCCCGCCCGGCGATAGACGACAGGCACCGGCCCGTCGATCCGCGACAGGATGGGGGAAGGGAGGGTGGCGTGGGTGATGATGGTGGGGGCGCTGGGCGGTGTCACCCCCACTGGCACGAACCGCACCCTATCGCCGGGCCGCAACTGCCCGACCTTCCACAGATCGTCCTTGGCGACGACGACGGGGCAGACGAAACCGCCCAGGCTGGGGCCGTCGGGGCCAAGGATGATCGGCATGTCGCCGGTGAAATCCACAGCACCGATGGCATAGGCATTGTCATGGATGTTGGACGGGTGCAGCCCCGCCTCCCCCCCATCCGCCCGCGCCCATTTCGGGCGGGGGCCGATCAGGCGGACGCCGGTGCGGGCGGAATTGAAATGCACCTCATAGGTCGCGGCAAACAGGTCCGCGATGTCGTCTTCCTGGAAAAAGTCGGGTGCGCCGTGCGGTCCATAATGGACGGACAATTGCCAATCGTTGGACAGGACGGGCAGGGCGGGCACCTCTGCCGGACCCACCGGCAGCCCGGCCAGCGTCAGCGTGTCGCCCGCCTTCAGGCAGCCCGTGGCATGCCCACCGAACCGGCCCAGGGCGAAGGTGGCCTTTGAGCCCAGATATGTCGGCGCATCAAAACCACCGGCGACGGCCAGATAGGTGCGTTGTCCCGCCCCCTGTATCCGGCCCAGCGCCAAAGTTTGCCCGGCCTTTACCGCCACGGGCGCGCCATGTGGCACAAATGCACCATCCAGTGTCGCCGCCATCACCGCCCCGGTCAGGGCGATGGTGGCATCTTTGTTGAAACGCAGGGTGGGCCCGGTTAGGGTGCATTCCAGGGCCGCTGTCCCTTCCGCATTGCCCAGCAGCCGGTTGGCCAGACGGAAGGATTTGTCATCCATCGGCCCCGATGGTGGCACACCGACATCCCAATAGCCCAACCGCCCCGGCCAATCCTGGATGGAGGTCTGGGCACCCGGTGCCAGCACCTCCACCGTCGCCGGGGTAAAGGCGAAATCCTTCAGGACGGAGGTGGCAACCTTGCCCTGGCGGAAGATATCCGACCCGATGATGGCGGACAGGTAGGACAGGTTGGTTTCAATCCCCGCCACACGGCTTCCGGCCAGGGCCGCCGCCAACGTGTCGATCGCCGCATCGCGGCTGTCGGCATGCACGATCAGCTTGGCCAGCATCGGATCGTAATTTGCTGTGACCTCTGTGCCGGTGGCGACCCAGCCATCGACGCGGATATCGCTGGGGAAGGTGACTTCGGTCAGCAGGCCCGTGGAGGGGCGGAAATCAGCCGCCGCGTTTTCGGCATAGAGCCGCACCTCAATGGCGGCCCCCTGCGGGACCAGGCTGTCCTGGCCGGGCAGGGTGAAATCGCCGGCGGCCTGCCGTACCATCCATTCGACCAGATCGACGCCGAACACGGCCTCCGTCACCGGGTGTTCGACCTGAAGCCGTGTATTCACCTCCAGGAAATAGACCTGGGCGCGGGCCACGTCATAGATGAACTCAACTGTCCCGGCAGAGGCATATTTCACCGACTGGCCCAGCGCGATGGCGGCGTCGCGCAATTGCAGGCGCAGTGCGTCGGGCAGGCCGGGGGCGGGGGTCTCCTCCACCACCTTCTGGTTTCGGCGCTGAAGCGAGCAGTCACGTTCGCCCAGGGCCAAGACCCGGCCCTGGCCATCGCCGAAGATCTGCACCTCGACATGGCGGGCCTCGGCGACGAACCGTTCCAGATAGACGCGCGCGTCGCCAAAGCTGCTGCTGGCCATACGCTGAACGGCGGCGAACTTGGCCGTCAGCTCCTCGGCGCTATAGCATAGCTGCATGCCGATGCCGCCGCCACCCGCCGTACTTTTCAACATGACCGGGAAGCCGATCTCAGCGGCCGCCGCCTGTGCTGCCTCCACATTCTCCAGAATGTCAGTGCCGGGCAACAGCGGCACACCTGCCGCCTTGGCCAGGGCGCGGGCTGTGTGTTTCAGGCCGAAACCCTGCAGATGCTCCACGCGCGGGCCGATGAAACAGATGCCCGCTTCATTCAGCCGTTCCACAAACCCGGCATTTTCCGACAGGAAGCCATAGCCGGGATGTACCGCCTGCGCGCCCGTCGCCTTGCAGGCGGCGATGACGGCGTCGATATCCAGATAGCTTTGCTTCGCCGGTGACGGGCCGATATGTACCGCCTCATCCGCCGACAGGACAGGCAGGGTGAAACGGTCGGCGTCGGAATAGACGGCGACGGATGCGATGCCCATGCGCCGCAGGGTTTTGACCACCCGCGCGCAAATCTCGCCACGATTGGCGATCAGGACCTTGGTGAACATGGATGTGCCCCCGATTGCCGTCAGTCAGCCCAGACCAGCACCCGGATGGGCGTCGGGTCGAAACCGTTGCAGGGATTGTTCACCTGGGGACAGTTGGAAATGACGCAGAGCAGATCCTGATGCGCCACCATCTCCACATAATCCCCGCCCGATGACACGCCGTCGGCGATGGCGAGCGTGCCATCGGGGTCGATGGGCACATTCATGAAGAAATTGATGTTGGGCACGATATCGCGCTTGCCCATGCCGTGGCGCGACACCGCGATCAGGAAATTTTCGCGGCAGGCGTGCATGTACTTGGTCTGATGCCCAAACCGTACAATATTGCTTTCGCAGGAACAGGCCCCGGCGGATGTGTCATGGCTACCGCTGGTATCGGCGATGATTGTGGCCAGCTTGTTGCCCCGGTTGGAATACAGCACCGATCCCGGCCCGATATAGGGTGTGCCCTGGGCCAGCACCGTATCCTGGGCGCTGTAACGTTCGGTATGGTCGGCCAGGCTGTAGAACAGGGTATCGACGGCCTGACAGCCCTCGCTGTCGATGATGCGGAACACCTGGCCCTTGCGCACAATGCCGGACCAGGGATGTTCCGCCGGGATTACCTCATCCTGGATGGCGGTGGCGATGTCGCGGGTGGACAGGACGGGGGTGAATTTGCTGTTGGTCATTATGGTTCCCTCCCCCGATCAGGCCGACAAATAGGCGTCGGTATTGATGAAACCGCGCACAGCCTCAGCCGTGGCGGTGCGGCACAGATCATCGGTCGCGGGGGCAAGGGCGGTATGGATAGTCAACTCCACGGGTACCGGTTCAACGCACGGCGCCAGCGGGTGGGGGGTATTGGACAATGCCAGGATCAGGTCCATTTCGGCGCGCAGTGACACGAAATCGCCCGGCGTGACAGCCTCAGCATCAAAGGTGAACGTGCCATCGGCGGTGACATTGGCGGGCGCGAAGAAGCTGATGCAGGGCGGAATGTCCCGCTGTGTCAGCCCATATTTGCCCGCCGCCAGGATAAAATTGTCCCGCGCATTGCGCACGCCGCTGTCGGGCCCG
>JAIXTS010000392.1 GCA_027483805.1 Azospirillum sp. | reverse complement strand
GGCGAAGGCGGTGGCGATCAGGGCGGCGGCGGCGGTCTTGGCGAAGAACTTGGTCATGTCGGGCTCCGTCGGTTCAATCTGTTGTGGCGTTGTCGCCTTCATGGGAACCAAGGATTGCAGGGGGTATGCCAATCGAGTGGGGGCGGGAAAATGACGGAAATCCGGGGATGGGCGGCACGGTGGGGCGACAAATCGTTGTAATTTGCAAATCACTTTGAGAGTTTATGCTTTATGCAAATATTTTTGCGATATCATGTTCGGCCACAATCCGGCCATCACCGCTCCTTTTTTGCTGACCACCCTGCGCGGGCTTGCGGGATGGGCCGGGGAGGGTTGATGCTTACGCCTGTTGGAATGGGGCATTCCCGCGATAGCTTTGCCGGGGGACGGCACCACCGGCCTGCGTGGTGGGGAAGGGTGGCATGAGCAACCAGTCGGATCGCAATCTGGGGACAGAGGAACGGCTGAAGGCCGTTTTTCAGCGCGAGCAGACGCGCGGGATTGAGGTGGCAACCTGGGCGCGGCTGATCGCGCTGGGGGCCATTTTCGCCTGGCTGGCCCTGCTGGACCAGACGGGGGAGAATGCAGCCGGATATCTGGGCATCGCCATTGTTGCCTGCAACGGCCTTGCGCTCTGGGCCCTAAACCGCACCCGCCTGTTCCGTCCCTGGCAGTTGTTTGCATCCGTCGCCTTTGACCATTTTGCGATTTCCATGGTGATGACCACGCCCATCACCATCGGTGGCGATGTGCTGTCGCCGGCCATGAACACCCGCACCGTCTGGTACAATGTCTATTTCCTGATGATCGCCAGTTCCGTGATGGTGCAGCGGCCGGCCCTGGTGGTGTGGAGCGGGCTGACGGCGGCCCTGTCCTGGTCCGCCGTGGTGGTCCACGCCATGCGCCAGCCCGGCACCTTCACCATGCCGTTCGACTGGATCTGGGCCAGCACCGATGCGGGCGATTTCCTGCGCGTGATGCAGAACCCGCGCTATGTCGACCTGTCCAACTGGCTGACCCAGGTGCTGTTCCTGATCCTGACGGCGCTGACCCTTGCCGCCGCCGTGCGCCGGTCGAAGATGCTGCTGGTCAGTCAGGCGGCCACGGAATGCGAAAGGGCCAATCTGGCCCGGTATTTTTCCCCCGACATGGTGGAGCGGCTGGCCTCCAGAGACAGCCCCCTCTCGCGGCCCAACACGCGCGTCGTTTCCGTTCTGTTTGCCGACCTGACGGGCTTCACGCGGCTGTGCGAGAATGCGCCGGCGGCGGAGATCATCGATCTGCTGCGTCAATTCCGCATCCGCATGGAAAAGGCGGTCTTCACCCATGGCGGCACCGTCGACAAATATATCGGCGACTGTGTCATGGCCACCTTCGGCCTGCTGGCGCCCAGCGGGCGGGACCCGGCGGCGGCGCTGGCCTGTGCCCATGACATGCAGACGGCGATTGTGGAATGGAATCGTGAACGGGCGGAGCGCGGGCTGCCATCGGTGGGGCTGGGCATCGGGGTGCATTACGGCGCTGTGGTGGCCGGCGATATCGGTTCTGACCAGCGCCTGGAATTCACCGTTATCGGTGACACGGTGAATGTGGCCAGCCGCCTGATGCACCTGACCCGTGAGCTGGAGGCCGGTATCGTCATTTCAGACGAGGTGGCGGGGGCTGCCCTGGTCACCGATGGCGAGGCGGCGCTGGCCCGTTATTGCCGGGTGGAGGAAATGCCGCTGCGTGGCCGGGACGGGGCCATCGCGCTCTGGTACCGGCCACTGGCCGTTGACAGCGACGATGCGTCGTGCGCGGCGTGAGCCCTGTGCTATGCTGGCCGCCAGATGAATCCCGATACCCGGACCTGCCCATCCCATGTTTACCGGTTTCTTCTATGACCTGCGCAAGGCCGGCGTCCCGGTCAGCCTGAAGGAATATCTGGCACTGATGGAGGCGATGCAGGCCGGCATCGCCGGCTATGCGGTGGAGGATTTCTATTATCTTTCCCGCGCCATTCTGGTGAAGGACGAACGCAACCTGGACAAGTTCGACCGTGTCTTCGCCACCGTGTTCAAGGGGCTGGAAGGCAGCGGCGCTGTCGGGGCTGAGGAGTTGACGGCCCGCATCCCGGAGGAATGGCTGCGCAAGCTGGCCGAAAAATTCCTGACCGAGGAGGAAAAGGCGCAGATCGACGCGCTGGGCGGCTGGGACAAACTGATGGAGACCTTGGCCCAGCGGCTGGCCGAACAGAAGGACCGCCACCAGGGCGGCAATAAATGGATCGGCACCGCCGGGACCAGCCCTTTCGGCGCCTATGGCTACAACCCCGAAGGTGTGCGTATCGGCCAGGATGGCAGCCGCAACAGGCGCGCCGTCAAGGTCTGGGACAAGCGGGAGTTCCGCAATCTGGACGACAGTGTCGAACTGGGCACCCGCAACATCAAGGTGGCGCTGCGCCGCCTGCGCAAATTTGCCCGGACCGGGGCGGCGGAGACGCTGGACCTGCCCGATACGATCAGTTCAACGGCGCGCAATGCCGGCTGGCTGGATATCAAGATGGTGCCGGAACGGCATAATGCCGTGAAGGTGCTGCTGTTCTTGGATATTGGCGGGTCGATGGATGACCATATCCGCCTGTGCGAGGAATTGTTCAGCGCAGCGCGCGGTGAGTTCAAGCATCTGGAGTATTATTATTTCCACAATTGCGTCTATGAAGGCGTGTGGAAGGATAACAAGCGCCGCAATGTGGAGCGGCTGTCCACCTTCGACGTGATCAACACCTATGGTTCCGACTATAAGCTGGTGTTTGTCGGGGATGCGTCGATGAGCCCCTATGAGATCACCCAGCCCGGCGGCAGCGTGGAACATTTCAACGAGGAGGCGGGCATCGTCTGGATGCGCCGGCTGCTGGACAAATATCCGCATGCCATCTGGCTGAACCCGTCGGACGAACGCTACTGGTCCTATACGCAATCCATCGGCCTGCTGCGTCAGATCATGGCGGACCGCATGTATCCGCTGACCCTGGCGGGCCTGGATGCGGGCATGCGGGAATTGATGCGGTGAGGCCGCGGGCGGTGCCGGCGGGCCTTCTGCCCCATCGACGCCGCCCGCGCTTGCCCGTACACTGCCAGCATAAGGGGGGAATGTCCTGTATGCCGATGGCAGATCAACGGCTTACGCGGTATCCTTCATCTTAAATCTTGTTCCGATTCGGGAAACTGTTTGCGTGTCCCTGCGTTATCCGCCCGTTATCACTCTGATGCTGCTGCCGGCCCTGCTGGCGGCACCCGTTCTGGCGCAGGAGAAGAAGCCCGATCCGGCCAAGCAGCTGCAGCAGGTGGAGCGCGACCTGCAGGAGGCGGACAAGGCCAAGGCACAGCTGGACGCCAAGGCCGAAGCGCTGGAAAAGGAGCTGGCCGACCTGCGCGCCCGTGCCATCGAGGCGGCGGATCAGCAGCGCAGCCAGTCCGATGAACTGGCCCGGCTGGAAAGCGCCCTGGGCGATCTGGGTGAGGAGGAGAAGGCAAGGCTGGACAGGATCGAGGCCGACCGCGCCGCCCTGGCCGATCTTCTGGGT
This sequence comes from Azospirillum sp., assembly GCA_027483805.1. Classification (GTDB taxonomy): domain Bacteria; phylum Pseudomonadota; class Alphaproteobacteria; order Azospirillales; family Azospirillaceae; genus Niveispirillum. The sequence continues at coordinate 29,728 of JAIXTS010000392.1, read as the reverse complement.
GCCTTGCAGCGCCTGTCCCGCCTGCCGCCCGATACGATGATCGCGGCCCCGCAATCACCCAGCGACACGGTGAAAAGCGCGCTGCTGCTGCGGTCCGCCGTTCCGGAGCTGAAAACCCGTGCCGATGCCCTGTCCAGGGAATTGCAGGGTCTGGTCGATCTGCGCCGGCAACTGGCGCAACAGAAGGACAAGACGGCGCGGGCCGCGGAAAGCCTGGCCCTGCGCCAGAGGGATCTGGCCGTGCTGGTGGCGCGGCGCGAGGAACTGTCGAAGAATACCGACAGTGAGCGTGCGCGGCTGTCGACACGCGTCGCCTCGCTGGGGGAGAAGGCGGGCGACCTGAAGGACCTGATCGAGAAGCTGGAAGCCGAGCGCAAGGCCGAGGCGGCACGCAAGGCGGAGGCCGAGCGGCAGCGTCAGGCCCAGCTTGAGGCCGACCGTGAGAAGCGGGCCCGCGACAGGGTGGCAGGCCTGAAACGCGCCCCGGCCGAGCCACAATCGGCCGGCATCCTCGGCGGCATGGTGGCGCCGGTCAGCGGCAAGGTGGTCAGACGTTATGGTCAGACGGACGATGTGGGGGCGACCAGCCGGGGTCTGACCTACAGCGGCCGGGCCGGTGGCCCCGTTGTTGCACCAGCCGACGGGGCGGTGATGTTCGCGGGACCGTTTAAGGGATACGGGCTTCTCTTGATCCTTGAACATGCCAACGGATATCATTCCCTTCTGTCCGGCCTGGGACGTATCGATGCCCAGGTGGGACAGCGCGTGCTGGGCGGGGAGCCGGTGGGACTTCTGTCGGGGGATGGGGACCCGAGTTTGTATTACGAGCTGCGGCGTGGTGGTCAGCCTGTCAACCCCGCGCGCGGCCTTGCAGCCTCCGACGGCAAAGGACAAGGTTGATCATGAACAAGCTGTTCTCCACTGCCGCCATCGCGGCCCTGCTGGCCTTCACCGTTCCCCTTGGCACCGTTCCCCTTGGCACCGCCCCCCTGGGCGTGACGGGCAGTGCGCAGGCGCGCGAACCGCTGAAGTCGGAAACCTACAAGCAGCTGGACCTGTTCGCCGATGTGTTCGAGCGGGTGCGGTCGGAATATGTCGAAGAGGTTTCCGACGAGCAGCTGATCGAGGCGGCCATTGATGGCATGCTCACCTCGCTCGATCCCCATTCCTCCTATCTGAACAAGAAGAATTTCGCCGATATGCGGGTGCAGACCCGGGGCGAGTTCGGCGGTCTGGGCATCGAGGTGACGACGGAGAACGGATTCGTCAAGGTCATCTCCCCCATGGATGACACGCCCGCCGCCCGCGCCGGGGTGCAGCCCGGTGATTTCATCACCCATCTGAATGATGAGCAGATCGTCGGCCTGTCGCTGAACGATGCGGTGGAGAAGATGCGCGGCCCCGTGGGCAGCGATATCAAGGTCACCATCCGTCGCCAGAACGTGGCCGAGCCGATCCAGCTGAACCTGACCCGCGCCAGCATCAAGGTGCAGTCCGTGCGGTTCCGCGCCGAGAATAATGTCGGCTATATCCGCATCTCCAGCTTCAATGAGCAGACGCAGCCCGGCCTGGACAAGGCCATGGCCAAGCTGAAGGAACAGCTGGGGTCCAAGCTGATCGGCTATGTGCTGGACCTGCGCAACAATCCGGGCGGGTTGCTGGATCAGGCTGTTTCGGTGTCCGATACATTCCTGGACAAGGGCCGGGAGATCGTGTCCACCCGTGGACGCGGGGGCAAGGAAGGCGACCGTTACACGGCCAAGGCCGGCGATGTCGCCGATGGCCTGCCCGTCGTGGTGCTGATCAATGGCGGCTCCGCGTCGGCATCGGAGATCGTTGCCGGCGCCCTGCAAGACCATAAGCGCGCCATCATCCTGGGCACGCAGAGCTTCGGCAAGGGGTCGGTGCAGACCATCATCCCGTTGCAGGGGCAGCAGAGCGCCATGCGCCTGACCACCTCGCGCTATTACACCCCGTCGGGCAAGTCGATCCAGCAGCTGGGCATCACCCCGGATATCGAGGTGCAGCCCGCCAAGATTGAGGAACTGGCGGCGGCCGGACAGCGCCGGCGTGAGGCCGACCTGCCCAACGCCCTGCGCAACACCGATCAGGGGGCGGCGGCCAAGCCGGCACCGGCTTCCACCCCCGCCCCCGCGCCAGGTGCGGCGGCGACACCGCCGGCCCCGGCCGCCGCACCCAATCCGGCGGCGACGCCCGTGGCCGCCAACAGCAATGCCGACGCGCCGCCGGTCGATTATCAGCTGGCCCGCGCCGTTGATCTGCTGCGCGGTGTTTCCCTGTTCAACCAGCCCAAACACACCAACTAACCGAGCCAAAGCACCCGCACCGTGGCCTTGTTCCCGCTCTCCAGGAAGAAAAAGACGGAAGCCGCTCCGCCCGGGGATGGGGGAAGTGCTGCCGTATTGGCTTCCCGGCTGGGGGCCAAGCGCCAGGCCAAGGCGCATGACCGTGCGGCCAAGAAGGATGGCAAACGCTGGTCCTTCGGCCGCAAGAGCAAGAAGGCCAAGGCCGCCGCACCGTCCGCCGATGCCATGGATCTGGCCTTCATGGCCGATGAGGACCACGGCCCCGGCGTCGGGGATGATGCGCCCGGCCTCACGGGGGAGCGGAAGGAACGGAAGAAACTCGGCAAGCCGTCGCCGCCCGTGATCGGCGCCATGGTTCTTGTCCTGGCCCTGGCCGGGACGGCGGGGTGGCTGGCCATCCAGGCACCGGACACCATGCGGCGGCTGGATGCGACCCGCAGCCTGGGCCAGGGCGTGCCCGTGCTGCTGCCCGACGGCACGCCACGCTTTGCCGATGCGGCCCCGCCAGCGCCGGAGGAAGAGGTGCCGCTGGACCCGGTGGACATGCCCGTCACCCTGACCCCGTCGCGCAATGATCAGCTGCTGGAGCGGCTGCGCGTCGGCCGGGTGCCGCGCGTGGCGCCGGACGGCACCGCCCCCTGGCAATATTATGCACGGCCCTTTCCGCAGGATGACAAACGGCCACGTATCGCCATCGTTGTGACGGGCCTGGGCCTGTCGGACACCGCCATGCACGAGGCGGTTGACCGACTTCCCGGTGCCGTTACTTTTGCCTTCACCCCGACGGCGGAGAATTTGCAGGCCAAGGTGGACGAGGTGCGGGCCAAGGGGCATGAGGTGCTGCTGTCGGTGCCGATGCAGCCGCAGGGCTTTCCTGCCAACGATCCCGGACCCAACACGCTTCTGTCGAACCTGTCGGACGAAGAGAATGTACGGCGGCTGGAGGCCACGCTGGCGGCCTTTACCGGTTATGTCGGCGTGACCTCAAAAACCGACAGCGGCACGGATTTCCTCACCCAGCGCGAGAGCCTGCGCGGCGTGCTATTGCAGGTGCAGCGCCGTGGCCTTGTCTATCTCGATCTCTGGCAGGTGTCGGGCAGCAAGGCGGCGGCCGTGTCCAAGGAATTGTCGCTGCCGCGCGCCATCAGCGACCTGCAGATCGACCGTATCCCGTCGGGCATCGGCATCGATGCCCAGCTGGCACAGCTGGAACGGCTGGCCCAGGCCAATGGTGCGGCGGTGGGCTTCGCGGAAGTCAGCAATCCCGTCAGCCTGGAACGGCTGTCGGCCTGGTCGGCGGGGCTGCGTGACCGGGGGATCGTCCTGGCGCCGGTGACGGCGGTGGTGAACCGGCAGGCCGACCGCTAGAGTGTGATCGGTTTAAATGGTAACGTTGAAACCGTGAATCACACGACAAAACAGAAGCTTAGAGCCCATCAGGTGTTTCTATGAACACCTGATGGGCTCTAACGCACCCTGCCAGGGCCGTTTTCGGTCTGAGAGTTCAGGCGCCTGCGGCGCGCTGCATCATCATGGCTTTGGAAACGATCAGGGCGATGTTGTCGCCCTCCACCTCGATCGATTTATTGGCCGTGCGGGGCAGGGGAATTTTGATCTTCCGGCAGAAGACGATCAGCATGGCGGCCACCTCGCTCTCTTCCATCTCCACCTCGCGATAGGTGCTGGACCCCGTGGCCTGTACCTTCACGCCCAGGACCAGGGGATCGGCGCTGCGGATGACGATGGGACCCAGCAAGCCGGGCGGCTGCTTGGTTGGAAACAGTTCGCGGAAAGTCTTGACGGCCTCCCGGACGGCTTCCGGGGAAAACATGATATGGCGGCTGTCAACGATCATGGGGGCAAAAGCTTTCGGTCTGGCAATGACGCGCACGAATGTCGCAGACCAAGGTCGGGGATGAATCCGCACGCGCGTTCCGGCTGAGTCAGGCTCAGGACGTCGCGGTGGTAATGGTCCGTTTCTATCCCACTCGTACCGGGGGTTTCCATAAGCGAATGGGCTTAGATATAGCGGCCGATACACCACTGAAAGCAGAAAATCACGGGGAGGATACAATGAACGATGCCTACCATTCCATCCATGCCCGTTCCCTGGCCGACCCGACGGGTTTCTGGGCGGAAGCGGCCACGGCCATCGATTGGGATGCCTTCCCGGAAACCATCCTGGATGACAGCGACAAGCCGTTCTACCGCTGGTATCGCGGCGGGCGGCTGAACATCTGCCACAATGCGCTGGACCGGCACGTGGCCGGCGGGCGGGCGGATCAGGCCGCCCTGATCTATGACAGCCCCGTCACCGGCGTGAAACAGACGCTGACCTATGCCGAACTGCTGGACAAGGTCGCGCGCTTTGCCGGGGTTCTGCGCGATCTTGGGGTGGAGAAGGGGGACCGGGTCATCATCTATATGCCGATGATCCCGGAGGCGGTGGTGGGCATGCTGGCCTGTGCGCGCATCGGGGCCATCCATTCCGTCGTCTTTGGCGGTTTTGCGCCGCATGAACTGGCCACCCGCATCAATGATGCCACGCCCAAGGCCATCCTGACCGCCAGCTGTGGTGTGGAAGGGACCAAGGTCCTGCCCTATAAGCCCATGCTGGATGCCGCCATCGAACAGGCCAGCCACAAGCCTGATCATTGCGTGATCTTTCAGCGTCCCCAGGTGGCGGCAACGCTGCTGCCCGGCCGCGATGTCGATTGGGCGGCAGCGGCGGCGCTGGCGGCACCGGCGGAATGCGTGTCGATGGAAGCCACCGACCCGCTCTATATCCTGTACACATCGGGCACGACCGGGCAGCCCAAGGGCGTGGTGCGCGATATTGGCGGCTATGCCGTGGCCCTGAAATGGACCATGGAGCATTTCTATGGCGCCAGGCCGGGCGAAGTGTTCTGGGCCGCCAGTGATGTCGGCTGGGTCGTGGGCCATTCCTATATCGTCTATGGCCCGCTGCTGCAGGGCTGTACCACCCTGGTCTATGAGGGCAAGCCGGTGGGCACGCCCGATGCCGGCGCCTTCTGGCGGGTCATCGCCGAGCACAAGGTGACGGTGCAGTTCACGGCCCCCACCGCCTTCCGCGCTATCAAGCGGGAGGACCCGAGTGGCGAATTGCTGCACGACTACGACATGTCCAGCCTGCGCGCCCTGTTCCTGGCGGGGGAAAGGTCGGATCCGGACACGCTGAACTGGGCCGAAACCCATCTGAAGGTGCCGGTCATCGACCATTGGTGGCAGACGGAAACCGGCTGGCCCGTGGCCGGCAATCCGCTGGGCATCGGCCTGATGAAGGTGAAATATGGCAGCACCGCTGTCCCGCTGCCGGGATGGGACATCCGTGTCCTGGCCCCGGACGGGACGGAGGTGAAGCGCGGCGATATCGGCGCCATCGTAGCCCGACTGCCGCTGCCGCCAGGCACGCTGCCAACCTTGTGGAACGCACGTGACCGGTTCTTCAAAAGCTATCTGGCGGATTTCCCCGGATATTATCAGACGTCGGATGCCGGCTTCATCGATGATGACGGCTATATCTATGTCATGGCCCGCACCGATGACATTATCAATGTCGCCGGCCACCGCCTGTCGACCGGCGCCATGGAAGAGGTGCTGTCGGGCCATCCGGATGTGGCCGAATGCGCCGTGATCGGCGTGGCGGACGATCTGAAAGGGCAATTGCCGCTGGGCTTCATTGTTCTGAAGCGCGGTGTAGACCGGCCCTATGCCGACATCATCAAGGAAGTGGTGAAGAAGGTGCGGGACGAGATCGGGCCGGTCGCCGCCTTCAAACAGGCCATCGTTGTGGAACGCCTGCCCAAGACACGGTCGGGCAAAATCCTGCGCGGTACCATGCAGAAGATCGCCGACAGCGAGCCCTGGAAAATGCCGGCCACCATTGATGACCCTGCCATCCTGGGAGAGATCGGCGACGCCCTGAAAGGCGTCGGCTATGCGAAAGGATAGGATAAGGGGTGCGCTAATTCGGCAACAATCATGACGATTTCTTTACGGTCATCGTTGTCAGGCGGATAAGGCCGGTTGACCCGAAGCCGTCGCGCACATAGGGTCGCCTTGCTCGTTCGGCAGAGTTGAACGGGTGGGGCTTCAGGGAAACGGGTAAAAAAACAGAGGGCCGCCAACGTAGCGGCCCTCTTTTTATTTGCCTATCAATGTGTGTTCCCAATTGACCGTCGTCAGACGGGCGGGGACGGGAACGCGGGTGACCGGGACCCCCGCCCGGACCAGCGATCCGGGTGTCAGGCGGCGGCCTGGGTCACGCCCGGCAGGGCGGTGGGGGTCAGGTTGTTGATCTGAACAGTGCGGGGCTTCATGGCTTCCGGCACCTCCCGCACCAGTTCGATATGCAGAAGACCGTTTTCCAGCGACGCGTTGTTCACGCGGATATGGTCGGCCAACTGGAACCGGCGTTCAAAGGCGCGGCCTGCGATGCCCCGATGCAGGAAGGTGCCGCCCTGCTGCTCCTTGGCCTTGCCCTGTACGATCAGCAGGTTGGGATGGGCGGTGATTTCCAGATCACCCAGGCAGAAACCGGCGACCGCCATCGTGATGCGGTACTGGTCGTCGTCCAGCCTTTCGATATTGTACGGGGGGTAGGCGTTCTGGCCGTTATCCTCACCACTCAGCGCGCTTTCCAGCAGGCGCGTCATGCGGTCAAAACCGACGGTGGAACGGAACAGCGGCGAGAGGTCATAGCTGCGCATAGGTATCCTCCAGGAGCGATACTTAGGTGGGCGGGGCTCCCGATATCGGCCAGCCCCTTGGTTTTGTGGCGTTTTTCGACCCCGACACCGGGCGTCGCTTCCACGCTTCAACAATTAAGCAGCGTCCAATCCCCCTTCAAGAGGGGGCTTCAAAAAATGTCACATGCCGCATCAAACGGTGTCGGCACCCATCACCTCCTTTCGCCGCAATTGTCAGTCGGGATCGAAGGGGCCACACTGATCCACTGTTCACGGCCTTCGGAGCGCCCGGCAGGGCGTGATGAAGGTCGGAGGGAGATGCGGGTGACCCGACCGACGGCCTTCTTCAACCGCGCCTATGACGAGACCATGTCGCTTCTGGTCGAGGCACGGAACTATGTCGCCTATCAGGAGGCGGCGGACCAGCGCGGCCTGCCACCGACCGTTCGTCTGCAGGTATCTTATGAAAGCATGCGGGTTACCAGCCGCCTGACCCAGGTCATGGCCTGGATGCTGGCGCAGAAGGCGGTCCATGCCGGCGAACTGACCCAGCAGCAGGCGGTGGGCGATGACTACGCCCTGTCCGGCGGGGCCATCTGCGCCGACCCGTCCGGCCCGGACAATCAGGGGCTGCCCAATGCCCTGCGATCCCTGCTGGAACGCAGCCACAGCCTTTACATGCGGACGATGCGGTTGGAAGACATGGTGCGGCGGAACGTGGCGTGACGTTCCGCCGGGGGGGGGCGCCCGGATTATACAAATATGCCGAAGGCTTACCCTTTGACAGATTTAAGCCCGGCGACTGGCGCCAGAGGGACCATGAAATCCCTCTTGATCGGTCCCGCGCGAGGGAGATTGGTCTCAGTCGAACAGCGCGTCGATATCGGCCTGGGAAATGCTGCTGGGCTTATCTTCCTGCGGCCCGTGCAGGGCCAGACCCGCATCATGTTTGGAGATGTCGGGCGGCAGGGGCATCGCCTCGAATTCCTTGGTGTTCCAGACGGACATCATGCCGTCGATACGCTCTTCAATGAAGGCCAGCGCCTGCACCACCTTGGTGATGCGCTGACCGGTCAGATCCTGGAAGTTACAGGCCTCGAAAATACGCAGGGTGATGTCGTTCAGGTCTTTCAGGCGGCTGCTCTGATAGCCTTCGGGCAGCTGCGACCGCACCTCGCTGACAATATCCTCAATCTCCTCGGCGGCGGAAATGATGCTGTTGGTCGCCGTTTCCGTTGCGCGCACCACGGCGGACAGCTGTTCGCTGGCCTCCAGGAAGGTGTCCTGATTGGACAGCGGGTGGCGCAGGGCCGCCATCTCTACCTTCGTGGCCTTGATCCGGCCCGCGATGTCGGAGATTTCGATCTGAATTTTTTCGATCTGGGTGTGATCAACGCTCAGAAACCGGTCCAGCTTCGCCCCCAGGGCGCCGATGGCCGACATCACTTCGCTGTTGTCCATCTCAACATGGATGGGGGCCGGCGGCGGGGCGGGCAGGGCGGGACCAGGACCGGCCAGCGCCGCTTCCCCCGCGCGGGGGGTGGGCGACCTCTTGGCCATCTGGATTTCCGCCATGAAGGGCCGCCGCGGCGTATGCACCATTCCCATCTCTCCCCAATCCCCCGATTGCCGACCACGACCTGTCCGAAAGGTTTCATACCATCGGGTGCGGCACGGCACATTCGCACTTTGACGGAAGGCAGCGGCGCCTGCAAGACGCGATCAATGACCAAAAGATGAAGGAACTAAACCTGTATTCAGGCCGGTTTGCCATTTTCGTCCCGCAGCCAGCGGCAGCCGACGGGGCCGGACCCCGCCGCCAGCCCGCTTTGCAAGGCGGGCAGCAGGGCGGACAGGGTTTCCTGCGTCTTCCAGGGCGGGTTGACCAGGATCAGGCCGGACCCGTTCAGCCGGTCGGAGCGGTCATCATCGGACCAACAGAGTTCGGCTGCCAGCATCTTGGGGATGCCGGTATCTTCCAGCATCTGATGGAATCGCCAGACGGCGGCCCGGTCCTTCACCGGGTACCAGAGCAGATACTGGCCCGTGGCCCAGCGGCGGTGAGCCAGGGCCAGAGCCGCCACCATCCGTTCATATTCATCCGGCGCCTCGAACGGGGGATCGATGACCACCAGACCGCGCCGTTCCTTGGGCGGCAGATGCGCCTTCAGCGACAGCCAGCCATCCATGTGATGGACTGACACCTGCCCATCCCCCCGGAAGACGCCGCGCAGGGTCTGCACGTCATCGGCATGCAGTTCGGCCAGGACCAGCCGATCCTGTTCGCGCATCATCATGCGGGTGATCAGGGGGGAGCCGGGATAGTGGCGTACAATGCCGGTCCCGTCATTCAGCCGGGCCAGCAGGGCCAGATAGGGGGCTGCCCCGTCGGGCAGGGCCGCCGCACCGTTGCCGGCCAGGACCCGGCGGATGCCGCGCAGCGCCTCGCCCGTGCGGCCGGCGGCCTGGTCGTCCAGATCGTAACGGCCGATGCCGGCATGGGTATCCAGCACGAAGTACGGCGTATCCTTGCCGCACAACCGGTCCAGCAGCCAGGCCAGGACAGCGTGCTTCATGACGTCGGCGGCATTGCCGGCATGGAAGGCGTGGCGGTAATTCATCTCAGCTGTTCTTCGTGATGGTCTGGGCCTTGACGGGACTGGTCACGCCCAGGCGGGTTTCGCGCACGGTGATGTAGACACCACTGGCGATCACGATCAAGGCCCCCACCGCCACGGCCGGATGCGGAACCTCTCCCCAGATCAGGAAGCCATAACCGGTGGCCCACAGCATGGCCGTGTAATCGAACGGGGCGATCACGGCCACGGGAGCCCCGCGATAGGCCGTGGTCAGCAGTACCTGGGCCAGCCCGCCGACAGTGCCCAGCAGCACCAGCAGGGCCGCATCATGCGGCGTCGGCATCACGAATTCGCGCGACATGGCGATGCCGGCCACGATGATGCCGGTGGCCATGAAATAGAAGACGATGCTGGTGCTGGGCTCCGTCGCGGACAGGCGCCGCACGGAGATCATGGCGCAGGCGGCCAGGAAGGAGGAGGCCAGGCCGAACAGGCTGCCGATGGCCTGAGTGCCGCCCGTCATGATGCCATGCAGCAGGGCCGCGTCAGGCCGCACCATGATCAGCACGCCCGTGAACCCCACCACCAGTGCCACCGTCCGGCGCCAGCGCACCTTTTCCCCCAGCACCAGCACGCCCAGCAAGGTTGTCCACAAGGGGGCGGTGAAGGCCAGGGCCGAGGCATTGGCCAGTGGCAGATAGGTGATGGCGGTAAACCCGCAGGTCATTGAGATCACGCCGATGATACTGCGCGCCAGATGGCCCAGGGGCCGCTTGGTCCGCAGCGACATGATCCCGCCGGCCCGCCAGATCAGTGGCAGCAGGATCACCATGGCGAACAGGGCGCGGAAAAAGATGATCTGGCTGACCGGATAGCGCCCGCCCAGCCATTTGATGCTGGCATTCATGGCGCTGAACAGCGTGACGGCCGCGATCATCGCCAGGATGGCGCGGGCGACAGGCGGCAATGTGGCAAGGCGCGGCATGAAGCTCAGGTTCGGCGAACGTGACGGACGCCGTCATGCGTGCGCCATACCGCATTGCGATACCAGCCCGTCCTTCACATGGCTGACATGGGCAGGCGCGTTGATATGATTTTAAAGAGTGCCGCCGGTGACCCTATGCGGGCCGACGCATCAGCCGACGGGCGTATTCTCGTCATGCTTCTCAAACGCCCGGCGGGTGCGGGGACCGACCGACGGCGGATTGCTGACATCGCACTTGCCCGACGTGCTGATCAATTCGGCACTGGACCCGGCACCCAGGCTGACCAGCTGGTTCTTGATCTTGCACTGATAGGCGGCGGCCTTCACACCGGAGGAACCGTTATACTTGGTGACGGCGGCGGCCCAGCTTCCGGTTTCACGGCGCAGCGAAATCAGATATTTGGCGGCGTAGCGCACATTGGCTTCCGGGTTCACGATCTTCTCGACCGGACGGAAGGCCTGCTTGTGATGGGCCAGCGACAGCTGCATGCAGCCGGCATAGACATTGCCGCGCAGGTTGCCCTGATTATCGCGCAGGTAGGTGGCGGCTTCGGCCTCCGACCGGGGGAACAGGACACGGCCGCGCACATTCATGATGTACGGGCTGGGCGTGCCGCCACCGCCGCTTTCAACCAGCGAAACGGCCAGCAGGATGCCCTTGGGAATGCCCATTTCCTTCTCGGCCTCAACAATATGGTCAAGGCAACCGGCGCGGGCCGGCAGGGCCAGGATCATCAGACCGATCAGAAAGGCGAAGGCGAGCAGCAGGTTGGAATCCTGACGGGAGCGGGTGGCAACGCGGGATTGGCGCATCGTCATCTCAATCGTCCCTTCTGGTTCCGGTTATCCATGACGGGTCTCCCCGCCGGTTTGTCCCGCTTTCCGTGCGGGTCCTGCAATCAGACCACCGTTACTCAAATGCGGTGGCCGCTCCCTCAAAGTCACCGGCTTCATGCACCGGCCGCATAGCAATCCCAGAATTGACGCATTGGGTCAACCAAGAATCGTCCAAGTTGATGCGACTTTGTCACATAAGCGGGATTTTTTGCTGTCTGCGGCCCCTGCCAGGAACCCCGGAACATGCTATAGCGCCGTTTCGACGCCCCTGTTGCCCCCCGTCAAAGACCAGGATTCGCCATGTCCGATGCCATCACCCGCGCCTATGAATTGCTGGATTGCCAGGACCGGGCGGGCGCCATGGCCTGCCTGCGCAGCGCGGAAGGGGCGGAGGCGGCGGGTTTGCTGGGCGAATTGCTGCTGGAGGATGGCCAGGCGGCGGACGCGGCGGAGGCCCTGTCACAGGCCCTGGCGGCGGACCCTGGCCACACGCCCTGGCACCGGGCGCTGGTCACGGCCCTGATGGCGGCGGGGCGGCGGGAGGCGGCATTGCTGGCCTGCCGCGCCCTGCTGACAAGGCAGCCGGGCGATGCGGCGGGACAGGCATCCATGGCGCGCCTGACCCTGGATGCGGGCGACCGGGAGGCGGCCCTGGCCCATGCGCGCGAAGCCCGGTTCCTGGCGCCGGCCGATCTGTCCATCATGACCGCCACCGCCCTGGTGCTGGTTGATGCGGATGAGGCGCTGGCGGCGGTGGAGATGCTGGACGCCGCCCTGCGCCACGCCCATCCCGCCGACCCGGCACAGCCCGCCGGCTGGGTCGCCCTGGGTCGGGCCTGGCAGCATCTGGGGGAACCGGAAAAGGCGGCCAAGGCGTGGCAGGCAGCACTGGACCTGGACGAGGCCGACCCGGCGGGTGCGGCCCCGCTGCTGGCGGGCCTGGCAGAGGCAGGCCGGCAGACCAGCCTGCCGCCGGCCTTTGTCCGCGCCCTGTTCGATACCTATGCCGACCGGTTTGACCGGGAACTGGTGGGCAAGCTGCGCTATGACGCGCCGCAGGCCCTGCGCCAGCTGCTGCTGGACCAGCAGGTGCCCGCCGGGGGCCGGGTGCTGGATGCCGGCTGTGGCACGGGGCTGGCCGGGGTGGCGGTCCGCGACCGCGCGGATTATCTGGCCGGTTTCGACCTGTCGCCGCGCATGGTGGAAAAGGCCCAGGCCCGCGCCGTCTATGATGCGCTGTGGGTCGGCGAACTGGTGGACAGCATGGCCGCGCGACCCGACGCGTTCGATCTGGTGCTGGCGGCGGATGTGCTGGTCTATGTCGGTGATCTGCACCCGGTCATGGCGGCGGCTTCGGTCACCTTACGGCCCGGTGGCCGTTTTGCCTTCACCTGTGAACGCGCGCAAGGCGACGGTTTCGCCCTGCATGAGGGGCGGCGCTTTGCCCATGGTGAGGCCCATATAAAGCAGACGGTGCAGGCCGCAGGCCTGACGCTGGTCCACCTTGCGCCCCACAGCACCCGTATCGACCGGGGCAACCCGGTGCCCGGCTGGATCGTGCTGACCCGAAAGCCGGCATGAAAACGCCCCCGGCGGGCGAACCACCGGGGGCGTTTTTCGCTGTACGAAACAAGGGGAAGGTCAGCCCTGCTGGCGCTTCATCCAGGCTTCCATCCACTTGATATCATAGTCGCCGTTGATGAAATCCGGCTCCGCGATGATCTTCTGGTGCAGCGGGATGGAGGTGTCGACACCGGAGATGACAAACTCCTCCAGAGCGCGGCGCAGGCGCATCAGGCATTCATTGCGCGTGTTGCCATGGACGATCAGCTTGGCGATCATGCTGTCGTAATAGGGCGGCACGCGGTAACCGTCATACAGCGCGCTGTCGACGCGCACGCCCAGGCCGCCCGGCGCATGGTACTGCTTGATCTGGCCCGGCGACGGCATGAAGGTTTCGGGATGTTCGGCATTGATCCGGCATTCGATCGAATGGCCGTGGAAGCGGATATCCTGTTGCGTGTAGCCCAACGGCGCACCGGTGGCGACGCGGATCTGCTCCCGCACCAGATCGACGCCCGTGATCATTTCCGTGATCGTGTGCTCGATCTGCAAACGGGTGTTCATTTCGATGAAATAGAACTGCCCGTTCTCATAAAGGAACTCCATGGTTCCCACACCGCGATAGCCCAGCAGCTTGGCCGTGCGGGCGGCCAGGGAACCGACCTTTTCCCGCTCTTCCGCGTTCAGCGCGGGCGACGGGGCCTCTTCCACCACCTTCTGGTGGCGGCGCTGGACGGAGCAGTCGCGTTCGCCGAAATGCACCACATTGCCATGGTGATCGCCCAGCAGCTGCACCTCGATATGGCGCGGATTGGCGAGGTATTTTTCCAGATACACCTCGTCATTGCCGAAGGCGGCGCGTGCCTCGCCACGGGCCAGGGAATAGGCTTCCTTCAGCTCCTCACGGCTGAAGGCGACCTTCATGCCCTTGCCGCCGCCGCCGGCCGCCGCCTTGATCAGGACGGGATAGCCGATCTGATCGGCGACATTGGCCGCCGTTTCGAAACTGTCCACCGGACCGTCGGAACCCGGCACGCAGGGCAGGCCGCGCGCGATCACCGTCTTCTTGGCAGTGACCTTGTCGCCCATGATGCGGATATGTTCGGGCGTCGGCCCGATCCAGGCGAAACCATGCTCGATCACCATATCGGCGAACTGCGCGTTCTCCGCCATGAACCCGATGCCGGGATGAATGGCGTCAGCGCCCGTGATAGTCGCCGCCGACAGGATCGCCGGGATGTTGAGGTAACTGTCCTTGGCGGCCGGCGGGCCGATACAGACGCTTTCGTCGGCCAGACGCACATGCATGGCGTCGGCATCGGCCGTGGAATGCACGGCCACCGTCTTGATGCCCATCTCGCGGCAGGCGCGGTGGATGCGCAGAGCGATCTCACCGCGATTGGCGATCAAGACTTTTTCGAACAGCCCGTCCTGGGATTTCACCGTCATGGGACGATCACTCAACGATCAGGAGCGGCTGGCCGAATTCGACCGGCTGAGCATTGGCGACCAGGATCTGGGTCACGGTGCCGCCCTTCGGCGCCTTGATCGGGTTCATGACCTTCATGGCTTCGATGATCAGGATAGTCTGGCCGGCCTTGACGATATCGCCTTCCTTCACGAAGGGCGGGGCGCTGGGTTCGGACGCCAGATAGGCGGTGCCGACCATCGGCGACTTCACGGCACCGGGATGCTGTGCCGGGGCGACGGCAACGGCGGCAGGCGCGGCCGCAGCAGGCGCGGCCGCAACCGGCGCCGCCGGAGCGGGCGCATAGGCCGGGGCATAGCCCATCGGGGGCGGCGGCGCGGCGCGGCTCAGCCGGATACGGCGCTCGCCTTCCGAATATTCCATTTCCGTCAGGCCCGTCTCCTCCAGGAGTTTGGCCATGGTGCGAACGAACTTGGCATCCAGATCGAAGCTCGACATGGTATTCTCAACCTTTTGAAAGGGACCGTGGGTTTCAGGACTGGGCCTTGGCGCGGACCAGGCGATCAGCCGCCTGCAGCGCCAGGACATAGCCTTGGGAACCCAGGCCACATATGACCCCCCGCGCGGCCATCGAGACATATGAATGATGTCTGAACGGTTCGCGACGGAAGATGTTGCTCAGATGCACCTCGATGACCGGCAGGTCAACCGCCGTCAGCGCGTCCAGTATGGCCACAGAGGTGTGCGTATAGGCTCCGGCGTTCAAGAGGATGGCGGACCGGTTCCCACGGGCCTGCTGGATCCAGGTAACCAGTTCGCCCTCATGGTTCGACTGACGGAAATCGATCTCCAGCCCCAGGCGCGCCCCTTCGGCACGGCAAAGGGCCTCGACATCGGCCAGTGTCTCCGCCCCATAGATATGGGGCTCGCGGGTGCCGAGCATGTTCAGGTTCGGCCCGTTGAGGATAAGGATCGAAGGCTGTTGGGCCAAGTCGGCCGTCCCTTTTAATGATCACCAAAAGCCGGGGGGTTATAACATGGTCAGCCGCCGGGGCAATGGTCATCGACATGACGTAACGGAAGGTGATCCACCCTCTCCCTATAAGGTCGAGCCTCCCTTGGCCACTTTACAGGCGCTGGCGGTGCTGGGCTTAGACCAGTATTGGTAGAATGACCGCGACCGGCCAGGATTGGCACCCATTAAGTCCAGCGCCTTTGCTTGACCTGTCGACCCTGTTTTGAACATTGTCCAGGCCAAGGCCGTCCGTCGCCAGGGCGCTGCCTTGACCCGTGGGCTCCGCGATCATGGTGCAACGGTGATCCGGCGCCTCGTCAACTTGCAGCGCCGTCGCATGACCACTTACCAGCAATTTGAAATCAAAGGTTTTCAGGGTCGTGGTTCCCATTTCCCGACCCTTTGATCGGTACCTAACCCCGACGGCACGGGCCGGATCAGGTTATTGCCCGCCAGCAGCCTTGAATGACGCGGCAGCCAGGTGACCGCATCACCACCGCTGTTGGCGCGATCCGGGAACCGCGGGTCCACCGCCTGCTGCGCATCATACCGCAGCAGCCGTTGATCGCCCCCCGCCACACGGACCATCAGGATGACGTCCCGGCATTCACGCATGTCATGGGCCCGTTCCTTCCCCGCCGGTGTAATGCCGGCCTGGACAGCATCCGATGGGCCGCTTCGGGCCGGCTGGGCCTGGAAATGGCCCCTGCTCTCGCGATCATGTGACGAATCGCAGTGGTCGAAGCGGTATTTCCCGCGGGTAGGAATCGGGCCAAGCGCAGACCGGACAGGCAGCGATTGGACAGCGGCCCTCAGCCGCCGGCTTTCCGGGCGGCGCGGGTGGCATTGAACAGGGCGATGAACTGTTCTGTCTCGATGGCGCCCGGCACGACCGTGTCACCGATAACGAAGCCGGGGGTGCCCCGGATGCCCAGCTTCTGGGCCAATTCCATGTTGGCCTTGATCTCCGCCTCAATGGCGGGATCGCCCATGTCCTGTTCCAGCTTCTTCATATCCAGGCCCACCTGCTTGGCGGCGGCACGGATGGCGTCGCTGTCCAGGCGGCCCTCATGGGTCATCAGCACGGTGTGGAACGCCTCGTACTTGCCCTGATTGTTAGCCGCCAACGCAGCCTTGGCGGCTTCCTTGGACGACGGCGCCAGAATAGGGAATTCCTTGTAGATGACGCGGACCTTGCCATCGCCCTTGACGGCGGCGCTGCGCTCTGGATGGGTGCGCTTGCAGTAACCGCAATTGTAATCGAAGAACTCGACCAGGGTGACGTCACCCTTGGGATTGCCGCCGACGGGCGACAGGGCGGCCTGTTCCAGCGCCTGCCGATTCGATTTCAGCGCCTCCAGCGTGGCTTTCTCACCCTCGGCCTGCTGTTTCTTCTCCAGCGCCTCCATGGCTTCCAGCAGAATTTCCGGATGGGTCAGAAGATAATCGCGGACGATCTGTTCCACGGCTGCCTTGTCCAGGGGCTTGTCGGCGGCGGCGACCGGCAGGACGGGCAGGGTGGCCGAAACAGCGATGGCCGCAAGCAGGAGACGGAAGCGGCCGGAAACGGGAAGATCAAGGACCATGGTTCACACATCCAGTGAATGATTGCCCGCACCATGGACCGGCATTGCGGCATACGCAACCGCGACGCGGAATGTTGAGGCTGTTTTCAAGGGGCTTGCCTACGGGCGCGAGCTATGCCGAGATACGTAAGTGTGCATTGGTACTGCCAATCGCAATGTGTCAACTTGGGACTCATTGCATCAATCCCGGATAACGGGAAAGGCGGGAATGTGATCGTGAGGAGCGGCGACGGTCTGATGGCGGGGGGCGACGACGAATTCCTCTTCAAAGAGGAGGGGCCGGAGGTTCCGGTCGCCGAAGAGCTGTCCGCATCGCAGCCGCCATGGCTGATCCTGATCGTCGATGACGATCCGGAAGTGCATGCCATGACGCGCCTGGTCATGAAAAAATTTGCCTATCGCGGTCGGCCTGTGCAGTTCCTGTCTGCCTATTCCGCCGAGGAGGCGTTGGGCATCCTGCGCCATGATCCGGGCATCGCGATGATCCTGTTGGACGTGGTGATGGAAACCGACGATGCGGGTTTGCGTCTGGTTCCGCGCATCCGTGATGAACTGGGCAACAGCCAGGTCCGCATCATCCTGCGTACCGGCCAGCCCGGGCAGGCGCCGGAGGATGATGTCATCCACGGCTATGACATCAATGATTACAAGGCCAAGACAGAGCTGACGGCGCAGAAGCTGGGGACGGCCACGGTCGCCGCGCTGCGTTCGTTCGAGCATATCACCGAGCTGATCCGGTCGCGGCAGGGCATGGAACGTATCATTGATGCGTCGGGCAGCCTGTTTGCCTTGCGGGCCATAGACCGGTTTGCGGAAGCCGTGCTGCGCGAACTGGCGCGCGTGCTGGATGCGGCGGTGGATGGGCTTGTCTGCGTGCCGCGGGGCAATGCCCGCACCGATGCCCAGATCCTGGCCGCCGCCGGCCGCCATGCGGACAGTATCGGCCTGCCGCTGGGCCATAGTGTCGATCCCGATCTTGCCGCCAAGATCATGGATGTGCTGCGGTCCCGCCAGCACCGGTTCGATGACCGCGATGCCGTATTGTGGCTGCGCACCGCCGATGGGCGCGACGCGGCTGCCTGCCTGCATGTGGGCCGCCCGCTCGATCCGCTTGAACGCAAGCTGGCAGAGGTGCTGGGCGCCAAGATCGCCATCGGCTTCGATAATCTTCACCTCTATGAACAGGTGAAGCGCTCGCACAAGGCGGCGGTGATCGCGCTGGCCGGGCTGGCGGAATATAAAGACCCGGATGGCGGCGGCGACCATGGCTTGCGCCTGTCCCGGCTGGTGACAGAGATCGCCTTTGCCCTGCGCTCTCAGGAAGGCTGGGACACGACCATCGATGACGAGTTCCTGGACCAGATCACCATGGGCGCCATGCTGTATGATATCGGCATGGTTGGGGTTCCCGACAGCGTGATCCGCAAGGACCAGCGTCTGGACGCGGAGGAACGCCAGCAGATGGAACAGCATTGCGAACGCGGTGCCGCCATCCTGGAAAAGGCCTCCCGGCTGGTGGAAGGCAGCAATTACCTGTCCTTCGGGGCGGCCATTGCGCGGGCCCATCATGAGCGCTGGGATGGCAGCGGCTATCCGGCCGGCCTGTCCGGGACCGACATTCCGGCGGCGGCCCGTATTGTGGCCGTGGCCGATGTCTATGACGCGCTGACCCACCGCCGTTCATGGCGTGAGGCGGTGCCGCTGGCCGATGCGCTGAAAACCATCGGGGACGGGGCCGGCACGCTGTTCGACCCCAGGGTCGTGGCCGCATTCTTCCAGGCGCGCCAGTCCCGCGGGCGGATGCGGTAAGCCCGCATCCGCATCACCCCTCAATTATATTCCCGTGTCCCCGGATGGCTTTCGACCATGACACGGATATCCTGGGCCCGGATCCATTCCGGTGACCCGGCTGGCAGCATGCGTTCGGCCCGGTCGGCATGGTATTTCGCTGCCCGGATATCGCCGCGCGACAGCGCTTCCTCCGCCCGTGCATAGGCCAGTTGCGGCTGCATGTCGGCCCGGCTATAGGCGGATGACAGCAATCGCCAGGTCAGGGCTGAATTATGTTCCAGCCGGGCCGCAGCCGTCAGATGCGTGATGGCCTCGTCCAGAAAGCGGTCATTGCCCACTTCCAGCAGCGCATGGCCCAGCGCATTGCGCAGCAGACCGGACTCCGGGTCCAGCCGCACGGATTCGCGATAGGGCATGACGGCGTCGGCGGCCTTGCCATCCTCGAACAGGATTTGGCCTTTTAATTCATGGAAATAGGCGTTGTCCTTCTCCTGCGCGATCAGGCCGTCGGTGATGGTCAGCGCCTCGCGCACATTGCCCCGCTGATAAAGCGCAATGGCGCGGGCATAGCGGGCGGGAATGGCGGTATCCGTGGGCGAATAATGGCGCAAGGCCACTTCCGGCCGCATGAAGCCCAGCAACTTGGCCACCATACGTTCATGCATGGTGTAAAACTCATCCGGCAACCGCTTGCCATTATTCTTGGATTTCGTTTCCACGAAATTGCGGATGGCCTCGATCCGGTTGCGGGTCAGGGGGTGGGTGCGAACAAACTCCACCTGCCGGCTTTCGGGCAGCAGTTCCTGCCCGGCCAGCCGCTGCATCATCTTCATCAGGCCTTCGGACGACCAGCCCAGCTTTTCCAGATACTGCATCGCCGCCTCGTCGGCGGACCCTTCCTGGCCGCGGGTGAAGGCGAAGAAGGTGCGCATGGCGGCTTCCTGCCCGCCGCCCATCAGGCCGATGCCCACATCGGTGCGGCCGGCACCGATGGCGGCGGCCATGCCCAGCAGGGTGAAGATGCTGGCGATCGTGGCGGCGTTCGACATGGCGTCACCGGCGCGGGCCAGATGGCCGCCGGCAATGTGACCGGTTTCGTGCGCCATTACCCCGACCAGTTCCTCCACCGTGGTATCCATCAGGAAGCCGGTATGGAAAAACATGTTCTGCCCGCCCGCAACAAAGGCGTTCAGACTGTCATCATTGACCATGGCGATCGTCACCGATTCCGGCGCGATGCCCGCCACCTGCAGGATGGGTGTGGTATAGACGCGCAGGATATGTTCGATTTCCGTGTCACGGATAAAACTGATCGATCTCTGCGCCATGGCGGGTTGCACCGCCAGGGTCGCCGACATAAACAACGCTACGGCCGCACTGGCAATCCGCTTTGGAACCGCAAACATGTCTCTATCCATCGGCAACGCCCCTCGGCCCGACACTAGCCACGAAAAACATGGCGAGGGAAGGGCGAGTTTGAAGACCCGGGCTGATGAGAGCTGGTGGATGCCGTCGCGACGCGGCAGCGTGGCGCCCTTCATTGTGATGGAGGTGATGCGGGCGGCCAATGAACGCGCGGCCGCCGGCGGCGATGTCCTGCATCTGGAAATCGGGCAGCCCGGGACACCGGCGCCCAGCGGCGTGATCGCGGCGGCGCATGCGGCGCTGGACAATGACCGCATCGCCTATACCGACGCGTTCGGCCTGCCGCCACTGCGCGAAGCCATCGCCCGCTGGTACCGCGACCATTATGGCGTGTCGGTGCCGGCCGACCGTATCGCGGTCACCACAGGATCGTCCGCGGGCTTTTTGCTGGGCTTCCTGGCGGCATTTGAACCGGGGGATCGGGTGGCGCTGGCGGCACCCGGCTATCCCGCCTACCGCAACATCCTGCGGGCGCTGGACCTTGTGCCCGTCGAAATCCCGACCGGCCCCGAAACCCGGTTTCAGCCGACGCCGGCCTTGCTGGCAGCGCTGGATAAACCTGTAAAGGGCCTGATCGTGGCCAGCCCATCCAACCCGGCCGGCACCATGCTGTCGCCGGAAAGCTTGCGCGACCTTGCCCTGTGGTGTGAGGCGAATGGCGTCCGCCTGATTTCCGACGAGATCTATCACGGTATCGAATTCACGGGCCTGACGGGGCAGACGGCGTTGGCATTCAGTGACCGGGCCCTTATCATCAACAGCTTTTCCAAATATTTCAGCATGACGGGCTGGCGGCTGGGCTGGATGGTGGTGCCGCCGGAACTGGTGCGCGCCGCCGAGTGTCTGGCCCAGAATCTCTACATCTCCGCCCCTACCTTGTCGCAGCGGGCCGCCATCGCGGCGTTCGATTGTACACAGGAGGCTGACAGCCATGTCGCGCGGTATCGGCGCAGCCGCGATCTGCTGCTGAATGAATTGCCGCGCGCAGGTTTCGACAATCTGGCGCCGGCCGACGGTGCCTTTTATGTCTATGCCGATGTCAGTGGCCTGACCGACGACAGCGAAGCCTTCTGCAAACGTATCCTGGCGGAGACCGGTGTTGCCATCACCCCGGGCCTGGATTTCGATACAGAACGCGGCCACCGCTACCTGCGGATCAGCTTCGCGGCGGCAGAGGCGGAGGTGGCGGTGGCCGCGCGGCGGCTCATCGCCTGGCGGCGCGGCGTCAGCGCAGGGTGACGGCCCAGGCCGTATCGCGCGTCTCCGCATGCCACTCGGCGCGCAGGTCGCCGTCATCCTGACCCGTGATGGTCAGATAGTTACGCTGGGCCAGCAGCCGCCGGCCATTTTTGTCAATGGGTTCCATGGTCAGCGTCAGGCGGTCCCACAGGCTTTCCCGCCGGCCGGCCAGCCGCTCGATCACCTCCACACCCAACCCCTTGGGGGGCGGGTGCACGATGCCGGAACTGACCAGCTGTCGGATGCGGGTTCCGGGGCCGGACAGCAGACCATTGGCCCCCAGATGCACTTCCCCCGACAGAATGGTGACGCAGGCGCCGCTGCGCCGGGCAAAATCGGCCAGGATGCGCAGCACCGTGCGCCACTCCTCCAGATGTGCCGGGCTTCGCCACTGGTCGCGCAGGTCATCCTCCATCGACTGACGCCCGGGCAGCAGGTTCAGCACCCGCTCCGCAAGCGCGAAGCTGGGGAAGATCAGCGGGACCGACGACATCAGCAGCAGATGCCGGCAGGACGCGAACCGTTCCAGCCATTCCGGCAATTCCGACAGGGTGGCGGGTGACATGACCTGGCTGTCCGTCCGCTCGCTGCGCAGGTCGGGCGCCAGCACCCCAACACCATTCAGCATCAGCCCCTGGGTGAAGCCGGGCGGGCCGGAGGCCAGCAGCGTGTCGGAGGGATCATCCTCACCCATGCCGACCTGGAACAGGCGGAAGGCGCGGCGCGCGGCGGCATAGATCGCCTGATAGGCGGGACTGTCCAGCAGTTCGGCCGGATGCGAACCCCAGCCGTCGATGATGTCATGATCGTCCCACATGCAGAGGGAGGCGACGCCCGCCTGCATCGCCGCCGGCTCGGCCAATGTCCAGGCATGCAGGTATGTGGCGATGTACCAGGCGTCCAGCTGAGCTTCCAGGTCCGGGCCGACCGCCAGTTCGGGTCGCTTCATCAGCTTCTTCGTGGCCGACAAGGGCCGCAGGGCGGGCACCCGTTCCCACAGCCCATCGGCATAGACCTGATCCCCCCCCATGAGCAGCAGATGCAACGGTTGTGCGCGGTGGCGGCCCAGCAGTCGGGCCCAGAGCGCAGTGCGCTTCAGCCCGGCCTCTTCGATGGCGTTCTCGTCCTCGCAACCGCCGCAGCTGACAAAGGCGATGCGGGGCGCGATGGCGGTGCCGGGGATGGACAGGGTCCAGCGCCGTTCATCATCCTGGAACCCATAGGCGGCCCGTCCATCCTGCAACCCCCGTGGCACCGCAAAATCATACCGCCACATGCGCAGGGTGCCGGGCGGGCAGGGAACACCGACTGGGCCGACGGGCGGCAGGTCCTTCCATTCATGCAGGAAACGCGGCGGCACCGGCAGGGTGACGCCGTCCACGCGCAGATCGGGCGGCTCGGCGTCGCCGGCCAGCAGGAAACAGGCGGACACGCGCCAGCGCTGGCCGGACCCGGTCGCACCCTGGGCACCGCGCGCCCTGACCAGCGGGCCCAGCAGGATGACCGGCGGTGCCGGGCGCGGACGGGCCCGCTTGCGCGAAGGGGGATTGGAAGAACTCATCGGCCTCAAAATGGGTGACGGGCGGGCAGGATCAAGCTTTAACAGCCTTGCCGGGCAGATAGCGAGGAACGGTCTCTTGTTTTTCCCATTGCCAAGCGGTCGGCGGCAAGGCGGAATGGTGACATCATTCTGTCATCGCCGCTGTTGAAAGTCTGCCTACCCATGGATGCCCGTTACCGTTCGCGTGAGATTGGCCGTAAGGCCGAAGATGTGGATGCACTGAAGCGTTCCTTTCTGGAATGGCTGGTCTATTCGGTGGGCAAGGATGCCAAGACGGCGACGCGGCGGGACTGGTTTACCACTGGTGCCCTGTCCGTCCGGGACCGTGTTGTGGACCGCTGGATGGACACCACACGCGGGGTTTATGCCGCCGATGCCAAGCGGATCTATTACTTCTCCATGGAGTTCCTGATCGGCCGCCTTCTGTCCAACAATCTGGGCAATCTGGGCTTGACGGAGGTGTGCCGGGAGGCCGCGGACCGGCTGGGCCTGCGGCTGGAGGAAGTGCTGGAGGCGGAACCCGATCCCGCGCTGGGCAATGGCGGCCTGGGTCGGCTGGCCGCCTGCTTCCTGGACAGCATGGCCACACAGCATCTGCCGGCCTATGGCTATGGTATCCGGTATGAATACGGCCTGTTTGAACAACGTTTTGACCATGGCTGGCAGGTGGAATTCCCCGACAATTGGCTGCGTTTCGGCAATCCGTGGGAATTCGCCCGGCCGGAAGTTCTCTATCCTGTACATTTCCACGGTCATGTCGAAACCTTTATCGACGGGGCCGGGCTGGAGCGGCGCCGCTGGGCTGGCACCGAAACCGTGCATGCCATGGCGTTTGATACGCCGGTCGTCGGTTACGGTGGCGAAACGATCAATACGCTGCGCCTCTGGTCTGCCCGCGCGATGAGTGATTTCGACTTCAACCGTTTCAATGACGGCGATTATCTGAAGGCTGTGGAAGGCAAGGTGCTGTCGGAAAACCTGTCGCGCGTGCTCTATCCCAACGACGCGACGGAGGTGGGGCGCGAACTGCGCTTCAAGCAGGAATATTTCTTCACCAGCGCGTCGATCCAGGACATCCTGCGCCGGTACATGCAGCATCATAAGGATTTCGATGCGCTGCCGGAAAAGGCGGCCATTCAGTTGAATGACACGCATCCGGCCATCGGCATCGCCGAACTGATGCGTATCCTGATCGACCTGCATGGTCTGGATTGGCACAAGGCGTGGGACATCACCCGCCGCACCTTCAGCTATACCAACCACACGCTGCTGCCGGAGGCGCTGGAAAGCTGGCCTGTCGGCATGATGGAACGGGTGCTGCCCCGCCATATGCAGATCATCTATGACATCAATGCCCATTTTCTGGACAGTATATGGGGTCATTCCGATATCGATACGATTCGTCGCCTGTCTCTGATTGATGAGCATGGCGAACGGCGGGTCCGCATGGGCGGGCTGGCCTTCCTGGGCAGTCACAAGGTCAATGGTGTGTCGGCCCTGCATACCGATCTGATGAAACAGACGGTGTTCGCCGACTATCACCGCGTCTTTCCCGACCGTATCACCAACAAGACCAACGGCATTACACCACGCCGCTGGCTGCATCAGGCCAACCCGGCGCTCTCCCGCCTCATCAGCAGCCGCATCGGAGAGGGCTGGATCACCGATCTGGAACAACTGTCCTTCCTGAAGGAAAGGGCGGGTGATGAAGTGTTCCGCGAGGAATTCCGCCGCGCCAAGCGGCAGAACAAAAAGCGCCTGGCAGCCTATATCGCCCGTCACCTGCGCATCGATGTCGATGTCGACAGCCTGTTCGATGTGCAGGTGAAGCGTATCCATGAATATAAACGCCAGCTGCTGAACCTGGTGCAGACAGTCGCGCTCTATAATGAGATCCGGGACAATCCAAAGCGCGATTTCGTGCCCGTGACCAAGATCCTGGCCGGCAAGGCGGCGCCCGCCTATCATCAGGCCAAGCTGATCATCAAGTTGGCCAATGATATCGCGCGGGTCGTGAATAATGATCCGCTGGTGCGGGGGCGCCTGAAACTGGTGATGCTGCCCAATTACAATGTCAGCCAAGCCGAGATCGTCATGCCGGCCGCTGATCTGTCGGAACAGATTTCAACGGCGGGGATGGAAGCGTCCGGCACCGGCAACATGAAGCTGGCGCTGAACGGCGCCCTGACCATCGGCACGCTGGACGGCGCCAATGTGGAGATCCGCGACCATGTCGGGGCGGACAATATCTTCATCTTCGGCATGAATGCGCAGGAGGTGCAGGACCTGCGGCAGCAGGGCGGGTTCGACCCCCGGGCTGTCGTCGGGGCCAATCCGCACCTGAAACGGGCGCTGGACATGATCGGCGGTGGTACCTTCAGCCCCGATGATCAGGGCCGGTTCCGCCCCATCGTGGATGCGCTTCTGCAGGGCGACCATTTCCTGGTCACCGCCGATTTTGAGGATTACCGCAACACCCATGCGGCGGCCGTGTCGCTTTACCGTGATCCGGTGGAATGGACGTCCAAGGCCATCCTGAACACGGCCGGCATGGGCTGGTTCTCCTCCGACCGCACCATCCTGGAATATGCCCGCGAAATATGGGGCGTGGCCCCGGTACCGCCGGGGGGCGGGGAGGCGGATTGACGCCGATGCGGCGGCTGGCTCTTCAGTTGTTCCGCTTCAGACGACTTCCCAACTCCGGCTTGTCGTTCTGGAACTGATAGTTGAAAGGCTGTTTGCGGGTTACCAGCTTTCCCTCGCTGCCCGCCGGGGCCGAGGGCTGGAAACGCCATTCGCGGACGGCGTCCAGGGCCAGCGATGCGAATTGGGGATTGCCAGACTTTTCCAGAACGCTGGCCTGCTTCACCTTGCCATCCGCGGTGGACACCTGAAATTCGATCAGCGCAGAGCCTGACAGGGCGACCCCCGCACTGCTGGGGATTCTGGGCGCTTCGCGGAACAAAGGCTTGGCCTCACCCTCCTCGGTCGGCAGACCGCGCGTGGCCTCCACCATCTGGTCTTCCCGAACCTGATCGCCCTGCTTGTGGGCAATAAAGGCTAGCATGCCATAGGTCGGGCGCAGGATGTTGCCAATCGCCGCGACTGAACGGTTTGGTTCTGACCGTTCGGCGATGGATTGGAACAGGGGCTTGGCATCCTCATAACGCTCGGATTCCAGGGTCAGCAATGCCTGCTCATAATCCACCATCAGGCGGATGGCATTGCCGGGTTCCAGCTTGGAGACCACATCGCTGGCTCGGTTCAGATATCTGCGGGTCACCACAATATCCTGAATCTGCTTGATGTACCGGGCCTGATCCAGCAGGGCGTGGACCAGTCCCAGCGAATCCTCGCCGTAATTCTTCGCGGTCAGGGAGATGACTCTGTCCTGGGCATCCCGCATGGCAGGGAAGTCGCCGATGCGTTGAAGGGCCGACGTCAACTGCATATAAAGGCTGATCATGGAGGCATGGTCCTCCGGTACGTGCCGGCCCAAGGCAGCAATCGATTTGCGGACCATCGCGGGCGTTTCGCGCGGCCGATCGGTTTGCAAAAAGATATCGATGGCGTTCAGCAGCAACCGTTCATGGCTGGCCGGCTTATAGGAGGGGGACTGTTCGTAAAGTTCTGTCGCTTGCCAGGCCAGATCGAAGGCTTCCTTCAGGTTGCCTTCGTTCATCTTGGCAACGGACGCCTTGTTGGCCTCCTGCCAGGTCATGGCTGATGCCGGCATGACCGACAGCAGCAGAAGACAGACGGCCAGACTTACTGCGCGCATGGACAACCCCCGGATCGATATCACGCGACAGCACGATATCTGTCCTGGGGGTTTGTATTCAACCCGGTTCGTATCCGAAAAATTGCATGCGATGGCATGCAGTTCCCTGATTGATATCAGCTGGCGGCGTTGCTGACGCTTTGCCGCACGGTGACAAGCGACCCGGCTGCCCCTTTTGTTGCCGTGGGCTGGAACCGCCAGTTCAGAATGGATTTGCTCATCACCGACGCATAATTTGGATTGCCTGAGCTTTCCAGAATTCGGACTTCCTTTACCTTGCCGTCAGCGGTGGATACAAGCAGTTCCATCATAGCGGAACCGGTCAGGCCATTTTCGACAATCTTTGGCGCGGACCGGAACAGGGGTTGCGGGCCACCGGCATGTGCGGGCAGGCCGCGCGTCGCCTCCACCATTCGGTCTTCCGTTTCTGGATCACCCTCACGGTGGGCGATGAAGGCCAGCATGCCATAGGTGTCGCGGGCCAGACTGCGCATGGCAACACTTTCCGATTCACGCGCCTGCTTCACGATGGAACGCAGCTGGGCCCGGGCGGCACTGTCGCGACCGGCGTCGATGGCGCCCATGGCCTGCTCGAACTCCACCTGCAAACGGATCGGGTGATCGGCGGACAGGCTCTTGGTCAGACCGTCGATCCGGTCCAGGTAACGCTGGGCCGTGGCGTCATCACGGGCGGCCTTGGCGGTGCGGACCAACTCCAACTGCGCATTCACACTGCCCACGCTGTCGGCACCATAGTTCTTTTCATAGAGCATGGCGACACGCTCATAGATCAGCTTGGCCTTCGCCTTGTCGCCCAGGGCCAAGTAGGACTTGGCCAGCTGTTCGTTGAGCGCGATGGTTTCCGGGGCCCCATCGGCCACATGCCGGCCGATGGCCGTCAGCGCCTTTTGCAGGATATCGGGCGTCCTGGACGGGTTCTGGATCTGCAGGAAAATATCGGCGGCATTCAGCAGCAGCCGTTCATGATTGCTGGCCTTGTAGTTAGGGGCCTTCTCATACAGTTCTGCAGCCTGCCAAGCCAAGTCGAAGGCCGGTTGCAACTTACCCTCCACCATCAACGCCACAGAAGCCTTGTTAGCTTCTTGCCAGCTCGTCGCGGCTTGTACTGGCCCGGCCAGCAAAAGCGCAAGGGCTGCGACGGGGATCAATTTCGTTGCAAACACGCAACCTCCCGGAAAAGTCAAGTAAAAAGCTAAATGTAACTTACGATGCTTTGCTTCTGCGCTCAAGCGCGGAAAGTTTGGTTCGTGCAATGTTTCGCCTGTGCGGTCGCCCTGCGCTCTGCGCTGCCCAGCCTTGTTGAAGGGAAACGGCGATTTCGCTGGTGCGGCAGGATGGTTTCCGGCATGTTCCGCCCCGTACCGAGTGGCTGTGGGGCCCCCGGTGGCGACCCATGCCACCATCAAGATACGCCCCGAATGATGAAAGTCGGGTCGTGTCGCTGCCCATCACCTGATGATGGTGCCGCCCTTCGCTTTCCGAAACAGTCGAAGCCGCTCCCAGCGCAACCGCTGGCGCCGGGATGATCCCGTCGTCCGGCATCCCTTGCGCTCCACCCGCGTCCGGACCCCTCGCTGGGCCGGCGGTGCGGAGCGTTTGGCTTTGTCCACAGAAAGCACGTTCCTTGACTGTTACCTTTTCCGAACTCGCCCTTCCCGCCGCTCTGATGCAGGCCGTTGCCGAACTGGGCTATGTTACCCCGACCCCGATCCAGGCGCAGGCCATTCCCGCCGCCCTGGAGGGCAAGGATGTTGTCGCGTCGGCCAATACCGGCACCGGCAAGACCGCAGCTTTCGTGCTGCCGGCCCTGGCCCGCATCGCCGCGTCGGAGCGTCAGGCCGGTTCCTGGGGCCCGCGCGTCCTGGTGTTGACCCCCACCCGTGAACTGGCCAGCCAGGTGCTGGAGCAGGTCCGTCTCCTGTCGAAGTTCGGCCGCATCCAGACGGGCACCGTGCTGGGCGGCATGCCGTACCGCGCCCAGATCGAAATGCTGCGCCGCCGCGCCGACCTGATCGTCGCCACGCCGGGCCGCCTGATCGACCATCTGGAAAATGGCAAGGTCGATCTTTCCTGTGTGGAGATGCTGGTCCTGGACGAAGCCGACCGCATGCTGGATATGGGTTTCCGCGACGCCGTGGAGCAGATTTCCAGTGCCTGCCCGGCCGAGCGCCAGACGCTGCTGTTCACCGCCACGCTGGACCGCACCGCAGAAAAGCTGGCTGCCGCCCTGACCCGTGATCCGGTCCGCGTCGATGTGGCCGGCAAGGCCGTTACCAATACCTCCATCGAACAGCGTTGGCTGCGCGCCGACGGGCTGGACCATAAGCACAAGCTGCTGGGTCGCCTACTGGAGGATGAAGCGTTCGGCAAGGGCATCATCTTCATGGCGACAAAGGCCGATTGCGATGTGATGGCCGACCAGCTGTCCGAACGCGGCCATCGCGCCATGCCGTTGCATGGCGACATGCAGCAGCGCGAGCGTAACCGCGTCGTGCAGTGGCTGCGCGACGGCCGCATCAACGTGCTGGTCGCCACCGATGTTGCCGCCCGCGGCATCGACATTTCAGACCTGTCCCACGTCATCAATTTTGACCTGCCGCGTGTAGCCGAAGATTACGTGCACCGTATCGGCCGTACCGGCCGCGCCGGTGCCACCGGCATCTCCTACAGCCTGTTCACCCGCCATGACCGCAATCTGGTCCGCGCGATTGAGCAGTATACGGGCCAGCCGCATGTGCAGAGCACCCTGCCGGGCCTGGAGCCGATGCCCGAGCCGGAGCGCAGCAAGTTCCGTCCCGCCGGCCCCAAGCCCTATGGCGCGCGCAGCAATCAGGCCGGCAAGCCCTATGGCAACAAGGGCGGCTATGGTGGCCAGCGCCG
>JAIXTS010000517.1 GCA_027483805.1 Azospirillum sp. | reverse complement strand
CAGCCGGCCCGGGTCAGGGTTTCCACCTGGATGGTGACATCCTGGTCGGTGGTGGAGGCGCGGGCATATCCGTAGAGGGCCATGATTTGTCCCGTTAGGGTCTAGACTACGACAGGATAGCGTCTCATAAACCGAAAACCTACCCTGTTGAGACGGTCCGCGCCGTCTCACGCGTTTGTCTCCTCAGGGTATACCCTGAGGAGACAGAGCGGACCAGTGCCGTTCCCAGTCCAGGGCGTGGCGGACGATCAGGTCCAGATCGTCAAAGCGGGGCTGCCAGCCCAGCAGGCGGCGCAACCTTGTGCTGTCGGCGACCAGTTCCACCGGATCGCCGGGCCGCCGCCCCGCCTCCACCACCGGCAGTGCCCGGCCCCCGACCCGGTTCAGGGCGCCGATCACGTCGCGCACCGAATAGCCCCGGCCATAGCCGCAATTCAGCGCGTGGCTGCCGCCGCCGCCTTCCAGATGGTCCAGGGCCAGAAGATGGGCGTCGGCCAGATCGCTGATATGGATATAGTCGCGGATGCAGGTCCCGTCCGGTGTGGGATAGTCCGTGCCGAACAGGGTCAGCCGGTCACGCCGGCCCAGCATGGCCTCGCAGCCCAGCTTGACCAGATGGGTGGCGCGGGCCGTTGTCTGTCCGGCCCGTCCAGCCGGATCGGCCCCCGCCACATTGAAATAGCGCAGGCAGACATGGCGGAAATCCGGATGGGCGGCCGACAGATCGGCCAGCATCCGCTCCACCATCAGCTTTGACCAGCCATAGGGGCTGGCGGGGGCGGCCGGCATGTCCTCCGTCACCAGCGGGGCGGGCGGGTTGCCATAGATGGCCGCCGTGGAAGAGAAGATGAAACGCCGGACGCCGGCAGCCAGGCTGGCCGCGATCAGGGCATGGCTGACCAGGGTGTTGTTCCGGTAATATTTCAGCGGGTCGGCCACGGATTCCGGCACGATGATCGACCCGGCGAAATGCATGACGGTGCCGACCGCCTCTGTGCGCAGCACCCTGTCGAGCAGGGCTGCGTCGCCCGCATCCCCCACGATCAGCGGCACATCCGCCGGCACGCCCGGACCATGGCCCGTGGACAGGTCATCCAGCACCACGACCGGCCGTCCGGCATCGCGCAGAGCCAGGACGACGTGACTGCCGATATAGCCGGCCCCGCCGGTCACGAGAACCGTTTCCATCACCATCCCCGTTCACCCGCCCCGCTGTGCCGCCATCCTGATATCATGATATCACCTTGATATCAGGATGGGCGCCGGTTTTGTCGCTCAGGGCCATGCGCACGGCGTCCAGCGTGGTGCGGACCGGCCGGTCAATGCCCAGCCCATCCGCCGTCCGCCGCGCCCCGGCCCGCAGCCGAGCCAGCAGGTCCGCGTCCGTCAGCAGCCGGTCCAGGGCCGCCGTCAGGCTGCCTTCCGTCCCCGCCTCGGCCAGCAGGGCATTGACGCCATCGGCCAGATAGGCGAATTCCGGCCCGTGCCCGTCCGTGTCCCGGCAGGAGACGACCGGCACATCATGGGCGAAGGCATGGGCCGCGATCAGGCCGACCGATCCCGGCACCACCACCGCTGTGGCCAGGGCGAAGAGCGGGACCAGGGCGGCCTCCTCGAACAGGGCGCCGGTGAAGCGGATGCCCGGATCGTCGCCGGCGATATTCTTCAGGCGGGCCGCGTCCACCCCGTCCCCCACGATCAGCAGCCGGCAGCGCCGCCCGGCCCGCCGCAGGTCGCGCACCGCATCGATGACCCTGTCCACCCGCTTGGACGGGTAGAGCCGGCCCACGAACAGGAAGACCGGGTCATCCTCCAGCCCCAGCGCCTGCCGGGCCGCCGGCACCGCCGCCGCTGACAGGCCGGCCCGCAGCGCCCGGATATGGCCGATATCGACGCTGTTATCGGTGATGAAGAGGCGCGCGGGGTTGATGCCGATGGCCCGGCAGGCGGCTGCCCCCTTTTCCCCATAGGGCAGAAGCGCATCCGCGCCGCGCGCCAGGGTGCGGCGCATCAGGCCGCGCAGACCGTCGCCCCCCGGCGTCATGACAAAATGGCCGGTCAGCAGAAAGCGGGGCCGGCCCGTCAGACGCCGCATCAGCCACACGGCCCAGATGCCGGCATCATGGGCATGAAACCCGGCAATGATGGCATCGGGACGCGACAGCAATGCCGCCAGGGTGCCCGCTGTACAGGCGATCCGCCCCCGTCCGCCGGGCCAGAACAGGTTGCGTGTCCGCACCGCCGGCAGGGGCAGCGGACCGTCGATGGCGGTTGCCGTGTAACCCGGCTTGCCGGGCCCGTGAAAGGCCGTGAACAGGGGATCGGCCGAGCGGGCCAGACCGCGCAGGACCGGCACACGATAGGCGGCGACAATGCCTTCCAGCAGGGCCACCCGGCGCGGCCGGGGTCCGGGGGCCGGGCGCAGCGCCGCCAGGAAGGCGCGCATATAGGGCAGGATAAACCAGAGCGGCCAGAGCAGACCGCCATGCCGGCGCGCGAACACGCCCCAGGCCCGCACCGGATAGCCGCGCGGCCCCCATATTTCGCGCAGCCGGTCGGCCAGAAGCCGCCGCCCGTCGCGCCAGGGCAGCACGCGCTGTCCCCGCGTGCAGGTCCCCAGCGTGCCCGGTGCCAGCATGACCGGGATATCCGCCATCCGGGCGCGCAGGGCATAATCAGTATCGCCCATGCCCTGGACCCCGATGAAGGCCGGGTCCATGCCGCCCAGCCGCCGCGCGGCATCGCGCGGGACCAGCACGATATTGCCGTTCATCACATCGCAGGGCAGCGGCCGGTCCGTCGGGGTGACGGGGGTATAGCGGAACGGGTGGAAGCCCGTGCGCACCCCGCCGCCATAGCTGGCCGTGCCATCCCCCGGTTCGCGCGTGCCGCCGACCACGACCGGGCCCGTGCCGATCTCTGCCCGCAGATCATCATGCACCGCGACCAGCCGGGCCAGCGCATCGCCATCCAGCACCACATCATCATTCAGCCAGAGCTGAAAATCACTGTCATCGCCGACCGCCGACAGGCCCTGCGCCATGGCCCCGCCCCACCAGAGGCTGCCATCCCCCGTCAGGATGCGCACATCCGGGAAGGCCTCTGCCACCGCCGCCGCCGTGCCGTCCCGGCTGCCATCATCGACCAGGATCACCCGGACATCAGCCAGGCCCCGGGCGGCGGCCGCCCCCCGGCAGGCCGCCAGGCTTTCCAGACAGGCCAGCGTCTTGTCCCGGCGGTCATGGCAGGCCAGGACAGCGGTCAGGCGCCAGGTCATGCCCGTTCACCCGACCGTGGCCGGACCATGGCGGCCAGCATGCCGATCAGCAGCCCCTGTTCGGAGCCCAGCGTATAGGGGATGTTGTAGAAGGCGATGGCGATCAGCAGCGCCATGGCCCCCGTCCGGTCCAGACGGCCGGCGGCCTGCAGCCCCCCCCTGACGATCCGCACCCCCGTTTCCAGCGTGGCCAGGCACCACAGGCCCAGCCCCAGCAGGCCGGCATTCAGGAAGATTTCCAGGTAGAAATTATGGGGCGAATATTGCACCAGCGCCCAGCCCATCTGCCGGGCATAGCCCACCCCGAAACCCGCCCCCATGGTAATGGTGGCGATCCCGTCCGACAGGGCGCGCGACACCAGGATCTGCCAGCCTTCCACCCGCCAGTTATAGCTGCTGTCCTCTGTGAACGGTTCCGTTATGGCCGCCTTCATCGAGGTTGCCAGCGACGTGTCGCCCAGGCCCGTCTGAAAGGTCCACAGCGCCAGCATCAGCAGCAGCCCGATCAGCAGCGGCACACCCAGACGGGCCAGCGCGCGGGGTTGCAGCAGCAGGATGGCGATGATGCCCGCGAAGGTCGCGACCCAGACCGTCCGGTGATAGAGCAGGCCCATGACCACCAGGAACAGGATCGACAGCAGGCGCTGGTAACCGCCGCCCTCTCCCGGCCGCGACCAGGTGGCCAGCCCGATCAGCCCGGCCTGGGCCAGGATGAAGGCCGATGAGGCCGGCAGCACCCGCTGTGTGTCGAAGGCATTGATCAGGACCTGATCACCGCCCACCGGCGCGGTGAAGATGCCCAGCCAGTCGGTGATGGCGATGAAGGCCAGCA
The DNA here is from genome assembly GCA_027483805.1 of Azospirillum sp. Lineage (GTDB taxonomy): Bacteria > Pseudomonadota > Alphaproteobacteria > Azospirillales > Azospirillaceae > Niveispirillum. The sequence goes on along the minus strand of JAIXTS010000517.1, from coordinate 25,916 downwards.
TGAGCGCCGCCACCGTCCACAGCCCCAGCAGGCGGTTGATATCCCTGTTGTCCCAGGGAAAGCTGAGCATGTAGGTGATCCCGGCCGACACATAGAAGAACCGGCGATAGGAGATGGTCGCCGACTGGAAGCCGAAGGACTGCACCCCATGGACGAAGGCGGCCAGCAGGCCGAGGAACACCAGGAACCAGAGTGTTTCCACCATGTCCATCCGGCCGCGTCCCAGCAGGCGCAGCCCCGCCGCAGTGACGGCACAGCCCGACAGCATGTCCATCGGTGACACGGTATAGTCCAGCAGCCGGAAGCCCATATCCAGCCCGAACTGCTGTTCCATGATGGTGAACAGCAGATAGCAGGCCGCCATTTCCCAGCGGCGCACGGTGAACAGAAGCACGCTCCCGATCAGCAGGAGCACGCCCAGGATACCGATCAGCGCGGTCGGGACCGCGTTCAGGACATCCGTCTCCATGCCGTCACTTCCCCTGGCGCAGGGCGATGCGCCGTTCGATGTCGGCCACAATGTCGGGCCGGCTGGCCAGGGCCTGGCGCACGATGTCGCGGGCGCCGTCGCGTTCGGTCAGTTCGGAGACCGTGCCCGGCCCCCAGGACCAGAAGACCAGCAGCTGCCGTTCCATGGCGGCCCGGCTTGCCGCATCCATGTGGGGCCAGAGGCTGAACCCCAGGCCCAGCCGGTATTCCATCATCTGCGGGTCGAAGGTGCCGGTCAGCACGGCCAGCCGCCAAGCCCGCGCCGCCGTGTCGAACCGGCCCTCCCTGGACGCCGTATAGCTGAGCCGGAACCAGGTCAGCGGGTCCGCCGGGGCCAGGGCCAGACTGTCGGCGAAGGCCTGGCGGGCAGCGGGCAGCAGGGTCATGCCTCCCCCCCGCCCCTCCAGGTCCATTCCCCCCCGCCCTTCCAGGGCGAGACGCAGCCAGATGGTCCCGGCCTCCGCGAAGGCCGGTGCCAGCAGGGCGGGTCCTGCCATGTCCAGCAGCCGCCCGGCCATGGCGGGGGTGATCTCCGGTCCGGGTGCGGCGGACAGCAGCCCGTCACGCGCGACCCATAAGGTGCCCTCCCCGGCCAGCCGGGGCAGGGCCAGCAGCGTCAGGACAATCCCGAACCCCAGCGACAGCAGCAGGGCCCCGGAACGGGGACGGGCCCGCCGGCGGCCCGGCCGGTCATTCCGTGTAATAGCTGTGGTAGCGGCCATAATAATACCCGATGTCACGGTGGCCGTAGCTCGCATGACGCTGCACATTGACGCGCGTCAGCAGGATGCCCGAAAGCTGGACCTGATGATCCTGCAGCGACCGCAGGGCCGCCTGCACGCTTTCACGCGGCGTGGCGTCCCAGCGGACGCAGAACAGGGTGGCATCGGCCAGACGGGCCAGGATCTGGATATCGGCCACGGACAGGGCGGGCGGGCTGTCGATGATGATGATGTCGTAATTCTGCCGCAGGCTTTCGACCAGGGCCCGCAATTCGTCGGAAACGCGCAGCAGGTCGATGACGCGGCGGTTCGACGGCACGCCGGGCAGCACATCCAGATTGGAGACCGGGTCGCGGATCACCGCATCGGCCAGCGTGATCTCCCCCGTCAGGACCTTGGCGATGGTCTTTTCCGGCTGGATGCCCATCTTGGAAGCGATGGAGGCGCGGCGCAGGTCGGCATCAATCAGGATGGTCTTCAGCCCCAGGCCGGACGCCGTGCGTGCCATCGACAGGGCCGTCAGGCTCTTGCCTTCCTCCGGCACCGACGAGGTGATGACCAGCACCTGCGGATCGGGCGCGTTGGCCGCGTGCTTGGCCGCGAACCAGGCGATGCGGTAGGCCTCCGCATAGGAGGATTCCGGCTTGTCCACCACATAGGATTCAACCCGTGTATCCGCGTTGGCATTGCGGATTTCCGGGATCAGGCCCAGGGCCGGCACGCCGGTATATTGTTCGACCTGCAGGCCGGAGCGGAAGGTATTGTCGAACTGTTCGATGACCATGGCCAGGGCCACGGCCAGGATCAGGCCGACAATGGCCGCCCCCATCACCATCGCCCCCTTGCGCGGATAGGAGGGCGCCTTGGGCGGGGTGGACAGGGAGATGATGCGGCTGTCGGCCTGCTGGATACGCTCCTGCTCGCCCGTTTCCTTGAACCGCGTCAGGAAGGTTTCATAGATGGCGCGGTTGGCCTGGGCCTCGCGCTCCAGCTCCCGCAGGCGGACTTCCGCCGTGTTCTGCGAGAAGGCGTTGGTCTCCAGCGCGCGGATCTGCCCGGACAGGCCCGCCTCCCGGTCGCGCAGGACCGCGACGTCACTGCGCAGGCCCGAGGCCAGCTTGTTGATTTCCAGATTGATGCGGCCGGTGATCTCCTCCAGCTCCGCCTTCACCTTGACCATCTGCGGGTGACGGTCCCCATAGCGCGACGCCATCTCCGACGCCTCGCGCGCCAGGGTCGCCTCCTGCTCCTTCAGCTTCAGCACCAGCGGGCTGTCCAGCAGCTCGTCGGCGCGCAGCGCGCCGCCAACGCCGGTGGACCGGATCTGTTCCACCCGCGCCAGGCGGGCCTCCTGCTCCACCCGGCGCGCCTGCAGGGCGATGAGCTGCGTGGTCAGTTCGCCCAGCTTCTGCTGATTGGCCGGCTGGCCCCGGTTTTCCTGGATATTATGTTCGGCGCGATAGGCGTTCACCGCCCGCTCCGACTCCCCCACCGTCTGGCGCAGGGCGGCCAGCCGGTCGTTCAGCCAGGAGGTGGCATAGCGGATCGCCTCGAATTTCGCCTCAAGCTGTTCGGCGATATAGGCCTCGGCAAAGGCATTGGCCAGCCGCGACGCCGTGGCGGGCGATGTCGACTGATACGAAATCTGGATGACCATCGATTGCGGGACCACCGACACCGACAGGCCGGCATGGGCGCGGCTGATCACATTCTCCCGCTCCTCCTCCGGGGTCGGCGGGATGTCCGGACTGTCCGCGCCGAACAGGGAGCGGACCGCGTTCTTCACGGTCCCGATCAGGGCGCCGATCCGGCTTTCCTGCTGCGGGCGCAGGCGCGGGTTAAATTCCGGATCCTTGTACAGGTCCAGCGTATCGGATACCCGCCGGGCCAGGGAGCGCGACCGGATGACCTCCACCTCGCTGGTCACGGTGACCAGCTGCGGTGACAGCTGCGACAGCACTTCCTTGATATCGACGATGCGGGTGCGCCGGCTGTCGATCATCACCTGTGTCGTTGCCGTATAGACCGGTTCGATACGCGAGACGAACAGCCAGCTTCCCACCACCGACAGGGCCAGGATCGCCAGGATCATCCAGCGCCGGCGCCACAGCATGGACAGGGTGCGGCGAATATCGATTTCTGAAACAAGGCCGACATGCCTTGTTCCGGTACCGGAAACGATCTCGCTTTTCGCAGGCGCGGTCATGAACAGATTTCCAGAAATGCCCTGGCCCCCAAGGAGGCGGGGCCCGAGATATTGCGCAACGGGCGACACCATGCGGAGGAACCGGGGATGAGGTCAAGCCGGAACGGTTGCGCTCGCACCGGCGCGGCAGACGTATAGTTTCAGCCCCGATTCATCAACAGGCTTTGACCTGTTCTCAACTTATGGCAGCTTGCCGCGAACCGCGTTACCCGTTTGCCGGGTCCGGTGGCCCCAAGATCAGCTCAGTGATCGGCAGACCTCCGTTATCCAATTCGTGTGAAGCCGCGATGCCTGATCTTGACCGCTGCGTATCCCTGCTTGCCGCCGCCGGTATTCCCTGCGCCATCGAGAGGGCCGATCTGATCGATCCGGCCAAGGTCGCCATCCGGCTGGCCGATGGTCAGGGTTTCGTGAAGCTGGCCCTGCATCCCCATGCCAATGCCCTGACGCATCGCGAGGTGGCGGCCTATGCGGGGCCTCCCCCCTGTCCGCCGTTCCGGCGCCCCCGCCTTCTGGGCAGCCATGACCAGGGCGACTGGGGTGCCATCTGGCTGACCTTTGAGGCGGGACGGGTCCTGACCCGCTGGCATGCCCTGTCCCCGCGCCCCGGCCCCTATGAGGCGGCACCGTCGGTCCTGCTGCCGGTCCGCCTGATCCTGGGCGTGCCCCTGCCGCCCCGGTTCGAGAAGCACCGGCTGCGCCTGCTGGACCGGTTCGCCGATGAGCCGGTGCGCTGCGGCCCCATCCATGGCGATTTTGTCTATTGGAACGTGCTGGACGCTCCCGGCGGCCCCCTGCTGCTGGATTATGAATATTTCGAGCCGCAGGCCCCCAGCAGTCAGGACCGTCTGCAATGGACGCTGCTGCCGCTTCTGCGCCGCGCCGCCATCTGGGGCCTGGTGCCGGCCCGCCTGGCCGGGCCGGCTTTGGTGCCGCTGGCGGCCCTGCTGCTGCCCCGGGGAACCGCCCGCCCCCGGCTGGAACTGGCGCTGTTCCTGCTGCGCTATGCGACCCGGCTGGAGGAACAGCAGGCCGAACCCGGCATCGCCGATCTTTACGCCCGCCCCACGCGCCGGATAAGACAGCGGCTGCTGGCCCTGATCGACGGGATTTTGGAAAAGGTGGTCCCATGACCGGCGTCCTTGTCCAGGCCTATCGCCGCCTGCAGAATATCGTGCTGCCGGAACGCGCCCTGGTCCGGTCCTTCATCACCCGCCACCTGCCGGCGGCAGGCGAGTCGTCCGTCCGGCTGGGCTTTGACCTGGGGGCCGGCACCGCCCCCTTTGCCCGCCATCTGGAACAGGTCTGGCCCGGCCTGCGCATGGTGGCGGTGGATGCCGTGGCCGATGACCGGGCCGAACTGGTCGCCGATGCCTGTTTCCTGCCCCTGGCCGATGGGGTGGCCGATCTGGTCACGGCCTTCCACCTGTTGCAGCATGTGCCTGACACGGGAAAGGCTTTGGCCGAGGCGCACCGGGTGCTGAAGCCGGGCGGGCTGGTGCTGATCTCCTTCCCCTTCCTGTGCGGGGCGGGCCGCAGCCGCGACCTCTGGCGCTGGACCGTTGCCGGCATGGAGATGGACCTGCGCCGCGCCGGTTTCACGCCGGTGGTGGCCGAATGCCGGGGTGGGCCGTGCCTGCTGGTCACCTCGCTGCTGGCCGATCTGCCGGGCCGCCTGCTGGTGGCGCACCGGCGCGGCTGGCGGTCGGGTCGCGGTCCTGGGGATGCGGCCTTGCTGGCGCTGGCTTTCGGCCTTTCCCTGCCGTTTCAGCTGCTGGGATTCGTGGCGGCGGCCATCGACCGGCTGATCCTGCGCGAACCCGCCCTTTATGTCGGGGCCACCATCCTGGCCCGGAAGGATGGCGATGCCTGAGCCCGCGCCCCTGCTGCGCCTCACCACCTCCTGGGATGACGGGCACCCGCTGGACCGGCGCGTCGCCGCCGCCCTGGCGCGGCGCGGCCTGCCGGGCACCTTCTATGTGCCGCGCCAGAATGTGGAGGGCCGGCCCGTGATGGCCGAAGCCGATATCCGCGCCCTGGCCGCCGACGGTTTCGAACTGGCGGCCCATACCAGCGACCATGTGCGCCTGCCCGGCCTGTCGCGGGACGCGGCGCGGCGTCAGATCGATGAGGGGCGCCGCTGGCTGGAGGATGTGCTGGGCGCGCCGGTGCGCGGCTTTGCCTATCCGGGCGGGCATCCCGGCCCCTGGGGCCGGGGGCTGGCGCGTGAGGCCGGTTTTGCCTATGCCCGCACCACCCGCATGCTGTGCCTGGGGCCGGGTTCCGACCCGTTCGCCATGGGCACCACGGCCCAGATCTTCCATCACGGCCTGCCGGCCCTGCTGCGCAACTGGCTGCGCCATGGCGGCGGCGGCAACCGTCTGGCCGTGCTGACCGATCTGCGGGCAGGCGGCGGGTTGCCGGCTGCCATGGCCGTCCTGTTCGCCCGCGCCCGCCGCCAGGGCGGGGTGCTGCATCTCTGGGGCCATTCCTGGGAGATTGAGGAGCGGGGCCTGTGGGCGGCCTTCGATGATATCATGGCCATGGCCGCCGATCTGGTGCCCGCCGTGGGCCGCGTGACGAATGAGGGGGTTTCCCGATGATCCGGTTCCTGGCCAAGGTGGCGGTCCAGCGCCTGCTGGGGGCGGTTCCCTTCGGCCCCGCCTTTTACCAGCAGCTGCAAACAAGGCGGATCCTGTCCCCGTCCGACGTGCTGATCAATATCGACAGCAAGCATGCAGAGGCCCTGTCGCATCTGCGTCTGATGCAGGATGCGGCGGGGATGGCCGCGTCGGATGTGAAGGCCCATCTGGAAATCGGCAGCGGCTGGCTGCCCGTGATCCCCCTGACCTTCCGCCGCCATGGCATGGGCCGCCAGGTCCTGACCGATGTCACGGCCCTGCTGTGCCGGGACAAGGTGCCCGACGTGGCCCGCCGCCTGGTCGAGATCGATCAGGCGGCCCCCCATCCCCATATCGGGCGCGACGGGGATGCCGGCGATCTGCTGGCCGCCGAGGATATGGTCTATCACGCCCCGGCCCATGCGCCCTTTCCGGTGCCGTCGGGTGGCTTCGATCTGGTCACCTGTACCCAGGTCATGATCTATCCCCCGCCGCCTGTGATCCGGGCCATGCATGAGGAGGCGGCGCGCTGTCTGCGTCCGGGCGGGCTTTATCTGGCGACCATCCAGCTTGACGATCTTTACGCCATTCCCGATCCGTCTTTGTCGCGCTTCAATTTCCTGCGCTATTCCAGCGCCACCTGGAAGCGCTGGTTCGACAACCGCTTCACGCCCCTGAACCGGCTGCGCCCGTCCCAGCATGCCAGGCTGCTGGACGGTCTTCCGTTTGAGCGGCTGGTCTGGAAGGTGGATGGCGGCGGCCCGGCGGAGCTGGAGCAGCTGGCCCGCATCCGGCCCCATGGGGAATTCGCCCATCTGCCGCCATCGGATATGGCCGCCACCAACCTGACCTTCCTGCTGCGGCGGGTTTAGGCATGCGCATCCTGCTCTCCGCCTATTCCTGCAATCCCAACCGGGGGTCGGAACCGGGGGTCGGCTGGGGCTGGGCCACGGCCCTGGCCGATGCCGGCCATGAGGTCGATATCCTGACCCAGGCCGGCAACCGGGCCGCCATCGAGGCGGAACTGGCCCTGCGTCCCCGCCCGCTGCTGCGTTTCCACTGGCACCAATTGCCCCCCTCTCTCCATCGCCTGAAACATGCCTGGGCCGGGCTGGGCCTGCGGCTGCATTATATTTCCTGGCAGATCAGTGCGGTTCCCGTGCTGCGGGCCATCGCGGCGGAGCGGGGCAGCGATCTGGGCCACCATGTGACCTTTGCCCAATATTGGTCCTTCTGCGCCCTGTCGAAGGTGGGACTGCCCTTCATCTGGGGCCCTGTGGGCGGGGGGGAGCGGACGCCGCCTTCCTTCTGGCCGGCGCTTGGCGTGCGGGCCTGCGCCTATGAGGCGGCGCGCGCCCTGCTGGGCCGGGTGTCGGCCTGGGGCGGGTTCATGGGCCCGACGGCGCGGGGCTGCCGGCTGGCCGTCGCCTCCACCCCGGAGACGGCGGCCTGTCTGAAGGCCCTGGGCGCGGAAAAGCCGCTGGTTGTCTCGCAGGTGGCCCTGAAGCCCGCCGATCTGGAGCAGCTGTCCCGGATGGTGCCGGTTGCGCCGACGCCGGGGGACACGTTCCGCTTTGTCATCCTGGGCGATCTTCTGGCGCATAAGGGCGTGCATCTGGCTTTGTCGGCCCTGGCCCGCGTTCAGGCCGACTGGCGGCTGTCCGTGATCGGCGACGGTCCCTGCCGGCGCCGGCTGGAGGATCAGGCCCGCCGCCTGGGCATCGCCGGCAAGGTGCATTTCCATGGCGCCCTGCCGCGCCCGGAGGCCTGGGCGCAGTTGGGCGAGGCCCATGCCCTGCTGTTCCCGGCCCTGCATGACAGCGGCGGCATGGCGGCCGCCGAAGCCATGGCCGCCGGACTGCCGGTGATTTGCCTGGCCCTGGGCGGCCCACCGGGGCTGATGGTGGAAGGCACGGGCTTTGCCGTGCCCGCCCCCGACCCCGCCACGGCCATCACCGGACTGGCGCAGGCGGCACAGCGGCTGATCGATGATCCTGCCCTGTGGGCCCGCCTGTCGGCAGGGGCGCGGACCCATGCGCATCGCACCTTCACCTGGCCGGCCCGCGTGGCGGCGGTCTATGGGGCTTTGGAGACCGCGCCATGACCCATGCCATCCTGGTCTATCACCGGATTGTCGAAGGTGCCGCCGAGCGGTTCCACGATGTCACCGTCACGGCCTTCGAACAGCATCTGGACCGGCTGCTGGCCCTGGGGGCCCGGCGGGAGACACCTTACGGGCCGCTGCGCCTGGGCGATGGGCGGGGCCTGTTCATCAGCTTCGACGATGCCACGGACGACCATGCCCTGGCCGGCCGCCTGCTGGAACGGCGCGGGCTGACCGGTCTGTTCCTGGTGCCCGCCGGGCGGCTGGGGGAGCCGGGGCGGCTGACACCGGCGCAGGTCAGCGGTCTGGCCGCGGCGGGGCATGTCATCGGTGCCCATGGCCTGAGCCATGAACGGTTCGACCGCATGGCGCCGACGGATCTGGACCGTGAATTGTCGCAGCCCCGCGCCATCCTGTCCGGCCTGACGGGGCGGGAGATCGACTGGCTGGCCCCGCCGGGCGGCCTCTGCCCGCCCGGTCTGGCCGACCGCGTGGCGGCGCACGGATACCGCTTTGTCCGCACCATGCGCTGGGGGCTGGCCGGTGCCGACCTGTCGGGTCTGCTGCCCGCCCTGCCCGTCACCAGCCGCACCACGCCGGACGGCTTTTCGCGGCTGCTGGCGGGCAAGGGCATGATCCGGCTGGCCCGTGCCAAGGACATGGTGAAATCCGTGATGGGCGAGACCCTGTGGGATGCGTTGCGCGAACGGTGGCGGCGATGACCCGCACCGACCTGCTGGCCGGGCTGCTGCGCGCCGCCGCCGCGCGGGGCTGGAAGCTGGCCCGCCTGGACGGGGCCGCCGCCGATGCGCCCCTGACCGGACATGATGCCGATCTGCTGGCCGCGTGGCGTCCCTGGGCGGATTGGCGCGCCCTGGTGCTGGAACTGGCCGAACCGCAAGGCTGGCGGCTGGTCATGTCGGTACCGAAAGGAAGCTGTCTGCTGCTGTTTCTGGCCCGTAACGATGCCGGGGAGTTCCTGCAGGTCGATCTGCACCGCGCGCTGAGTGCACGCGGCATCCCCTTTGCCGATCCGGCCCGCCTGTTCGCCGCCGCCCGGATCGAGGATGGGGCCTGGCGCCTGGATGCCGAGGATGCGCGCAGCGTGCGGGCGCTGGAATATAAGCTGTCGCATGGCCGGTCGCGGTCAGCCGACGTGCAGGTCGCGCGCCACCATCAGCGCGCCGCCTTCGGCATCCTGCCGCCGGGCCGGCTATCGGCCCTGATCATGGCCCTGCTGTGCCGGCCCGGCCTGCTGCTGCGGCTGCTTTTGGCGAAACTGGCCGACGGGCTGGGGCGCTTCATGCGGCCGCCGGGGGTGCTGTGGACGCTGAGTGGTCCCGATGGGGCCGGCAAGACATCACTGCTGGACAGTCTGGGCTGGAGCGTTCCCCGGCAGTTGGCGGCCGGAATCCGGGTCCTGCATACACGGCCCTTCCTCTGGCCGCGCCGGTCGCGGGGCCTGCCGCCCGTCGCCGGCACGGCGGCGGAACGGCCGCATGGGACGTTGCGCTCCTGGCTGCGCTGGGGCTTGGCCTGGCTGGATTTCCGCCTGGGCCACTGGCTGCATGTGCGCCCGCATCTGGTGGCGGGGCGGTTGGTGCTGTTCGATCGCTATGGGTTTGATTACATCGTTGCCCCCCGCCGGCGCGGCATCGACCTGGGCGACGCGGCGGTGCGGCGGCTGGCGGCGGCGGCGGCGCGTCCGCTGGGGGCGCTGTTCCTGATCGCCGATCCGGCGGAACTGGTCAGCCGCAAGGGGGAGGCGACCTTGGCCGAAGCGACGCGGCAGGTGGCGGCCTATCGGGCGCTGGCCGCGAGCGTGCCCAACGTTGCCCTGATCGATACGGGCGATCTGGGACCGGCGGCGGTGACACGGGCGGCCCTGGTTCATATGGTGGGGGTGATGGCGGACCATGCGCGTTCTGATCATCCATGAACGGTACCGCCATCGCGGCGGCGAGGATGCCGCCGTCGATGCCGAACTGACCCTGCTGCGCCAGGGCGGTGTCGCGGTCGATCTGCTGCTGGAGGATAACCAGCGGGTGCCCGACGGGCTGGGCGTGGCGCGGCACCTGATCTGGTCGTCACAGGGCCATGCCGCCGCCACGGCGGCGATCCGGCGGTTCCGGCCCGACATCGTGCATGTCCATAATACCTTCCCGCTGCTGTCGCCCGCCGTGCATGACGCGGCCCGCGCGCTGGGGGTGCCCACCGTCCAGACGCTGCATAATTTCCGCCTGCTCTGCGCCAATGCCCTGCTGCTGCGCGATGGCAAATCCTGCGAGGATTGCCTGGGCCGGCTGGTGCCCTGGCCGGGGATCGTCCATGCCTGCTATCGCGACAGTGTCGTGGCCAGCACGGCCATGGCGGCGCTGATCGGCACGCACCGGCTGCTGGGCACCTGGCAGCGCAAGGTCGACCGGTTCATCGCTCTGTCCCCCTCCTCGGCCCGGACCCTGGTGGCCGGTGGCCTGCCATCCGACCGCATCATCGTCAGCCCGCCCGTGGTGCCCGATCCGGGGCCGGTGCCAGCGGACAATGATGAAAGGGCCGGCGTGCTGTTCGTGGGCCGCCTGTCACCGGAAAAGGGGCTGGCCACCCTGCTGGCGGCGTGGCGGGACCTGCAGGTCCCGCTGGACGTGGTCGGCGACAGTCCGGTTGAGGGCGGGGCTGCCCTGGATGTGCCGCCGGGCGTGCGCTTCCTGGGTCGGCGGACCCCGGCGGAAGTATCCCAGGCCATGGCCCGCGCCGCCCTGCTGGTCTTTCCCACCCTGTGCCGGGAGAATTTTCCGCTGGTGGTGGCCGAAGCCCTGGCCCATGGCCTGCCGGTCCTGGCATCGTCCGGCGGGGCGGTGGAAAGCATGATCGATGAAGGCGTGACCGGTCACCTGATTAATCCCCATGATCCGGCAGTCTGGTCACGGAAGATCGCCGAAATGACGGTTGATCCGGCCTTGTTGCGCCGGATGGGCCGGGCGGGCCGCGCCGCCTATGAAGCCCGCTATGCCCCCGCCCATATCCTGGAACAGCGGCTTGCCATCTACCGTCAGGTGCTGGACGGGCGGGTGGTGTAAAGACGCCGCAGGATGGCCCAGGCCGCCGCTGCCCCGTGCCGCTGCTGCGTGGTGCCGGCGGCGGTGGCGGCCTGCGCCCACCGTTCCGCCGCCGGGATGGCCAGCAGGTCGGCCAGACCATCGGCGATGGCGCCGGCATCCGGGCCTGTCCACCGCGCCACCGGCCCCAGGCCCCGCATGTCGCGCAGCCCGTCGGTTTCGGTGAACAGGGCCGGCAGGCCGCAGGCCAGCGCCTCCAGCGCTGCGATGCCCAGCCCTTCGCGCAAGGACGGCATGGCGAACAGGTCGCCCGCCTGCAAAAGCCCCCGCACATCATCGATGGGCCCCAGGAAACGCACCCGGTCCGCGATGCCCAGGGCGGTGGCGGCCTCCTGCTCCGCCCCCTCCAGCGGGCCGGTGCCGGCATGCAGCAGCAGCAGGTCGTGGCCCTGTCCGGCCAGCCGGGCCACGGCTTCGATCAGGGAGGTGTGGTTCTTCACCGCCATGCAGGACCCGACACAGATCAGGGCGACCGTATCGGGGCCAAGGCCGAACCGCTGCCGGGCCTGCGCCCGCTCCGCGATGCTGGGCGGCTGAAAGCAGGGGTCGATCCAGGCGGGAACGAAATGGACGGGATTGGCGAACAGCCGCGCCTCATTGGCGATGACGGAGGCGGAATGGGCGGTGCCGGTCACGCCGAACAGGTGGCGCAGGACGGCCCGCTGCAGGCCCCGCCGCCAGCGCAACGGCCCCTGGAAGGCAAAGATGGCGTGGAAGGTCCGCACGATGCGGCGCGTGCCCGCCGCCCAGGCAGAAGCCGCGATCCAGAAGGACGCACGCTCGCAATGGATATGCACCACATCGAACCGTTCGCGGCGCAGCCAGACGGCCAAATGCCGCAGGAAGGCGATATCGCGGCGGAAGGGGATATGGTGCAGCGCATAGCCGGCGGCGGCCAGACGTGGCGCGAAGGGGCCGATCCCATCCTCCCCGGTGGACAGGATGGTGGCGCGCACGCCGTCCGCCGTCGCCAGGGGGGCCACCACCTCCAGCATCCGTTCTGCGCCCGAGGGGGCCAGACCCGCCAGGACATGAAGAACCCGCATCCCTATCGCTCCAGAAAGCGCAGCAGGCGCCCGGTCAGGCCCCGGCGTTCCATATTCACCGACAGCGTATCGCCCAGGGCCCGGCTGACGATCAGCCGCCGCAGCTCCCGCGAGGGATGGAAAGCCACGGCCAGCGCCAGGGCGACGGCCCCCGTCATGATGGCAGCCAGAAGGATCAGGGCTGCCGGGGCCGGGGTCAGGGCCGTTACCGACAGATGCACCGCCAGCCCCACCAGGGGGGCCGGCAGCAGGGCGAGGCCCAGCCGGCTGGCGGCCTCCCGGTAGCGTGCTCCACAGGCATGGGCCGCCGCCATGACCAGCGGGATCAGGAACAGCGTATCGACAAGCACCAGGAGGCGGGCCGTCTGTGCTGCCCCGTCCGGGCGGATGATGGCCAGTGCGGCGGCAAGGGCCAGGAGATAGCCTGTCTGGATCACGCCCCGTATCCGCAGCCGCCCGGTTCCTTCCAGCAGGGTGCCGCAGATATGGCCGACACCGCGCAAGGCCGCCCACAGCGCCAGCCAGAAGACAGGCTCGGCGGCGGGTGACCAGACCGGGCCCAGGGCGACCGCCACCAGCGGCCCGGCGGCGGCGGCCATGCCGGCGGCGATGCAGGCGACCAGGAAGGGCAGCAGCAGCAGCACCGACAGCCAGGACCGGCGCAGCCGCTCCCGATCCCCGTCCAGCCGGCTGAAGGCGGGGAACAGCACCTGCCCCAGGGTGCCATAGAGCATTTCCAGCGGAACCAGGGTCAGGACCAGGGCCCGGTCCCACAGGCCGGCGGCACCGGTGCCCGCCAGGAACAGCACGATGATGGGCAGTGAATGAAGGCCGGCGCTGTCCAATATGCGCAGCAGCGAAAAGCCCCAGGCCCGCGCGGCCAGGGCGCGCAGACGCAACCGGTTGAAATGGCGGGGCAGAAGCGGGTGGCGCGTCCGGGCCAGGACCAGGGCCGCGATTACGCCCGATTGGGTCAGGCTGCCGGCCACCAGGCTCCACGGGCCGAAGCCCGCCCCGGCCATCGGCAGCGCCACCAGCCCCTGCCCCAGGATCATGGCCGCCAGATTGATCAGGCCGACGGTGCGGAAATCCAGATCACGCCGCAGCAGGCCCAGACCCGTCTGTGCCGCCGCGTTCAGCAGCATGCACAGGACCATGACCCGCAGGATGGCGGTCACGTGCGGATCGCCGCCGCCCGGGATTGGGGCCAGCAGCCAGACCAGGGCCACGATGGCGACATTGACCAGGATGGCGATGGTGAACAGCACCGGTGCGTCGCGACCCCGGTCAAAATCCGGCTTCTGCGTGGCGGTCTGGGCAATGCCCAGGTCGGAAACATATTGCAGAAGCCGCATGCCCGCCGCCGCCGCCGCGACCAGCCCGTAATCGGCCGGCAGCAGGAACCGCGCCAGAAAGGCGGCCAGTAGGAATTGCAGCACGGCCCCCGCCCCCGCCAGTCCGAAGGACCAGCGCAGCGACCGGCCGATCACGGCCCCGTCTATTCCGCGCCCCTCACTCATGGCTGGGCCTGTGCGAAAATCTCTTCATAGAGATCGGTGGTCCGCGCGATGTCGAACCGTTCACGCACGGCCATGCGGGCCGCCCCCCCCAGCCGCTGCCGCCTCTGTTCATCCCGGCCCAGCTCCAGCATGGCCCCGGCAAGGGCCTGGGGTGAGCGGATATCGGTCAGCAGGCCATATCTGCCCTCCCCCAGGACCCAGGGTACGGCACCGCTGTCCCGTCCCGCGATGACGGGCAGGCCCATGATCCCGGCCTCGATCAGGGTCATGCCGAACGATTCCTCAAAGGAGGGATGGACCAGGATGTCGATCCGGCGGGCCAGCAGGGCCATGACATCCGCATGCGACAGGGGGCCCAGAAAGTCGATCCCGCTCTCCAGACCGCGCGCACGGGCCCAGGCCGCCGCCGGCCCTGTGGGCCCGCACAGATCCCCGGCCAGCAGCAGCCGGGCGTCGGGCAGATCCCGCCGCAGCAGGGCGAAGGCCTCGATCAGGGTGGGACCGTTCTTGGTGCCCTGCCAGCCGCCGCTGAACAGGCTGCCGAAGGTCAGGCCCGCGCCCGGATCGCGCGGCACCGGGGGGCCGAACAGCGTGGAGGGCAGGCCGTTGGGGATGATATCGATAGGGCCCGCCCGAAAGCCGAACCGGCGCAGATGGGCGGCGACATAGGGCGATACCGCGACCAGCCGCTGGGCCCGCCAGCACGCAGCATAGGCCATGATGGTGCGCACCATGCGGTAGGGAATGAAATTGTGACGCAGGATGCGCCAGGGCGCGTCATGGGCCGTGATGACATGGGGAATGCCGCTGGCGATGGCGGCCAGGGCGAATTCATAGGTCCAGTGGGCGCTGAGCATGTCGGGCTGCTCCCGCCGCAGGGCCTGCAGCAGGCCCTGCCGTTCCCGTCGGAACCAGGTCCGGCCCCGGTGCGGGCCATAGGGCAGGATGCAGATTTTCAGCCGCCCGTTTTCCAGTATCCGTTCCTCCCGCAGGCCGGCATCGAAGGTGAACAGGATCACCCGCCGCCCCCGCCGCAGAAGTTCCCGCACATGCAGATGCACCGGCGGCCCCCCCAGCCCCCGCAAGGGGCTGCCCGCCGCCAGATCGGCGGGAAACAGGTCGCTGAAATCGTGCAGAAGGACCGGCCCCAGGACGCCGATGACCGGATGGTTCACGGCTGCCCCACCATTCTGACCGGGGTGCCACCGGCCGCGCGCGGGGCCTGGCGGCCCGCCACCGTGCCCATGATCGCAGCCCAGGTCACGGCCACCGCCGGGATCTGCATGCTGAAATCCACCGTGGCATGCACGGCCACCAGCAGGGTTGCCGACAGGGCCAGGGCGCGCAGCAGCCGGTCGCTGGGCCGCCGGTCATCGGCCCGCAGGCAATGGGCGACCAGCAGCAGGATTGCCAGCAGCAGCAGGCACGCGGCGGGAATGCCCAGTTCCAGGGCCAATTCCAGATAGGTCTGGTGCGCCTCTGTCCAGACCTGCGGAATGTCGGCGGTGCGCGCCATGGCCATGATGGCAGGAAAACTGCCCAGCCCGTGACCCAGCCAGGGCCGTTCCGCGATCAGCCCGGCCACGAAATGATAGAGGCGCTGCCGATCGGCGATATCGCCCCCCGGCGGGGCCGGCACGATGGCGGTCAGGACCGTGATCAGCCCCACCGCCGCCAGTCCCAGCGCCAGTCCCAGCATCAGCCGCTGCCGGGGGCGCAGCCGCGCCAGGAGCAGCAGCACGGGATATGCGGCCAGCCCCGCCGCCGTGGCCAGCATGCCCCCCCGCGATTCCGTGGCCGCCAGGGCCAGGACCATGGTCAGCCCGCCCAGGGCGTACAGGCCCGCCGTGCGGTCGAAACGGCGCAGCGGGCGGATCACCCCCTCCTCATCGCTCAAGCGGCGCACCACCACGGTCAGGGCGCACAGGATGCCCAGGCCGGCAAAGGTGGCGTAGCTGTTGCGGTTCACGAAGGTGCTGGTCAGCACATCCTGATAGGCCCATTTCTCCATCCACAGGATGCTGCGCGCCCCGGTAATCTGAATGCACAGCCCGTACAGCGCATAGGCGGCCCCGGCCATGGCCAGCAGATCGACAAGCCGCCAGGCCTGCCGCCGCGAGCCGGCATGCAGATAGGCCAGCCACAGCACCCCGGCATAGCAGAGCAGGCGCAGGATGCCCGTGACGGCGGCCGACGGCGACAGTCCGATCCGGCCCGCGACCGCCCGGTCCGGCGCCAGCGCCTCGGCCACCGCCTGCCACAGCGGATGGTGCCAGTCCGCCGGCAGGCCGGGGAGCGTCTGTATCAGCGCCCAGGCCAGGACAGAACCGAACAGGGCCAGCGGCAGCGCCAGGGGACGCACCGACAGGACGGGCATATCCCGTTCCCGGCGCACCGCCAGCGGCCAGGTCAGGCAGAGCAGCCCCACCAGCAAGGCCAGTAGGGTCCAGGTGACGGGCCGGTTGGAGCCCAGCGGCAAGGGCGCCAGCAGGAGAATGCCGGCGAACAGCCTGAAATGGATGTGTCTTGCCCCCATTGCCGCCACTGACCCCATTACCCCCGATGACGAACCGACCGCCATGGTGCGTCCCCTGCGTCCACAGGCCGCCATCATGACTTTGCAGCAGAATGGGGCAAGGCCGTATATCCTGCAGCGTTACCGGTTCCAACCCTGCTGGCAGTTTTTCCCCACCATGCGCTTCCTGCTTGATGCGTTTTCCGCCCGTTTCACCAGATGCGCCGCGCCGGCGCCGGCGGTGATCCCGACCCTGTCCGGCCCGCCCGCCATTCCCGACGGGCTGCGTGTCTATGCGGTCGGCGATATCCATGGCGAAAACAGGCTGCTGGAGAAGCTGCTGGCGGTGATCCGCGCCGACGCGGCGGATCACCCTCCGCAAGCCACCATCCTGGTCTTCCTGGGCGATTATATCGACCGGGGACCGGACAGCCGCGCCGTGCTGGACATCCTGATCGGGGACCCGCTGCCGGGATGCCGGGTCCATCATCTGGCCGGCAATCATGAGGCGGCACTGGTGGATTTCCTGGGCGGGCATGCGGGCGGCATGGACTGGCTGGCCTTTGGCGGGATGGAGACGGTCGCCAGCTATGGCCTGTTACCCCCCCGGACGCCGACCCCGGCCCTGCTGTCCCGGCTGCGCGCGGAACTGCCGGACCGGATGCCGCCGGCCCATCTGACCTTCCTGCACAGTTTGGATCATTCCTGCATCATCGGGGATTACGGTTTTGTGCATGCCGGTATCCGACCGGGCGTGGCCTTCGCCGACCAGAGCCCCGTCGACCTTCTGCGCATCCGCGAACCCTTCCTGTCCGACCCGCGCCCGCACGACCGGGTGATCGTGCATGGCCACACGATCACCGGTGCACCCGAACAGCGGCCCAACCGCATCGGCATCGATACCGGCGCCTATGCCACCGGGGTGCTGACGGCGCTGCGTCTGTCGGGCACGGAACAGGGGTTTCTTCAGGTCCGGCGCTGACCGGTGTGGCGGCGCAGTTCTTCCACCAGGGCCAGGGCCATGAAACGCGGCAGGGTGCGCGCATAGCGTCCCGCCAGCCGGCGCGGTTCG
This sequence comes from Azospirillum sp., assembly GCA_027483805.1. Lineage (GTDB taxonomy): Bacteria > Pseudomonadota > Alphaproteobacteria > Azospirillales > Azospirillaceae > Niveispirillum. Next base: position 8,505 of record JAIXTS010000517.1, on the reverse strand, counting down.
GACAGCAGCCGGAAGGCCCATTCCAGGCCGATGCGCCGCAGCCAGCGCGGGGCCTGCGGCTTGGCTCCCGACAGGAAATCGAACGCCGCCCCCACCCCGCACAGCAGCGGGGCCTGCAGGTGGGCCCGGTTGCGCGCCATCCACAGTTCCTGACGCGGCGCGCCCAGGGAAACCCAGACGATATCCGCCCTTGCCGCGTTGATCAGGTCGCGGTGCGCCCGGTCCGCCGCCTCATCCCAGGTGCCCATGGGCGGGGAGAAGCTGCCCGCGACCCGCAGGCCCGGATAGTGATCCGACAGCCGGCGGATCAGCCGGTCCAGCACCGGCGGGGTGGAGCCGAAAAAGAAATGGCGCAGGGGACGGTCCGCGTCCGTGATCCCGTGGGCCATCAGGGCTTCCATGAAATCCGGGCCATAGATGCGCCCGCCCGGCAGGCCGCGCCAGCGCTGCAGCCAGACCAGCGGCATGCCGTCGGCCCCGACAAAACCCGCATCGGCCAACGCCTGACGGAAAGCCGGATCGTCGCGGGCGGCCAGGATGGAGCGGGCATCGGCATGGCAGAGGCAGGTCTTTTCCCCCCGGCGCAGCCAGTCCGCCGCCAGGGCCACCGCATCGGGCAGCCTCAGCACATGCACGGGAATGCCCAGGATCGGGGTCGTGGGCGGCCGGGGCAGAGGGCCGGTCACCAGGCCCCCCGGCCCCGCAGGACCTCCACGGCTGTGCGCGCCAGGATGTGGATATCCAGCCAGATCGACCAGTTGCGCACATAATAGCCGTCCAGCCGTTCCATCTCCTGCATCGGCAGGGCGCTGCGCCCCGATACCTGCCACAGGCCGGTGATGCCGGGCCGCACCTTGCGGCGGAGCGCACAGGCGTCCGGCGACAGCGCATCCAGATGATAGTCGGGCAAGGGACGGGGGCCGACAATGCTCATCTCCCCCTTCAGCACATTCAGCAGCTGCGGCAGCTCATCAATGCTGAACCGCCGCATCAGGGCCGCGATGCCCGGGATCAACCGGGGATCGTGGCGCAGTTTCAGCGTCGCCGTCCATTCAGCACTGGCCGCTGGCGACTGGGCCAGCAGGGCGGCCAGACGCGCCTCGGCATCGGGATACATGCTGCGCAGTTTCAGCACCGGGATCGGCCGGCCGTTCAGCCCCTGGCGCTGCTGGGCATAGAAGACCGGGCCCGGCGACAGGATCAGCAGGCCCAGCACGAAGGGCAGGCAGATCAGGGTTCCCAGCGGCAGCAGCAGCAGGACCAGCAGCAGATCCATGGCCCGCTTCACGGCCCGGTTCCAGGGCAGCAGCAGGTTGCGCTGCATTTCCAGCCCCAGCTGTCCCCCCAGATCGCGTGAGGCCACCCACTGGCTTTGCGTATTGGTCAGGCCGCAGGCCAGCACCACCTTGCGGAAGGGCAGCCGGTCGGCTTGGGCCAGGACCGACAGGTTCAGCCCGTCGGCGGCCAGCAGGGCCAGATTGACGCCTGGGGCCACTGGCGGCGGGGCCGGCGGCGCCTCCCCTTCCAGAACGGGAATCCAGCCGAGCTCGGGATGGGCCTTCAGGTCAGCCACCAGCCGCGCCCGCTCCGCCGGTGCGCCCAGCACCACGACCGGGGTCCCCCACAGGTCAAACCGGATCAGCAGCAGGCGGATCAGGGCGTCCCAGATGGGAGAAATGATCACCGCCAGGGTGCCGGTGATCAGCAGGATGCCGCGCGACCATTGCCCGCCCTGCGCCACATAGTCGAACAGCATCATGGCCGCGAAGAAGGCCAGCGTCACCGTGACCCGCGTGCGCAGCCGTTCAACCCCGACCCGGCCATAGCCGGGCGTCAGGCCCGCCGCCAGATAGAACAGGGGCAGGAACAGGATGGCGACATGGATGCTGTGGATGAAGCGCGGATTGATCCCGATCGGCAGCCAGAAAGCCACGCTTTCGCGCAGCAGGGTCGCCAGCGTGGTCAGCAGCAGCAGCAGCAGGCAATCCGCCGCGAAGATGAGGATCGGGACCAGGAAGGGCCGGCCCATGGATCGGCCGTGACCAGCGGAACGGGCGAGCGGGCTGCCGGACCGGAAGGGCATATCGACAGGCATCCTGCTCTTCAACCTCAGCATGTTCAGGGACCCAGGGGAATGAAGCCCGGATGCGATACGGTTCCTGCGAAAATCAGGCAATAATTGTACAGGCCTTTATGATGGAATGAACTTTACACTTCGCATAACAGCCGGCGCAAATTTTTATTTGGGCTGAAAATCATGGGGGCTCTCCGCCAGTTCTTGTCCGCCTGCGATCAAGTCTCGCCGGGGTGGCGGGGCGGGATCGGACCGGGAATATACAGATATTGTCTTGCGTTCTTTCATGTTTCAGAACGCGACAATATGAATGCATTAACGAATTGGCCGGCCATGGTCATCGCCGGCTGTTGCCCGCCAGCGGCCGGAAGTTCCGCCACAGAAAGCCGATGGGCCGGAGAACCGGATAAAGCCAGGTCAGGCCCCGTGGAAGCCTGAACAGGGTCAGGTCCCCGGAACTGGTCGTCAGGTCGCGCGCCGCGGCCCCCAGGAAATCCCCCAAACCATCATGCAGGCGGTAATCCCGCCATTTATGTTCCAGCCTGTGGCGCAGCCAGACCATGCCGTCGGACGGCATGGGTTCGGCCCCGCCATAGGCCATCATCCGGCGCAGGGGGCGGGCGGGGACGCGGCGGGGGGCCGGGATGCCCGGCTGCGGCCCGAAAAGATGGCCGATCAGGGCCAGCGCCTGCGCGCAGGCCCGCTCCACCCGGAATTGCCGGGCCTGTTCGCGCAGCATCGCCACCGCGCCGGGCTGCCGCAGCAGCAGGGCCAGATCCACCAGCCAGCGCAGCCGTTCCCAGTCATGGCCGTGGCCATGGACCAGGAGATAAAGCGCCAGATGTGCGGGGCCGAGGGTCGCGACCGTCACCGGTCCCAGTGCCAGTTCGCTGCGCTGCGACCAGAAGGTTTCGAAATTATCCGGCAACCGTGTGCTCAGCTCATAGAGTCGGCGGTGAAGTTCGATGCGCTGGCCATGGCCGATAAAGGTCAGGTCGCGGATATGGCTGCTGCCGGTATCCGCGATATCCAGCGGCGGGCCATCGCCATCCACGGTATAGCCCAGTTCCAGCAGCAGGTCGGCCGCCACCCTGAACCGGTCGGGCGGGACCAGCAGGTCGATATCACCCGCCGCGCGCTGGGAGGGGTTGCCGTGCAGCAGCAGGGACAGGGCCACCCCTTTCAGAACCAGGACCGGCAAGCCGCGCTGCCGCGCCGCGTCCAGGATGGTGGTCAGCGCCGCCGCCTGCCGCAATCCCCGCAGGGCCTGTGAGCGGAGCGCGGCCTTGACCTCCGGCGTCGCATTGGGAACCCGGCCCAGGAAATCCAGCAGCCGATGCCAGCGGGCCAGGGGGACAAGCGTGTCAGGGTCCGCCCTGTCCGGCAGAGCTGTCCCGGAGAGCGAATCGCCGATCACCCTGCACAAGGACTGTAAAGCATCATCCTTCCAGGATGCCTCGCGCATTGGTGGTCTCTCCCTTGGACATCCCTGCCGTGCCATGTCCCATTGAATTGACAGATGCCCTGCCGATATGGTGGCTTCCGGCTTAGAGCAGCTGCAAGCGGGCGGATGCCACCATCAACCCGTTATCGCGTCAACATGGGATTGTGTCTGATGTCCGCTCGTCGCATGAACTACGGCTTCGTTTCTGGTCTGACCGTGGCAGCACTGGTCCTGACCGGCTGTCAGCAGACGGTTGGGAGTTTCCCCGACGAACAGGCCCCCGCTGCCACTCTCAATGCCACCGAGGGTTATCAGCTGGAGCCCGGCAACCGGGTGCGCGTGACCGTGTTCAACGAACCGTCACTGAGCGGCGATTTCACGCTGGACCCGGTCGGCAACATCAACATGCCCCTGGTCGGCAATGTCCCCTCGGCCGGCCTGACCGGCAAGCTGCTGGCCGCCCGTATCGAGGAATATCTCTCCCGCAACCGTTTCGTGCAGTCGCCCAATGTCTCGGTGGAGGTCCAGACTTTCCGGCCCTTCTATGTGATGGGTGAGGTCCGGCAGCCCGGCGAGTTCCAGTATAATTCCGGCATGACGGTGCTGAGCGCCATTGCCCGGGCCGGCGGCTATGATTACCGCGCCCGCATCGAGGAAGTGGTGCTGGTCCGCATGATCGACGGCAAGCAGGTCGAATACCGGGCCAATGAACGCACGCCCATCCTGCCGGGCGACATCATCAAGGTTCTGGAACGCCGCTTCTGACCGTCCTGTCCCGCACAAGGCTGCCAGTCGGGACAACCTCCCCAGGTAGATGCTTGCGGCTTGAGCCGGTGACGGAATGCGCGTAAGTTGTGACCGATAAACTTTATTAAAGGTTGAAGCCATGCGCTTGGCCCGCTCCCTGTTCCTGTCGACCGCCCTGGTGGCTTCCGCACTGACCATGCCCGCCATGGCGCAGCAAGCGACATTGGCAAGCACCATGGCGGCATTGCCGCCCGCGCTGCGCGCTGCGGTACAGACCGGGAATGGTGCGGCGGTACAGCAGGTCATCCTGACCCTGTCCGGCGGCAATACACAGCGGCAGGGGCAACTGGCGTCGCAGGTCGTGCAGGCAGCCGAGCAGATGCTGGCCACAAACCCGCAGGCCGCCGTGAATGCCGCCGGCGCCGCGCTGGAGGTTGTCCGGACGACAGCGGTCCAGACGGGCGCACCGCAGCAGACGGAAACGGTGGTGACCACCGCCGCCCGTATCTTCGTGAACCCGGTCGCGATTCAGGTGGCGCCGACCCAGGTCGCCGGTCTGGCTGGCACCGCCGTCACGGTGGCGCAGGCCACCGGTAACCCGACCGTTGCCGCCTCCGTGGCCAGTCAGGCTGTCATCGTGGCGGAACAGGTGGTGGCCACCAATCCCGCCGCCGCGGTACAGCTTGCCGCGACCGCCGTGCAGGCGGTGCAGTCATCCACGGTTCAGAATGCCGCGCCGACCCAGAGTATGGCGGTTGCCACGGGTGCCGCCCGTATCGTCGTGCAGCCGGCGGCCCAGCAGGCGTCCCCCACCCTTTCCGCGACGGTCGCCACAGGGGTCACCCAGGTTGTCAGCAATCCAACCGTGTATCAGACGTCACCGGCTGCCGCCGTGCAGGCAATGTCCAATTCCTACAGCACGGTGACCAGCCAGACTGTTTCGGCGGCGGCCCCCGCTGCCGCACAGACGGTGACGCAGACCCTTAACCAGGCCAGCACCAACACCCAGCTGTCACAGTCCAATTCTGCCAATGCGGCCCAGGTGAACGCGATCCTGGGGGGGCAGGCTGTGACCCAGCAGCCGACGACCCAGACCGCCACGACGACGACGCAGGAAACGACGCAGCAGAATACCCAACAGCAGCAGCAGAACAATAATACGACGACGCCCGTTGTCACGGACCCGCCGCCGGTCTTCACCGCCAGCCCGAGCTGAGGGGGCATGCAAGGGGCATGGACATGCCCCTTGCGCGTGACTGATCAAAAGGGGGATCTCTGTTCCCTCAGTTGCTGGGCCGTCGGCCTCCAAACCACCCCAAGGTCACCCTTTAGGTGGTTTGGTCTGACAGACAGCAAAAAGCCCGAAGATGCCAACCGCATCTCCGGGCTTTTTTCATGGAACGTCCTGCGCCGGACAGGTGGCGCGACGACAGGCGGTCCCGGCGTTCCATCACCGGGACCGGGGTCTGACGCAGGAAACCCATACCAAGAGCCATGGGCCATGCTGTTGGTCTTTGCCTGTTCCCTCAGGTGCCGGGCGCCGCCATCCGGTGGTTTGGCTTACGCGCACATGAGTGCGCGGGCCAGCGACGGCTGGATCAAAGCTGGGCGCCGACGCGGAGCAGCAGGACCGTCTGGTGGAAGGTTTCGGAATCAACCTTGCTGGTACGTTCGCGATAGCCGGCTTCACCGCCGACATAATAGTTGGGCGACAGGAACCACTGACCGCGGACACGGCTGTCATAGCTCCAGTTATCGCGGGTGGTGCCGCGATATTTCTCATTATAGGAGCTGCCGATGGCGGTCAGGATGATATTGCGCTGCAATTCATGGCGGACCGTCAGGCTGCCGCCGGTACGCACCATGCCGGAGGAATTGACCGTCGTGGTTTCCTGGATCGACCGTTCCAGGGTCGGAATAACCACGGTCATCCGGCTGGGGGTCCAGTTGAAGCTGGCCTTCATCGAGAAGCCGTCAATCGTGTTGAAACGCGCGTCCTCGTAATTCTGGTTCATGTAACCGATCAGGAAATCACCGCGCACCAGCTCGCTGATATCCACGCCGATACCGGCCCGCACGGTGCTGCCATGGCTGGACCGGTTGAAGCCCCGGTCATCCAGCCGGTCATCATATTTGCGGTCATTGACCGACCCTTCGACCACGGCGCTGTAGCCGGGGAAAAGCTCATAGGACAGTTCGGTGGTCAGGCGCAGTTCGTCACGGTCGCGATCATCCTGGTTGATGATGGCGCCATTGGCCCCCTCGACATCCTGATAATCGCGGCGGATCGCCTCGCCATCCAGCTTGAGGCCGAAACGGCCGGTGGTCTTCTCCGTCCCGAACTTCGCGGTACCGGTGCGCAGCCGTGTCTGTTCCTTGCCACCGGCATCATCGGGGCTGCCGCGATCCTCATGGGTCTGACTGGCATCCACGATGCCCGTCAGCTTCCAGTTGCGGTCAATGTCATAACGACCGTCAGCCGCCAGCGTGAAGTCGAAATGATCATCGCTCGTATATTCGCGATAGAAGGATTGTTCAGCCTTGGCCGTCAGGTTCAATTGGTGATTGGTGAAGCGGGAGCGGAACTTGACCTCCGGCGCGATACGCGTGATCCAGTCGGAACGGCGATCCGTGGCAGAGGCGAACACATTGTCATTGTAATGCTGGGAGACGTCCAGCACGGGCAGCATCAGGAACGACCCGAATTCGATGCCTTTGGCCTGATAGGATTCAGCCGGCTGCTCCGCTACGTCTTCCGCCTTCCTGGACTGGGTCTGCGCCGCCAGGACGGGGGTGGCAAAGGCCAGGGCCAGTGCGCTGCCGAAAATCAAGGTCCGCAGGGAAGAACGCAGGGGGTGCCGGGACATCGTGCCCTCGCCATGCGGGAAAACTTCATTCATCTGAGGGACCTTGAGCTTGGGATAGCGGTATTCCACGTTCAAAATATCGATAAACACCCTACGCCAGCAAGTTGTTTTCAATGTCTGGTGGTCTGCCATGACGGTAGCCGCCGCTTTGTGATGCAAGAGATGGACAGCCTGTTGTGCCACGGCCACACAGGCTTTTCTCCAGAAGAACCCGGCGCCGCGCGGGCAAGGGGCAATGGTCAGGCCCGTGCGGGTCTGGCGATCACCAGGGCCATATGCCCGATCCAGCCGGCAGGCAGCAGCCGGGCCAGCAGGCGCCCCAGCCTATTCGGCCGGGGCTGGCTGCACCCGTCATACTGACCAACCAGCGCGCCAAAAATCTGATAGAGCCGGTCAGGCGCATTCAGCAGGTGCAAAGCCTCGATCCGGAAACCGCCCTGTTCAATCAGGCGGCGGATCTGTGCCGTATCATAGCGATATTCATAGAAGCCGATGCCCGATGCCGGATCAAAGCGATATTTGATGGCCACGCCGGCGCGCCGCCCCCGCCGGATCGCTTCCAGGCGCTGTTTTTCCAGCGTGGCCGGATAGCTGACGGCCGGACGCCCCATCAGCCGGCGGACCCGGTTGCTGCCATAGAGCCGATAGAAAAGGGCATCCTTCACCTGCTCCAGCCGGAAGGACAGGTTTCCATGCGGAACGGTCAGGAAGATGACACCATCCGGCTTCAGGACGCGGCGCATCTCCGCAACCGCCTTTTCCGGCCCCATGAACAGATGTTCGATCACCCCCAGCGACAGCAGGGCATCGAAGCACCCGTCGGCATAGGGCATCGCCTCCACATTGCCGTGATCATAAGGAATGTCCGGCCAGGCCGCGCGGAACCGTTCCACATCGGCTGCACTCAATTCAATGCCCGTGGCGGCATAACCCAGGCTGGTCAACGCCCGGACCCAGCGGCCTGACCCCGCCCCCGCCTCCAGGACCGACCCGGCGGCGGGCACCAGCGCGCGCACGAAGGGCATCAGCTCGTCCGTTTCACAGGACGCGACCATGCCGTCCAGATCCTGCCCGGTGAAGTCGAAGACCACGGTATCGGGGATCAGGCCATCAGCCATAGTTACCGCGATCCTTTGAAGAAGGCCGGATGGAGGAGGCCAGCTTCCCAGGGTCGATATTCTTATATGTTTTCACCCATCTTGCCAAGGATTGCAGGACATCTGCAATCCGTCAGGCCTGGGGCCCGGTCATCCCCGTGCCGCCAGTTCCCGCTCCAGCGCCGCCATGGCATGTTCCAGCACCTCGCCCAGCACCCACCCTTCCCGGTCGGCGATGGCCAGGAAAGTGTCGATCGTCTCCTGCCGGGCGCGGAT
>JAIXTS010000340.1 GCA_027483805.1 Azospirillum sp. | reverse complement strand
GCTGTTGGCGGCGGCATTGCCTGTACCGGTGAAATCACCGCTGCCGGAATAGGCCAACCGCTCCAGCCCGCTGCCCAGCGTGTAACTGGACAGGCTGGTCTGGACGCTGTCGGTGCCGCTGCTGTCGCTGATCAAGTCACTGGCATCGTCGATGATGTAGGTATCGTCACCGGCACCGCCGGTCAGCGTGTCAGCACCCGCACCGCCATTCAGCGTGTCATTGCCGGCAGCACCGGTGATGCTGTTGGCGGCGGCGTTACCGGTGCCGGTGAAATCACCGCTGCCGGAGTAAACCATAGCCTCGACATTGGCCGAGAGGGTGTAAATGGCAACAGAGACTTGGGCGGTGTCGGTGCCGTTGCCGGCCCCTTCAATGATGACGTCACCGCTATCATCGATGATGTAGAAATCATCGCCCGCCCCACCGGCCAGGGTGTCAGCACCCGCACCGCCATTCAGCGTGTCATTGCCGGCAGCACCGGTGATGCTGTTGGCGGCGGCGTTACCGGTGCCGGTGAAATCACCGCTGCCCGTATAGGTCAGATGCTCCAAGTTGGTGACCAAGGTATAGGCGGCCAGTGCCGTTTCCACATGGTCGGTGCCCTGGCCTGCTGCCTCGATGATCGTGTCGCCGGCATCATCCACGACATATGCATCGTCGCCTGCGCCGCCGGCCATGGTGTCGGCCCCGGTTCCGCCATCCAGCCGGTTGGTACCACTGTTGCCGGTCAGGATGTTGGCTAGGTCGTTGCCGGTGGCATTGGTGGCGCCGCCACCGGTCAGGGTCAGGTTCTCCGCATGTGCCGACAAGGTATAAGTGACGGAGGATTGAACGCTGTCCGTTCCCCCGCCCGCTTGTTCGGTGATGATATCGCCGGCATTATCGACGGTGTAGAGATCATCACCGGCCCCGCCCGCCAGCGTATCGGCCCCGCCGCCGCCATTAAGGCTGTCATTGCCCAGACCGCCCTCCAGGCTGTTGGCGGCACCATTGCCGGTCAGCTGATTGTCTCCATCGTTGCCGACGCCGTTGATGGCAGCACCGCCCGTCAGGGTGAGGTTCTCCAGTACGCTGGTCAGAGTGAAGCTGATCGAGGATTGCACGCTGTCGGTGCCTTCAATAGCCTGTTCGACCACGACGTCGCCAATATTGTCGACGATGTAGGTATCGTTGCCGGCCCCGCCGACCATCGTGTCGGCACCGGTCCCGCCGGTCAGGCTGTCATTGCCGTTGCCACCGGTCAGGCTGTCATTGCCATTGCCGCCCGACAGCGTGTCATCCCCGTCCAGACCGTCCAGCGTGTCGTTGCCGGTCCCGCCCGTGATGGAGTTGGTGGCACTATTTCCGGTCCCGGTGAAGGCACCCGTGCCGGTAAAGACCATATGCTCGACATTGGTGCCCAGCGTGTAGGCGGCAAGGCTGGTGCGGACCGTATCGGTGCCGCCGCCCGCCGCCTCCACCACGACATCGCCGGCATCGTCGACGATGAAGGTGTCATTGCCCAGGCCCCCCACCATGCTGTCGGCCCCGACACCGCCATCCAGCGTGTCGTTGCCGCCCAGACCGTCCAGCGTGTCATTACTGATCCCGCCGGTGATGGAGTTGGCGCTGCCATTGCCGGTGCCTGAGAAATCGCCCATGCCCGTAAAGACAAGGTTCTCGATATTGGCCGCCAGCGTATGGCTGGCCAGGGCCGTGCGGACCGCGTCGGTGCCGCCGGTATCCGTCACCACATCACCGGCATCATCGACAATATAGATATCATTGCCCAGTCCACCGGCCAGCGTGTCGGCTCCGGCTCCACCATCCAGCGTGTCATTGCCCGATCCGCCGGTGATGGAATTGCCCGCGGCATTGCCCGTCCCCGCGAAGGCGCCGGCCCCGGTGAAGACCAGATGTTCCAGGCCCGCCCCCAATGTGTAGGTGGAAAGGCTGTTACGGACGGTATCAATCCCTGTATTGTCGATGATGGTGTCGCCTGCATCATCAATGGCATAGGTGTCGTTGCCATCACCGCCATCCAGCGTGTCGGCCCCAGCGGCGCCGTCCAGCATGTCATTCCCAGCCCCACCCTTGATGGAATTTGCCAAGGCGTTGCCGGTGCCGGTGAAGGTACCACTGCCGGTGAAGGTCAGGGTCTCGATCTCCGCCGACAGCGTATAGACATTGGCGCTGGACCGGACATGGTCATTGCCGCCACCCGCCAGTTCCACTACCTGATCGCCTGTTTCCTCTACATCATAGAGATCATCGCCCGCACCACCGGCCAGCGTGTCGATCCCGCCCAGGCCCACCAGCATATCGGCGCCCGCACCGCCCGTGATGAAGTTGGCCGAAGCATTGCCGGTACCAGTGAAGACGCCGCTGCCGGTATAGGTCAGGTTCTCGAGGTCGGTCCCCAGCGTGTAGGCGGCAAGAGCGGTGCGGACCGTGTCGGTGCCGCCTGTATCCACCATCACGTCGGACAAGCCATCGACCATATATGTATCATCGCCAAGGCCGCCCTCCAGCGTGTCATTGCCGCCGCCGCCATCCAGCGTATCGGCGCCCGACCCGCCCGTGATGGTATTGTCCAGTGCGTTGCCGGTACCCGCAAAACCGCCCATGCCAATGAAGGCCAAGCGTTCGACATGGGCCGACAGCGTGTAGGCATTGACCATGGCCTGGACCAGATCAAGGCCTTTGCCAGCAGTCTCCACAACGACGTCAGCGCTGCTGTCCACGACATAGACATCGTCGCCCGCACCGCCATCCAGCGTGTCGGCCCCGCCGCCGCCATCCAGCGTGTCCGAACCGTCACCCCCCTTCATGGAATTGGCGGTGGCGCTGCCGGTGCCCGAGAAATTGCCATAGCCGGTGAAGATCATATTCTCGATCTCGCCGGTGATTGCATAGGTGTTGGCATTGGAACGGACGGTATCATTGCCACCACCCGCCTGTTCGATCACGACATCGCCGGCATTATCGACCGTATAAGTGTCGTTGCCCTGACCCCCTATCAGCGTGTCGGCGCCCGCATCGCCGTCCAGCGTGTCATTGCCATTGCCACCGGTGATCACGTTTGCACCCGCATGGCCCGTGCCGGTAAAGTTGCCGGTACCGCCATAGGTCAGGTTCTCCAGAGAGCCCGTCAAGCCGAAGGTGGACAGGGTAGTACGGACGGTATCGGTCCCCTCGCCATCCACCTCCCCGATTATATCGGTGGTTGCATCGATGATATAGGTATCGTCGCCCAGACCACCATACAGCACATCATTCCCCGTCCCGCCATCCAGCGTGTCGTTGCCGATCCCGCCAATCAGCGTATCAGCCCCAGCGGCGCCTGATAGGCTGTCATCGCGGTCACCGCCCGTGATGGAGTTTGCCAGACTGTTGCCGGTCCCGGTAAAGCCACCAGTGCCTATGAAATACATATCCTCGATATTCGCGGACAGGGTGTAGTTGGCCGCCGTCGTGCGGACCCTGTCATTGCCGGCATTGGCCGCCTCCACCACCACATCGTCGCTGCGGTCGGTGATGTAGATGTCGTCACCGGCACCGCCGGTCAGCGTATCCCGCCCTAGGCCGCCATCCAGAGTATCGCTGCTGGCACCGCCCGCAATGGCATTGTCCAGGTCATTGCCCATGGCCGCTATCCAGCCCGTGCCTGTATAGACGATATTGTCCACCCCGGCGGTCAGCGTGTAGGCATCTAGGCTGGTGCGCACCGTATCGAGGCCCTCATTGCTTGCCGCCTCGAACACGTTATCGCCTTCATTGTCAACGATATAGGTATCGTCACCGGCACCACCAGCCATGCTGTCGGCCCCAGCACCGCCATTCAACGTGTCATTGCCGTCATTGCCGATCAGCGTATCGGAACCAGCCCCACCCGCGATGGAATTATTGGCCCCGTCACCGACACCCGTGAAATCGCCGGTGCCGATGAAGGCCAGGTTCTCCACCCCCGTGCCATAGAGGTTGAAGCTATTCAGCGTGGTGCGGATCGTGTCCGTGCCGCTGCTGTCCTGGATGCTATCGCCGACATTATCCACGATATAGGTGTCGTTGCCAGACCCGCCATTCAAAAGGTCCGCACCATTACCGCCATCCAGCGTGTCATTGCCGCCACCCCCCTCCAGAAGGTCATTGCCCAGACCACCCGACAGGCTGTCATTGCCATCATCACCCCAAATGCGGTCACGAAAATCCGTGCCCACCAGCGTGTCATTGCCATCCGTCCCGAACTTCAGGACATAGCCGTCAGGCAATGTGTCAGGCGTACCGAAGACGTTTCCGACAATGGCTTTGCCGCTGCCATCCATGTTGGTTGAACTCCACACGGCCACAAAACCGCCGTCTGGCCGCGCGGACAGTTCGATACCGTTTTGACTACCCGACGTCTGGGTATTCAGACGGAATTCCGGGCCGACCTTGGTGCCGACAGCGTTGTAACGCTGCGCATAAATGCCATCACCATCGCCGTCCTGATTCTGTGACACCCAGGCCACAAGGTAGCCGCCGTCAGAAAGAGCAACGACATCGGGCTTCCGTTGTGCATCATCCGTGGTGGTGTTGACCAGCGTTTCCGCCCCGATCTTGCCGCCGGAAGAATTAAAACGCTGCATGTAGATATTGTAGCCCGCAGTATGGGCACTGCTCCATACAATGACAAAATTGCCATTGGAGAGGCCAGCAATAGAACTTTCCGATTGTGCACTGAACCGGTTTGTCTGAACCTCGATAATACCACCAACCTTGTTCCCAGATGCATTGAACACTTGTGCCCGTACTTCCGGTCCAAGAGCCAGAGCGTTTATCATCTGATTGGTCCAGCTGACAACGAAACCGCCATTGGCCAGGCTGGCAATCGCTGGTTCCACCACCTGGTCACGCGGCATCAACAGTGGTTGACCGACATTGACCGGGCCACCGAAGAAGGTGCCATTCACCGCCACGCGTTGAACATAGACCGATTCCAGCGGTTGCCCATACCAGTCACCCGCCGGCCCCACCCAGGCTACCGCCATGGTGTTGTCGGCCAGCACGGTTGCCTTGAGTTGGGTGCTACCGCCATGGTTTACGGTGAATTGCTGACCAATCTGCGCGCCGCTGGCGTCAAAACGCTGCCCTTGCAGGCCCGGACCCGCACCCCAGAAGATGGCATATCCACCATCATTCAACGCGACCGTATCAGTGTAGAACTGATTATTCTTGACCAGCGTGGGGACAAGAAATTCGCCCCCAACCTTGCTTCCATGGATATCGAAGCGCTGCGCTACAACGCCTGTGCCGCTGCCATCGACATTGCTGGATATCCAGGTGACGACATGCCCCCCATCCATGAGCGTTGCCACGGAGTGGTAAAGCTGGTCACCCGTCTTTGTTGTGTTCAGGACGGTATCAAGCCCCCCCGCAACCAGCAAAGGCGACCTTTCCACAGTTGTGACCGTGGAAGTCACCCAGTCGCCCCATGCAGCACCGTCGGATGCACGGACTTGAACAGTATCCAGACCGGCCTCTCCACCACCGATGAAGCGCAGCTTGCCCACCTGTGCGGCCGTAACGGTGATCACTTGGCCGTCGGGCAACGCAACGCCATTCAGTTCGAAATGGCCGCTAACGGGGCCGGCTGTGGTGTCAATAAACTGATACTTTTTGATGACTTGAAGGTTGCCGCCGATATACGCATCGCCCTGAACATGGACAGCACGAACCAGTGAAGAGGCAGGTATGGACCGGTCAGCGCCGGCCACCTCGTCCAGTCCCTCGACAACCGGACCTTCATTGGTGGTGTAGAAGGTGCGCGTGACAATACCGGTCCCGCTGCCGTCCGCTGTGGTGGAAACCCAGGTTACCACGAAGCCGCCGTCGGCCCTTGCGGCCATATCTACATTCGAAAGAACACCCGCACCGCCATTGTCCAGATGGAACTCTGTCCCAACCCGTGCCCCAGAAGCCGTGAAACGCTGCGCGACGATGCCATCGGCACCGGAATCCTGATACTTGGATTCCCAGGCGATCACGAAGCCGCCATCGGCAAGCAGAACTGCTTTGGGTTGACCCTGATATCCGGTGGTCAGGCTGTTCGCCCGGATCTCACCACCGATACGAACGCCATTACTGGCGTAGCGCTGGAAATAGATATCGGTGCTGTCGCCACCGGTATGCAGGCTGTCCCAAACGACGATGAAGCCGCCATCGGCAAGCGCAGTGACGGCGGTTTCGCTCTGAATCCCTTGGCGGGTACCGTTGGCCATGAATATGGCACCTGTCTTTGATCCGCTGGCGTTGAAAATCTGGCCGCGTACCTCCCAACTCAGCGCGCCGTAACCCGTCATCAACTCTTGCCAAGTCACGACAAAGCCACCACCGACCAGTTCCGTGATCGCGACCTGTGAATGGTTGCCGTGGGTAGCCAGCACGGGATATCCGGTTGCAACCGTGCCACCGATACGCCCGCCGCTGACACTCAGCCGCTGCACATAGACATCGGACTCACCATTATTGAGATGTGGCCCCGCCCAGGCGACGGCGATCTGACCATTATCCAACAGGGTTGCCGCCGGATCGCGGCCGCTGGTCGTGCTGACGATGAACTGGCCGCCGACCTTCTCGTCAAATCCATTATAGCGCTGGCCCTTGATACCCTTGTCAGCCCAGTAGATGACATAGCCGCCATCCGGCAGGGCCACGACGGCGGCACCGGTCTGGCTACCCTTGGTCGTGGTCGGGACCTGGAACTCCGCCCCATAATGAATACCGTTCAGGAAGAAGCGCTGGGCATAGACGCCGTTATCGCTGCCATCCTGACCGGCGGAGGTCCAGGCGATCACATGCGAACTGTCATTCAGGACCGCGACGGACGGCGCTGTCTGATTTCCCTTGGTGTAGGTATTGACCACGGCCACGTCGCCAGCAGCCAGATTGGCTGTCTGCCCCGGCAAGGGGGGCAGTCCGTCATGGGCCACCGTGATCGAGAAGCTTTGCTCCGGGCTGATATCAAGTCCGTCACTGGCTGCTACCTTGATGGTGAAGACCCCTGTCCCACCTGCCTCCAGAATGGCGGCGTTTCCAATCATCACCTCACCCGTCACCGTGTCGATCTCAAACCGGCCACCGGCATCGTCGGTCAGCAGATAGGTCACGGGGTTGCCACTGATATCGCTGCTGGCCGCGATGACGCCCGTCCGCGTGCCCTCTGGCCAATAGTCACCGACGATATTGGGGGCGATGCTGGCATCGAAGGGCGTTGAGGGTGGGCTGTTAACGACGGCGATCTCAAAGTCCTGATAGGCAACATGACCGGTGTTATCTTTGGCCGCCACCGTTATCTGGTGGGTTGGATTGACGACCGGGTTGAAACGGGCACCGTTCGCCACGCTGACAACACCCGTGATGGGATCGATAGTGAAACGTCCGCCGGCATTGGATAGCAGCTGATAGGTGACGGGTAACCCATTGCCCGGCGTCGCTGTCGCGGTGATGCCGACAAGGCTGCCGTCGGCGGCACCCTCCGTCACGCTGTCCGCGGCACTGTTGCTGTCAACCGGCAGCAGATTGGGGTCAACCGGCGCCGTCGTGACGGTAACGGTGGCCGTGGCCGTTCCCCCATGGCCATCATCAATGACATAATCGAAGGCGCCGGTGCCCGTGAAGCCATCGGCGGGGATAAAGCTTATGAACCCGCCGGAGAGGCTGACGGTGCCGTTGACCGCGTTCTGGACGGCGGTGATAGTCACCTCGTCACCATCCAGATCGAAATCATTGGCCAGCAGGCTGGTGATATCGATAAGGGCCGGCGTACCCGCAATGCTCAGCGCGGCATCCGCCCGGGCGACCGGGGCAACATTGGTGGCGCCCAGAATAATGTCCTGATCAGCGAAACGCAGCAGTTCGATATCGGTCAGCAGGTCAATGCCATCATTGACCGCACCGGATGGATTGCTGTGGTTGACGCGATAACTGCCAATGCCGATACGCTCAATCGTGTACTCAGAAAAATTGCCACGGAAGATGGCCATGTCATCACCATCACCGCCCTCCAACGTATCGGCGCCATCACCGCCGCGCAGGCTGTCATCGCCGCCGGCCCCTTGCAGTCGGTTGTTATTGGGATCGCCATACAGCGTGTCGGCCTCATCCGACCCCTCGATATTCTCCACACCGCTCAGTTCATCACCCTGGGCATCGCCGCCACTGCCGGTGCCGGCTGTCAGATCCACCGTCACACCGGCGGTGGAGGCCGAGTAATCGGCGGTGTCACTGCCATTGCCGCCGATCAGGCTATCGGCACCGGCACCACCCGTCAGATAATCGGCGCCCTCGCCGCCGGACAGCGTGTCATTGCCGGTACCACCCGCCAGGCTGTTGGCCAGGGCATTGCCGGTGCCTGCGAAATTGCTGGCACCGCTATAGGTCAGAATCTCGACCTCCGCCGCCAGCACCAGGCTGGACAGGCTGGTGCGGACGGTGTCGATCCCGCCATCCGCAGCCTCCGCCACTGTCACGCCCGCATGGTCGAGCAGGTACACATCATCGCCCAGACCACCAGCCAGCGTATCAGCCCCGGCACTGCCGCCCGAAAGGGTATCGTTGCCAGCCCCACCCGTGATGGAATTGGCCACATTGCTGCCTGTACCGGCGAAGTCGCCGGTTCCTGTATAGGACAGGTTCTCTACCTCGGCAGACAGGGTATAGGCCGAAAGCGCCGTCTCCACCCGGTCCGTTCCCTCACCCGCCAGTTCCGTAATGGTGTCGCCGGCATTGTCGATCCGGTACAGGTCATTGCCCGCACCGCCGGCCAGACTGTCTGCACCCAACCCACCATCCAGTGTATCATTGCCGCCGGCCCCCGACACCGTGTCGCCGCCGGCACCACCCGTGATGGAATTGTCGCTGCCATTGCCCGCACCCGTGAAGGCGCCGGTGCCGGTATAGGTCAGGTCCTCGACATTGCTTGTCAGCGTATAGGCCGAAAGGGCCGTTTCCACCCGGTCCGTCCCCTCGCCGGCTGCCTCCACCACCACATCACCGGCATCGGTGATCAGATAGAGATCGTTGCCGGTGCCGCCGACCAGGCTGTCATTGCCGGCCCCGCCCACCAGCGTGTCATTACCGGAAGCACCCGACAGGGTGTCGTTCCCGCTGCCCCCCGTCAGCAGATTGTCACCGCTGTTGCCGGTCCCGTTGAACGTACCGGCGCCGGCATAGGTCAAGTTTTCGACATTGGCCGCGAGGGTCAGGCTGGCCAGCGCCGTCCGCACGGTGTCGGTACCAGCACCGGCCGCCTCCGTCACGACATCGCCCACATCCTCAACGACATAGGTGTCGTTGCCAGCAAGGCCAACCAGAGTGTCATTGCCCGCACCACCGGCCAGCGTGTCATTCCCGGTCCCACCAGTGATGACATTGGCCAGCACGTTGCCAGTGCCCGTGAAGGCCCCGGTTCCGATGAAGGTCAGATCCTCCACATTGGCCGCAGTCAGGGCAAAACTGTTCAGGCCGGTCTCGATCCGGTCCGTCCCCTCACCCGCAGCCTCCACAACAACATCACCAACATCATCGACGCGGAACACATCGTTCCCCGTGCCCCCGACCAGACTATCGATCGCACCCAGCCCGTCTAGCGTGTCATTGCCGGCGCTGCCAATCAGCGTATCGCTGTAGGCCGTACCGACAATGCTGTCATTCCCGCCAAGCCCCTGAACTTTCGCCGGACCGTTTCCTGCATTAATCGTATCCGCACTTTCCGTCCCCAAAATGTCGTTGACGGCACCTGGCAGCATGTTGGGGGTATATACGCGGCTATAGATCCCCATATTGCTGCCATCCTGGCTGTCACTTTCCCAGGCTGTGACAAAGCCGCCATCCAGGCGACCGGCTAGGGCAACATTGCGCTGATCCTGCGCCGTGACTTCGCTGATGCGGAACTCGGTCCCGACCTTGGTGCCGGCGGCATTGTAGCGCTGGCCGTAGATGCCATGGCCGCTGCCATCCTGACCCATCGATTGCCAGCTGATCACAAAGCCGCCATCGGCCAGGGCCGTCACCGCCGCATCCTGCTGGGCGCCCGGTTGGTAGCTGTTGGCCACAAACTCGGTCCCCATCGGCACGCCCGTCGCGCTGAACCGCCGCGCCGCGATGCCCAGATCGGAACCATCCACCCCGCTACTGTACCAGCTGATCACAAAGGAACCATCTGCCAGCGTGGCAATCGCCGGAGCCTGCTGGCCAGAGGATGTGTAGACATTGACGATGAATTCGCCGCCGACTGCCGCCCCATTGGCGTCAAAAATGCGCGCACGGATCCCCTCAAAACTGCTGTCGAGACCCATCCAGGTCACCACATAGCCGCCACCCGGCAGGGCCGAAACAGCCGGCAATGTCTCCCGCACACCCGTGCCTGTGGCCGCATTGACCCAAAGGTAATCTCCCCCGCGCGGCTGACCATCCGCACCGTAGAG
>JAIXTS010000012.1 GCA_027483805.1 Azospirillum sp. | reverse complement strand
GATATGGGCCTGCCGGTCGACAATGTCTGGGTGAACGATATCAAGGGCGTGGTCTATCAGGGCCGTACCGAGCTGATGGACCCGCGCAAGGAGCGTTACGCCAAGCCGACCAACGCCCGCACCCTGGATGACATTATCGGCGATGCCGACATTTTCTTAGGGTTGTCCGCGCCGCGTGTCCTGACCCAGGACATGGTGAAGAAGATGGCCGCCAATCCGATCGTGATGGCGCTGGCCAACCCCACGCCGGAAATCATGCCGGACGAAGTGAAGGCCGTGCGCCCCGACGCCATTGTCGGTACGGGCCGGTCCGACTTCCCCAACCAGGTCAACAATGTCCTGTGTTTCCCCTTCATCTTCCGCGGTGCGCTGGATGTGGGGGCGACCACCATCAATGAGGCGATGAAAATCGCCGCCGTCAATGCCATCGCCCGGTTGGCCCAGGCGGAGGTGCATGATGTGGTGGCCATGGCCTATGGCGAGGCGCCGCCCAGCTTTGGCCCCGAATATCTGATCCCGCGCCCCTTCGATCCGCGCCTGATCCTGGAAATCGCGCCGGCCGTGGCCAAGGCCGCCATGGATAGCGGTGTGGCCACCCGCCCCATCAAGGATTTCGACGCCTATATCGAACAGCTGGGCCAGTTCGTCTTCCGCTCCGGCCTGCTGATGAAGCCGGTCTTCGCCAAGGCCAAGGCCGATCCGCGCCGCATCGCCTATGCCGAGGGCGAGGAGGAACGGGTGCTGCGCGCCGCCCAGCAGGTGATGGATGACGGCATCGCCCAGCCCATCCTGATCGGCCGTCGCGAGGTCGTGGCCCGGCGTATCGAGAAGCTGGGTCTGCGTCTGCGCCTGGACGACAATGTCCGCCTGATCGACCCGCAGAACGACCCCGCCTATAATGATTACTGGCACACCTATCACCGCAAGATGGAACGCGGCGGCGTGTCGCCTGACCGCGCCCGGCAGGTGGTGCGTACCAACAGCACCGTGATCGGCGCGCTGATGGTGGAAAAGGGTGACGCCGACGCCCTGATCTGCGGCACGGTGGGTCTTTACGATTGGCACCTGAAGCATGTGAATGACGTGATCGGCAAGAAGCCGGGGGCCCGCGTCATGGCGGCCCTGTCGGTGCTGATCCTCAATCGCGGCACCTTCTTCCTGACCGACACCTATGTGAATGCGACGCCCAGCGCCTCGGAACTGGCCGACATCACCGATCTGGCGGCGGAAGAGGTGCGGCGTTTCGGCCTGTCGCCGAAGATCGCACTGCTGTCCCATTCAAGCTTCGGCAGCCATAACGACGCGTCCGCGCTGAAGATGCGTGAAGCGTTGCAGGCCATCACCGCCCGCTATCCCAACCTGGAGGTGGAAGGCGAGATGCATGCGGACGCGGCGATCAGCCCGGAAATCCGCAGCCGTATCTTCCCCAACAGCCGCCTGCACGGGTCGGCCAACCTGCTGGTCATGCCCGACCGTGACAGCGCCAATGTCTCCTTCAACCTGTTGAAGGTACTGGGCGATGGTTTGACGGTGGGGCCGGTGCTGCTGGGTACCGCCAAGCCGGCGCATATCCTGACGCCCTCGGTCACGGTTCGCGGTATCGTGAACGTGTCAGCCCTGGCCGTCATCGACGCACAGATGCATAATCCGGCTGCGGCGTTGGAGCGTTAAGGCCTTGTCAGCGGGCCGTCAGGGGGCGGCCCGTCCAACCTTACATCCGGGATCAGGGTATGACAGCTGGGTTGAAGAAATTCCTTCATGCCGGGTGTGGCGAGAAGCGGCGCCACAACACGACAAAGACCTTTGCCAGCGAAGGCTGGCAGGAGGTGTTGCTGGATATCGACCCCACCGTGGGGGCCGATATTGTCGGTTCGATGGTCAATTTGGACATGATTGCATCCGGTTCCATGGATGCCATCTATACGTCCCACAGTATCGAGCATCATCACGCGCACGAGGTGCCGCTCGCCCTGGCCGAATGCCGCAGGATTCTGACGCCCGACGGCTTCATGATTGTCGTCTGCCCCGATCTGCAGGGGGTGGCGACCTTGGTGGCCAAGGGCCGGTTGATGGAACCGTTCGCCATGTCGCCTGCGGGGCCCATCTCCGCCATTGATATGCTGTATGGCTATCGTCCGTCGCTGGCGGCGGGAAACCAGTTCATGGCCCACCGTACCGGCTTTACCCGCGACAGCTTGGCGGCCGCTTTGCAGGAAGCCGGGTTCAAGGCGGTGGCCGGCATCTCGCGCGGCTATCCTTTCTTCGACCTGTGGATGGTCGCCTCCAATGCACCGCTGACGGATGTTGCTTTGCGCGAACTGGCGGCGGCGCATTTTCCCGACGAGCGGTAGGTCTGCGTTCTGGTGCGGTGTCGATTGAAGGGCGGGGTGTGACCGTGCAGGATACTGAACGGGCGCCGATGCATGAGATTTCGGACTTCCTGGATGCCGGCGACGCAAAGAACGCTGCGGCGGCCCTGGCCGAACTGCACCCGTCGGACATTGCCGATCTGCTGGAGCAGGCGGACGAGGATCGGCGCGAACTGCTGATCGCGCTGCTGCGCCCGCAATTCGACGCGGAAATCCTCGCCTATCTTTCCATCGACCTGCGTGACGAGGTGGTGGAGCGGCTGGAGCCCAAGGCCCTGGCCGCCGCCGTCGCGGAGCTGGATACCGACGATGCCGTCGATGTCATCCAGGATCTGGACGAGGAGGCGCAGAAATCCATCCTGTCCAACCTGCCGCCGCAGGCCCGCGCGCTGGTTGAGGAGGGGCTGACCTACCCTGAATATTCCGCCGGGCGCCTGATGGGCCGGCAATTTGTCTCAGTACCGGAATTCTGGACTGTGGGAGGGCTGCTGGATTATCTGCGCGCCGCCGCCACGACGGATGACAGCGACCTGCCCGAACAGTTCTATGACATTTTTGTCGTGGACCCGATGCACCGGGTGGTCGGCAGTGTGCCGCTGTCCCGCGTGCTGCGGGCCAGGCGCG
The DNA here is from genome assembly GCA_027483805.1 of Azospirillum sp. Classification (GTDB taxonomy): domain Bacteria; phylum Pseudomonadota; class Alphaproteobacteria; order Azospirillales; family Azospirillaceae; genus Niveispirillum. Next base: position 4,447 of record JAIXTS010000012.1, on the reverse strand, counting down.
GGGTGAAGCTGGTGGATATCCTGCACGAGGATATCCATCGCATCGCCGTGACCATGGATCAGGAGGAAGTGGCCCGCCTGTTCCGCAATTACGGTCTGGTCTCGGCCCCCGTGGTGGACAAGGGCGGACGGCTGGTTGGTGTGATCACCGTCGATGACGTGGTGGACGTGATCGAGGAGGAGGCGGAGGCCGACCTTCTGGCCATGGGCGGCGTCGGAGAGGACGATCTCTATCGCGCTGTCCTGTCCACGGCGCGCTCCCGTTTCCGCTGGCTGGCCTTCAATGTGGTCACGGCCCTGATCTCCGCCACGGTCATCAACCAGTTCACCGGGACCATCGCCCAAGTGGTGGCGCTTGCGGCCCTGATGCCCATCGTGGCCAGCATGGGTGGCAATGCCGGCACCCAGGCCCTGACCGTCGCCGTCCGCGCCCTTGCCACCAAGGAACTGACGACGGCCAATGCCGCCCGCGTCATTGGCAAGGAAGTGCTGGTGGGGCTGCTGAACGGTACGGCGCTGGCCTGTATCGTTGGCGGCATCACCTTCCTCTGGTTCGGCCATTCGCTGATCGGTCTGGTCATTGCAGGCGCCATGGTCATCAATCTGATCTGCGCCGGGCTGTTCGGCGGCCTGATTCCATTCCTGCTGGACCGGATGAAGATCGACCCGGCCGTGGCATCAGGTGTCTTCCTGACCATGGTCACCGACGTGGTGGGTTTCCTGTCGTTCCTGGGGCTGGCGACGCTCATTCTGCTGTGAGGGGCGCCGCGTGATCTCATGGTGGCTTTAACGTATGCTGCTGGTGTGAGCAGATCTCCGATTGGGGAATCTATAAAGTCTTCTTCATCAGTGAATTTTCACATGTGCAGAATGTTATTGTTACCGTTACATTTCAGATATATCCGGCGATGGTCCAAACTTTGAAAAGCCCAAAAATTACCAATATCATGATAAATGTGAAACATTAATGCATTTCAAGTTCATATGACATGCAATAATGCAACACTTTTGACCAAATACGTATCCTTGGCGCAAGCGCTCTTGCCGATAGCGGCGGCTGGATTTTTAAGTGTCATTATGTTGGGCCAGGGTTTCGGACCCTGCGGTATGACCGCATGGGCCTTTAGGTCTGACAAGAATCAAAAAGGAATGCTGAGAGATGACGAACTATCGGGTTTCCAAGTCTGGTACCCTGCGGACCGCACTTTTGACGGGCGCCGCAGCTATGGTCCTGACCTCGTTTCCGGCCATGGCTCAGAGCAGCCAGTCCACTTCCGGGGCGGATGCGCTTACGGAGATTGTGGTGGTGGGTTCGCGCCTGCGCCGCGATGTGTTCAATTCGCCCTCGCCGGTCCAGGTGATCAACCGTGAGGAAAGTGTTCTGGCCGGTCTGGTCTCCACGGGCGACTTGCTGCAGCAGAGCGGCGTGACCAGCGGTGCCTCGCAGTTGAACAATGCCTTTGGCGGCTTTGTTACCAATGGCGGCCCCGGCGCCAACAGCGTATCGCTGCGTGGTCTGGGTTCCGGTCGTACGCTGGTGCTGATCAACGGTCGCCGCGTCATGCCCTCGGGCACGCGCGGTTCGGTGGGCGCCACCGACCTGAACACCCTGCCGAACGCCATTGTCGAGCGTATTGAAATCCTGCGCGAAGGCGCTTCGTCCATCTATGGTTCTGACGCCATCGCCGGCGTCATCAACATCGTCACGCAGACGAACATCGAGGGCGTGACGGCCGAAGGCCAGTTCACCCGCCCGTTCGATGAGGGTGGCGAACAGGCCCGCGCCTCCATCGTTGGCGGCACCTCGGGTGACCGCTGGCAGGTTGCCGGTTCGCTGGAATACTACCAGCAGATGAACCTGACGCTCGACGACCGCGACTGGACCCGTTGCAACCTGGACTACCAGCGCAACCCGACCACCGGCGCTTCCGTCGATTTTGTCGATCCGATCACGGGTCAGCCGAAATGCTATCCGATCACCGGCACCGGCTCTAACGGTGTGACCATCAATACGCTGGGCACCGCCAGCATCGCCGGTATCGGCGCTGCCGGTTCGGTCAGCCCGGGCACGACGTCGAACTTCAACCGTTGGCGTCCGAATGCCGGCGTCACCACGGGTCTGCCCGGCTTTGAAGGCGTTGGTGGCGGAACCAACAACATCAATGTTCGCGACACGTTTGATCCACGCACGCTGAACCGTTCGCTGCTGTCCCCGGTCAAGACCTACAACTTCTTTGGCCAGGCCTCCTATGAACTGGACGAGGACGGTGCGGCTGAGGTTTATGCCGAGTTCCTGTATAGCCGTCGTGAATCCTGGCAGACCGGCTACCGCCAGCTGTCCCTGGACTATTCGCAGACCAGCCCGCTGGTCCCGGCCAACCTGCAGGGCCGTGGGGCCAATTTCGGTTCGCTGCTGCATACCGGCAATGGCCTGCGTGCCTTCATCGGCTTCGGCAACGACAAGTCGGAGCAGGAAGTCGAGTTCTACAAGGGTACCGGCGGTATCCGCGGCGATCTGAAGTTTGTGCCTAACTGGCGCTATGACTTCAACGTCACGCATGCCGATTCGGAAGGCAGCTATAAGCAGCAGTCGTTCCTGACCGACAAGACCCGCAATTCGGTCAATGTCGTCACGGCTCCGGCTGGCTTCAATTCGGCTCTGGTCCGTCCGGGTGCCAATGGTGTGGGCGTCACCTGCGCCATCAACCTGACCAACCCGGCCGAGAACTGCATCCCGGCACCGATCCTGAACAGCCAGACCATCGGTGGCGTGCTGCCGCAGGACTGGGTGAAGTACATGTTCCGCGACGTGGTGGGAAACACGACGTTCCGCGAGAGCACCGCCGCCCTGAACATGGACGGCCCGATTTTCGAACTGCCGGCCGGTATGGTGCAGATGGCCATTGGTGCGGAGTATCGCGAATCCAAGATCGACGATACGCCGGATCCGAATTCGGTTGCTGGCAACCTGCTGAACCTGACGACGTCGGCCCCGACGCGCGGTAAGGACCATGTGTATGAAATCTTCAGCGAAGTGGAAGTTCCGCTGCTGAAGGACCTGCCGCTGGTCGAGGAACTAACCTTCACCGGTTCGGGTCGCTACACCGAGTATGACAGCTATGGTTCGGACTGGACCTACAAGGTCGGCGGTAACTACCGTCCGGCCAAGTGGATGGCTATCCGCTCCACCTTCGGCACCTCTTTCCGCGCCCCGGCGCTGTTCGAACAGTACCTGGGCACCACGTCGGGCTTCCTGTCGTCCCAGGCCGATCCTTGCAATAACTACGGTGCGGTGAACAATCCCAATCTTGCGGCTAACTGCCGTGCAGAGGGCCTGACGCCGACTTATCAGGCGACCCAGTCGGTTCAGGTCAATTCCGGCGGTGGCCGTGCCAACGGCGTCGAGGCTGAGACGTCTGAGAACTTCGCCATCGGCACAGTGATCCAGCCGGAACTGCCGGATGGCATGGGCGAATTCTCGGTGGCCGTCGACTATTTCGACATCAAGATCGACAACTCGGTCACCCGCCTCGGCGGCACGGAAATCCTTTCCCGCTGCTACAATTCGGCTGAGTTCCGGTCTGGCGCACCGCTGTGCCGTCTGGTTTCGGCCCGTGAAGCCGGCACCAACCGTCTGATCATCTCCGATAGTTTCACGAACATCGCTTCGTCCATTACCACCGGCCTGGATTACAACATCCGCTACGAAACGGACGTTGGTCCGGGCGATGTGACCATCAACGGTCAGCTGACTCAGTTCTTCAAGCAGAAGAGCAAGACCTTCCCGGATCAGCCCTATGATGAATACAACGGCGCTCTGAACACGCCGGAATACACGCTGAATGCCGACCTTACCTACCGCTATGAAAACTGGAAGTTCCGTTACGGCTTTGAGTGGGTCGCCAGCATGGACAGCTACGAACTCCTGGGCCTGAACCCGGCCACGGACCTTCGTATCGCCAAGGTCCCATCCTACGACCTGCATAACTTCTCGGTTCAGTACAAGGCCGAGGATTGGGGCATGACGGTTGGCGTGCGTAACGCCTTCGATAAGGAGCCGCCGAAGATTTCGTCGGGTCTGGTCGGCGCTAAGGCTTCTTATAGCCGCGTTGGCAACTCGCCGATCTATTCCGGTTATGACTTCTACGGCCGTCGCGTTTATGTGAACGTGTCGAAGACTTTCTGATGATAACCGCCCCCGGTCTTGCGGCCGGGGGCGGTTATCGCCGGACAGAATAACAGGCGATGGGGCGGCACGCCGTCCCAACAGCCCAAAAGAAAACCCCGATCCCGGCTTCACACCGGGATCGGGGTTTTCGCTTTTCAGGCCTCCCGGTGGGGAAGGGCGGTTACCGTTCGTCCACCTTGGCGGGCTCGGTCTTGGCCAGGACGCTGGTGATGGTGGTGCGCAGGACGCGGACCTGTACGCCGGTGGCGATTTCCACCGT
>JAIXTS010000358.1 GCA_027483805.1 Azospirillum sp. | reverse complement strand
TCGGCACTTTGCTGTGAGAGTAGCGACCTTCCAGACGGCCGGCAGGGCCGTTCATGATCACGTCAGGCATCGATGCACCGGTCCCGGTCAGACATGCGAGGGGCGAGCGTCAACAGGCGTTCGGCAGTGGCCCACGAACGACCCAAGACCGGGCGGCCTTGGTAGAAGGGCGATTCTTGACCGTCCATTCCTGTCATTCTATAGGACTGCCTCAGGCGGTTGTGGGCCGTCGAGCCGTGCCCGGAAAGGACACGCCCCGCCGTCCACGGGACTGTACCAGCGCGTTAACCGCGATGGCATGGTGACGGACTATACCACAGCGCCCATATTCGTATTCAAGCCTCTTCGCAGGGGAATTCAAGCCTTTGGCGGAAAAGCAGCCCATGCGCCCTCCCCTGTACCTCGACTGGAACGCCACGACCCCCCTGCGGCCCGCCGCGAGGGAGGCAATGGTCGCCGCCCTGGCAGAGGTTGGAAACCCGTCCTCCATCCATGGATTCGGCCGCAAGGCCCGACGGCGGGTGGAGGATGCACGCGACCAGGTGGCGGCATTGGCCGGTGTGACGGGACCCCAGATCACCTTCACCGGTGGCGGGACGGAGGCGAACAACCAGGCCCTGTCCCTGGCCGCCGCCCATGGCCGGCGCCTGCTGCTGGGCGCCACCGAACACCCGTCGGTGCTGGAATGCGCCCGTGCCGACAGTGCCGTGATCCCGGTCGGGCCCGACGGTCTGATTGATCTGGCCGCCCTGGAGCTGCTGCTTGTGGAAGGCCCAGCCCTGGTGTCGGTACAGGCGGTCAACAGTGAAACCGGCGTCATCCAGCCGCTGGCGGCCATCGCCGATCGGGTTCACCGCCATGGTGGCTGGGTGCATAGCGATGCAGTACAGGCGGCGGGGCGCATCCCGTTCGACATGACGGCTCTGGGCCTGGATCTGGCCACTCTCTCGGCGCACAAGATCGGCGGGCCACAGGGGGTGGGCGCCCTGCTGGCGGCGCCATCGCTGCCGCTGGCCCCGCTGCTGCGCGGCGGTGGCCAGGAACGGCGCCTGCGGGCCGGTACGGAGAATGTGGCCGGTATCGCCGGTTTCGGTGCTGCCGCGCAGGCCACGCAGGCCGGCTTGCCTGCCTATGCCGCCATCGCGGCCCTGCGCGACCGTCTGGAGGATGCCATCCGCACCGCCGCCCCCTGGGTGCGGATCATCGGTGCCGACAGTCCGCGTGTGGGCAATACCTCTTGCCTGGCGCTGGCCGGTCAGCCGGCCAACAGCCAGTTGATGGCCTTCGACCTGGCCGGCATCGCGGTCAGCGCCGGGTCGGCCTGCTCTTCCGGCAAGGTCAAGGCCTCACCCGTGCTGACCGCCATGGGGTTGGGTGACGATATCGCTGGTGCTGCCATCCGGGTCAGCCTGGGCTGGGATACGATGGAGACCGATATCGACCGGTTCCTTGCCTGCTATCTGCCGCTGGCGGCCCGCGCCCGGCCCGCGACCTGAAGGATCAAGCCTTGAACCCCACCCTGCCCTGCTGGCATTGCGCCGGTGATGTCGCGATCCGCGCCCTGTTCTGCCATGGCTGCGGATCGATCCAGCCACCGGGAGAGGTCGATCCCTTCACCCGGCTGGGCCTGCCGGCCACATTTGAACTGGATGTCGCGGCCATTGACCGGCAATTGGCCGGATTCGTGCGTATCCTGGCGCCCGCCCGGTTTAACGGGAAGGGAGAGCGGGCGGCACAGCTGGCCGGTGAGCAGCGGGCGGCGCGTGAACAGGCGGCGGCCATCCTGCGTGACCCGGCAGCCCGTGCCCGAGCCCTGCTGGCCCTGGCCGATGCCGCCCCCACCCGGCCCGGCAATGGCGGCCAGTGGGAGATTGCCATCGCCGCCGCCCCGGACGCCAACAGCCGCGCCCGCACACTGAAGCAGGTGAAGGACGCGATGGCAGCGGAGCTGCGTCTGCTGCTGGATGCGTTCCGCCTGGGTGACCTGGCCCTGGCCGCCACCCGTCTGTCGCGGGTGGAAACCATGGCCATCGCCGTAGAGGCCGCGCGGCGGCTGGGTTAATCCCCCATCGCCACGCCGTCACGGCGCGGATCGGCCCCGCCCTGAATGCCGGCGGGTGTGACGCGGATGATGTGGATGCCGCTGTTGGCGGCGTCCCGCTTCACCTGATGCCCCATGGCGGTCAGGCTTGCGGCCAGATGATCGGCGGCAGGCAGCGATTCGACCTGGGTGGCGCCATTGCGGTTCAAGAGGATGGGCAGGTTCACGGCTTGCTGCGGGTCCAGATCCCAATCCAGCATGGCGACCAGGGCTTCGGCCACATACCCGATGATGGCCGTCCCGCCGGGGGACCCGACCGCCAGGATGGGATTGCCCTTCTGGTCGAACACCACGGTGGGCGCCATGGAGGAGCGGGGGCGCTTGCCCGGCCCCGGCGCATTGGCCACCGGCTTGCCATCCTTGGTGGGCACAAAGGTGAAATCGGTCATCTGGTTGTTCAGCACGAACCCGCCCGCGATCAGGCCGGACCCAAAGGCAAATTCCACCGAACTGGTCATCGACACCAGCCGCCCCTCATCATCGATGATGGAGAAATGCGTGGTGGAGGGAAGATCAGGGCCATCGGCGGCGGGATACAGGGCCCCCGTCCGGAAAGGTGGTTCACCGGGCGGCACGGGGCCGGTGGCTGCACGCGCCGGATCAATCCCGGCCGCCCGGCTGGCGATATAGCCGGCATCAATCAGGCCGCGGGTCGGCACCTGTACCTTGTCCGGATCGCCCACATGCGCCTCCCGGTCGGCATGGGCGCGGCGGCTGGCCTCCATCAGCAGGTGCCAGGCCCTGGGGTCATCCTTGCCCATGGCGCGCAGATCATACTGCGACAGCATGCCCAGGATCTGCAGAATGGCGACCCCGCCGGCCGATGGCGGAGCCATGCCACAGACCTTCCACACCCGATAGGGAATGCAGATGCCATCGCGTTCCACCGCGCGGTAATTGGCCATGTCCTCCAGAGTCAGGACCGGCGTGCCACTGTCGCCTGCCGCCTTTTGCAAGCGGTCGACAATCGCCTTGGCGATGGGGCCGCGATAAAAGGCGTCGGGACCGGCAGCGGCCACAAGGCGCAGGCTGATGGCCTGTTCCGGCATCGGGATTCGTTCGCCAAGGGCCGGGGGCCGCCCACCCTCACGATAATAATAGCGCTGCAAATCCGGCGATTTGCCCAGCATACGCTGCCAGTCGGTCAGGACACCCACCATACGCGGCCAGGCGGGCACACCGGCATCGGCCAGATCAATGGCGGGTTTGAACAGGCCGGCCCAGGGCAGTTTGCCATGGGCGGCATGGGCCTGGGCCAGCATGGCCACCACACCCGGCACCCCCACGGCGCGCCCCTGGGGCAGCGTCTCCAGGAAGGGCATGGGCTTGCCGTCTGGCGCCATGAACAGATCCGGCGTTACCGCTGCACCCGCCACTTCCCGGCCATCATAGGTGGTCAGCTTGCCGCCCGGTTCGGCCAGCAGCATGAAGGCCCCACCCGCCAAACCGGACGATTGCGGCTCCGCCAACCCCAGCACGGCCTGTACGGCCACCGCCGCATCCACAGCATTGCCGCCCTGACGCAGCACGTCCAATCCCGCCTGCACAGCCAGCGGATTGGCGGCCACCACCATGTGGCGATGGGCCGTGACCAATGTCTTGGTCTTTGCCGCCGATGCCGGTTCCGGCGCCTGCTGGGCGTAGGATAATGGCGCGGTCAGGCACAGGGCCAACAGCCCCGCGATCACATGACGGGCAAAAAGCGGAAGGGAGGAGGATTGCATCAGCATGTCCAGGGACCTGTTTTTTACATGGTCACCCAGTGGAATAGCCGATGGCAAGATATAGATGCGCCACCCGACATATTGCACGGCAGAGAGCGCAAAAAGGGGGCACAAAGGGGCCCCTGAAACAGGAAGCGGGCCACAAACCAGCCCGCCCAACAAAAACCCGGCCGACAGAACCAAATGCGCCGGTAACGCGCACCGCACCGCGACAACAGCCCTTTCGGAAAATTCGACCTCACGCAGAAGCCGAACGGACCGAACTGCACTGAAACAATAAAAAGGCTGGCAGCGCTACCCATAAGGATAGCGCTGCCAAACCTTCAACCACGTGACGCAAGAGCGTCAGGTCAAACGCGGGTCAGAGATCAGAGGATCTCGACGCGGTTGGCCTGCGGACCCTTCTGACCCATGCTGGTGTGCAGACGCACGCGCTGTTCCGGCGTCAGGGCGCGGACGCCCGAACGCTCCAGAGCGGTGATGTGCACGAACACATCCTTGCCGCCGCCATCGGGGGTGACGAAACCGAAACCCTTGTCGGCGCTGAAGAACTTGACCACGCCTTCGATCGTTTCCGTCGGGCCGTTGTCAAAGCTGCGGGCAACGCGCGGCGGGCGCGGGCTGTCGCCATAGCGGTC
>JAIXTS010000049.1 GCA_027483805.1 Azospirillum sp. | reverse complement strand
CTTTCCACCAGCCCATAGTCGATCATCTTGGTCCGGGCATAGGCCAGCGTCTCATCATCCATTTCCGGATTGTCGCGCTTGATCAGGGCGTTGGCGGCGCTTGGGTCACCGTGGAGATATTGTTTCCACCCTTCGATCGAGGCTTCGACAAAGGCTCGCACCACCTCCGGCCGCTTCTGTGCCAGTTCCTTGCGCACCATGATGGTGGCCGCATAGGACAGGTAGCCGTCATCGGCCAGCAGGAAGACCTTCGGTTTCACCCCGCCTTTGGTGGCGGTCAGCGGTTCGGACGTGACATAGCCCTGCTGGATCGCCTGCTTGTTCACCAGGAAGGGCGCGATATTGAAGGTGTATTTGCGGATCTGCGCATCCTCGTATCCGTATCGGGATTTCAGATAACGCCAGATCGTATGGACCGTCGGATCGCCGATGGAAATCGGCTTACCTTTCATGTCGGCCAGAGAGTTCACATCCGGCCGGTCATGGGACATCAAGATCACGGGGTCCTTCTGGAAGAGCGCCGCCACTGTTAACACGGGCGCCCCCGCTTCGACCAGATTGAGGGTGAAGTACCCGTTCGAGCCCATCGCCGCATCAATGGCGCCGGCGGCCAGCAATTGCTGGGGGTCCATGCCCACGCCGCCTTGGCGCAGGGTCACATCAAGGCCGCGTGCCTTGTACAGGCCTGTGGCCAGGGCTTGATAGAAGCCGCCATGTTCGGCCTGAGCCCGCCAGTCCGTGGCGAAGACCAGCTTTTCCTGTGCCGCCGCTGGCAGGACCATGGCCGCCAGTGCCATCATCGAAAGCCAGAATTTCCGGGCCATCATCCTGTGTCCCCCACCTTGACCCTGATACTCGCGCCGATTGGCGCACCGGCGGCCCGTACCGCCGAAGCCCGCAAATTCCCACTAGTCAGGATTTACGGGCCCGCTCAATACCCGTCAGGTAAGGGGAAGGGGCTGGTGGACACAAGACCCGATTTCAGGGCGGGCAGGCACCGGCCGGTACCCGCCCGCCAAAGGTGTCACAGATCAGTATCACCGCGGGCCAGCACACCTTCGCCGGCGGACACGGCGATGATGCCGCCCGTGATGTCCACATCCTTCTCGGCCCGGATCTTGGCCGTGGCCAGAAAATATCCATAGGCCGGCAGGAACATGGCGACAAAGATCAAGGCGATACCTGGATTGAACCAGGCCATCACCACCAGGAAAAACGCCGACAGGGCCAACGCGATCCCTGGAAACAGCGGGTATAGCGGCGCCCGGAACGGCCGTTCCAGTGCGGGGTCGCTGACGCGCAGCTTGAACAGCGCAGCCATGGAGATGATGTACAGAACCAGCGCCCCAAAGGCCGACATGGTGATCAGCTCCGCCGTCTTGCCCGACAGCAGGGCCACGATGCCAATGACGCCGCCCGCGATCAGGGCCCAATGCGGCGTGGCGAATTTTGGATGCAGGGTGGACAGGAAGGCGGGCAGATATCCCGCGCGCGCCAGGGCAAAAATCTGCCGGGAATAGCCCAGGATGATGCCATGGAAACTGGCCACAATACCGAACAGGCCGATGGAAACCAGCATATGGGTCCAGCCGCTATCCCTCCCCACGACCACGGCCATGGCTTCGGGCAGCGGATAGTCAACGCTGGCGAAATTACGCCAGTCGCCGACGCCACCGGTCAGGATCATGACGCCCAGGGCCAGGACCACCAGCGTCAGAATGCCGGCGATATAGGCGACTGGGATGCTCTTTGACGGGTCCTTGGCTTCCTCCGCCGCCATCGCTACCCCTTCGATGGCCAGATAGAACCAGATGGCAAAGGGAATCGCGGCCAGGATGCCGGCGGTGCCAAACTCTTCATTATTGGCGACAAAGTTGCTGACGCTGAAGGACGGGGCCACCACCCCCATGAAAACCAGCAGTTCGATCACCGCCAGCACCGTGACGATCAGTTCGAAGGCGGCGGCCTGTTTCACGCCCACGATGTTCAGCCCGACAAACACCACATAGGCGGCGATGGCGACGCCCATGACGGGCACGGTCGGGAACATGAAATGCACATAGGCGCCCAAGGCCGCCGCGATGGCCGGTGGGGCAAAGACAAACTCCACCAGGGTCGCATAGCCCGCCACCAATCCACCCAAGGGACCGAAGGCCTTGCGGCTATAAGCAAAGGGTCCGCCTGCCTGCGGAATGGCCGTGGTCAATTCGGTGAAAGAAAAGATGAAAGTCGCGTACATGGCCGTGACCAGCAGCGTGGCCCACAAAAAGCCGATGGTCCCGGCTTCCTTCCATCCGTAGTTCCAGCCGAAATATTCGCCTGAGATCACTAGGCCGACGGCGATCCCCCACAGATGCACCGGCCCCAGAGCCTTTTTCAAACCCGTCGCACCGCCCATCACGCCCCCGCTTCGTCAATGGGGCCAGCGGCCCCGGTTGAAAGGATCCATGGACTGTCCGGTGGTCGCGCCAGGGCGAAAACCGGATGATGCACCGCAGCAATTTTCACACCAACATGGTGGACCCAGGAATTGCTTGAAAATGGCGACAGAGCGCCCTGGGAAGTCGCCCAGGATTTGGGCAAGGCTTGTCGCATTGCATGAAACCTGGGCGGAAACCCGTGTCATGACTTGCGCTTGTGCATTGTTCGATGGACGCCCGCCGCAGGCGGCGTTATCAAATCCACCAGATATGCAACTTTGATGCATGTATTCATTCGATGGTGGAGCCGGCCCTGTCCGCCCTTACCTTGCAAGAACGCCGTGTGGCCTGGCTGATGACGTCGGTGCAGTTCGTCAGTGTCCTGTCCTTCATGGTCATCATGCCGCTTGGCCCGGATTATGCGCCTGATCTGGCGATTGATACCGCGCGCGTGGGCTGGGTCATGGCGGCCTACACCCTATCCTCCGCGGTGGTCGGGCTGCTTGCCGCCATGGTGCTGGACCGGTTCGACCGGCGGCCGGCCCTTGGCATCTGCATGGTTGGCCTGGTCTTGTGCAATGTGGCCGCGGCACTTTCCTTTGACCTCTGGTCCTTGTTGATTGCCCGTGCCGTTGCCGGCCTGTTTGGTGGACCGGCAGGTGCCCTGTCGGTGGCCATCGTGGCCGATAATGTTCCACCGGAACGGCGGGGCAAGGCCATGGGCATGGTGATGGGGTCTCTGTCGATCAGCGCCGTACTGGGCGTGCCGCTGGCACTGGAATTATCGCATCTGTTCGGTTGGCGCGTCCCGTTCCTGGTGGTGGCGGGAATGGGTTTGGTGATCATCCTTGTCGCCTTGCGCCTGCTCGGGCCACAGCGGGCTCATCTGGGCGGGGCACCTCTCCCACTGCGTCAGGCACCGGGCCACCTTCTGCGTATTGCGCGCGGTGTGCTCCCGACGCTGGCCTTCGCTTTATCCTTCATCGCCATCGTGCCCAGCTTCATGTTGATTTCCAACATGGCGGTATTCGTGCAGTTCAATCTGGGTTTTCCGCGCGAACACCTGGGCATGCTCTACATGATCGGCGGGGTGCTCAGTTTCTTCGGCATGCGGGCGACCGGTGCGCTGGTTGACCGCTATGGCTCCACACCCGTGACCACCGGTACGGCCTTGGGTCTCGCAACGCTGGTCTGGTTGCTCTATTATAACTGGCACTGGGCAGCGCTGCCCATCGTGGCGCTGGTGCCGGGCTTCATGGTGTTCAACAGCGCCCGCATGGTCGCGCAATCGGCCGCGGTGTCCAAGGTACCCGCCGCAGAGGATCGGGCCGGCTTCATGGCGCTTGTCCAGTCGGTAACCCAGGTGGCCGGGGGTCTGGCGTCGCTGACCGGGGCGGCGATGCTGTCCACTGGACCCGCCGGCGAACTGCTGCATATGGAAGATGTGGCGCTGGTGGCCCTGGTCATCACGCTTTTGGCCCCGCCGCTGATCTGGGCCCTGGAACGCCGGCTCCCCCGCAATGCTGACATCAGCCATCGGGTGCGCGCCGTGATGAAAGGCAACTCCGGCGGGTAGCCAGACCGGCTCTACATACCCAAAGAAAAACGCGGCGCCCGAGGGGACGCCGCGTTTTACCCTTTGAACGGATCGGAAAGCGGATCAGGCCGTGATATTCACGAAGCTGCCGCGTGTCCGGCCAGAGGCCACAGCCTCCTGACGTTCATTGTCGGTCGGATTGGTGTTGGTCTGCTGATTATCCTGCTGGGTGGCGGTGGCCTGCTGCGCCTGCTGGTCCGCGGGCGGAACCGGCTGAACCCGTGCGGCATTCTCCTGAGGACGAATCCCCGGGGTCTGGAACGCCGAAGAGCTGTTGGAGGAAACGCCGCTGATCGCCATCACTCACCTCAATTGTTGAAGATAAGGTAAGCGCCGTTGCCATCAAGGTCAATCCGCCATCAACGCAGGGCCGACGCGGTATCCATGCGCGCGTTGAGAATTTCGTAACAGAATCGCCATGCCGGACTGTGACGGGCTTGCCCCCGCCTGAGAGGCAGGGTTATTGCTTGATATATCGGACAAAACCCGGCCATGCCGCCGACAGGCGGCACCAACGCCGGACAGGGAACAGGGGTAGGCCTCTTGCAATCCACTGACAATGCCGGCCAATGGTCGTCACGCTTCGCCTTCCTGATGGCCGCCATCGGCTCTTCCGTCGGGTTGGGCAACATCTGGAAGTTCCCCTACATGATCGGCACGGGCGGCGGTTCTGCCTTCATGCTGATCTATCTGATCTGTGTGCTGGCCGTGGGCTTGCCCATCCTGATCGCGGAATTGTCGCTGGGCCGCATGGGTCGGCAGGGACCGATCGAGACGCTGGTCGATCTGGGACGGCGCTATTCGGGCCGTGCCACCTGGGGTCTGGTCGGTTGCGTCGGTGTGCTGGCCGCCGTGCTGATCCTGTCCTTCTACTCGGTCGTGGCCGGATGGTCACTGGCCTATATCCCCAAGTTGCTGAGCGGCGGGATGACGGGTCTGTCGGGGGCGGAAACGGGCAAGGCCTTCAACGATTTCCTGGCCGATCCCTGGGCGCTGACCTTCTGGCACGCGCTGTTCATGCTGCTGACCATCATCCCGGTGGCGCGTGGCATTCAGGCCGGCATTGAACAGGCCGTGGTCTGGATGATGCCGCTGTTGTTCGCGCTGCTGGTCGTTCTTTGTATCTATGCAGGGATCGAGGGCGATTTTGTGGCGGGCATGGTCTATCTGTTCAAGCCGGATTTCGGGGCCGTCACCTGGGATGTGGTCCTGGCCGCCACGGGCCAGGCCTTTTTCTCGCTGTCCATCGGCCTTGGCACCATGCTGGCCTATGGCGCCTATCTGCCCAGCGGCGTGTCGATCCCCCGCACATCGGTGGTCATCGTCTTCGCCGCCATCCTGACGGCGGTGCTGGCGGGTGCGGCCATCTTCCCCATCGTCTTCGCCAATGGCCTGAACCCGTCGGAAGGGCCGGGTCTGGTGTTCGTGACACTGACCGTGGCGTTTGGTTCCATGCCGGGTGGGGCGATCTTCGGGGCCGTGTTCTTCGTGCTGCTGGCCATCGCGGCCCTGACCTCGTCGGTCTCGCTGCTGGAGCCCATCGTGGCCGCCTTTGCCGGCCGCACCCGTCTGTCGCGTTCTGCGCTGGCCTGGATTGGCGGCATCGTTGCCTGGGTGCTGGGCTTCCTGACCCTGTTTTCCTTCAATATCTGGTCGGATGTGCATCCGCTGGGCGGGACCCGTACCTGGTTCGACTGGATCGACTTCCTCACCTCCAACATCCTGCTGCCGCTGGGCGGCGTGATGCTGGCCCTGTTCGCAGGCTGGGTGGTGACACGCCAGGACAGTGTGGCGGCAGTGGGCTTTGAAAGCCCGTTCTTCTACAGCCTCTGGCGCGTGCTGGTCCGGGTAGTGGCACCAATCGGAGTCGTCGCAACGGTCGTTACAAATCTCCTCTGACCGCCCAGATTAGTGGGGACGTCCTGAAAGGAGGGACCGCGCGATGATCAATCTGCTGATGAATATCCTGTGGCTGCTGCTGTTTGGTTGGAATGCCGGGTTGGCTTGGCTCACGGCGACGCTGGTGATGGTCATTTCCATTGTCGGCATTCCCTGGGCCCGGGCCTCGCTGAACATCGCTATCTTCATGTTCTGGCCCTTCGGTCGGGTGGCCGTGCCGCGTGATGACCTGACGGGGCGCGAAGACATTGGCACCGGCCCGCTGGGCTTTATCGGCAATGTGATCTGGTTTCTGTTCGCCGGCATCTGGCTGGGCCTGGGTCACCTGATCATTGGCCTGGTCTGCTGCATCACCGTCATTGGCATCCCGTTCGGCCTGCAGCATTTCAAATTCGCTGGTTTGGCCTTTGCCCCCATCGGTAAGATGATTGTCGACCGTGAAGTGGTGGATGCGATCCGCTATCGGTAATGAAAGGACGAGACGGGGTGGCCCTGTCGGCGCCCCGTCTTGTCCCTTCTCAAATACGCTGCGACAGCCAGATGGCGGTACGCGACCCCGCCTTGATCAGGGCCGACAGGATCGGATAACCGGTGGCCAGTTCCGCCTCATGTTCCAGCCCGATATCGCGATGCTCCAGTTCCTCGGCTCGGAACTGCTCGATGGTGGCCTTTAATGCGGCCTCCTCTGGGCCCAGCTGTTCGGCCTGTTCGGCATAATGCTGGTCGATCACCTCTTCCACGGCCACGGTACAGGCCATGGCCGCCCGGCTGCCGAGCGCTGCGGTGCCGGCACCCAGCGCCCAACCGGCAAGGTGCCAGACCGGCTGTAACAGGGTGGGGCGCACCCCGCGTTCGCGCACCAGCCTGTTGAACGTGTCCAGATGGACCTGTTCCTGCTCCGTCATATGGCGCAGCAATTGGCCCTTGTCGCCCTTGCCCAGCAAGGCTGCCTGCCCGGTGTAGATCCGGACAGCGCCATATTCCCCGGCCTGATCGACACGAATCATCCGTTCCAGGCTGGGGGCCGGATCACCGGGCAGCCGGCGTGGCCGGACCGATTCCGGCAACGCCGCGGCATCGGCCACTGGACCATCCTTTAGCGGACGCGGCGACAGAAGGTGGGCGGGCAGGGCGGGATTAGGCTGGCTCATGGCACCGGCTCCTTGGAAAAGGCCGCCTTCACGGCGAAAAGGGCCAGCATCAGGCTGGCAATGGCGCTGAACCCGGCCATGGAGATGCCGAACAGCGACCAGGGGATGTCGTCACAGCGCACAACGGGGGCGGCCAGGATGGCGGCGCGCAGATCGTCCAGCCCGCCGGCACTGATCGGCGCGGTGCAGGTTGTGAAGCCCTCCCACCATTTTTGCTCCACGCCCGCATGGAACAGGGAGATGCCAGCCCCCACCAGGAAGACCAGCCCGCCCAGCAGCAGGGAGGCCCGCCGCTGTGCCGCCGGCAGCCGCAGCAGGGCAGAGGGCAGCAGCGGCACGATGGCCGCCATATAGGCATAGCGCTGCCACCAGCACATCTCGCACGGGGTAAGCCCGCCCCAATACTGGGAGGCAAAGGCCGCGCCCAAGGCGGTCACCGCCCCCAGCACCAACAGGATGGATGGCACGCGGGGAGCCGCCCATAGGCGGCCAATCGGAAAGATCTGAGTGTTCATCATAAACTCACTATAAGGGCCGACGCCGTTGGCGCAAAGGGCCACCCCGATGGGACCGATGGCCGCAAGGGGCTCCGGGCGGACTGAGGGCGCAAACTCAAATTCTGCTGCCGCCCTGGAGGGATTTTATTGACCGCCCGTCCATCATGATTATAGTGCCGCCTCGCGTTGATGCGCTCGGTGCCTCCGTGGCGAAATGGTAGACGCGGCAGACTCAAAATCTGTTGCCCGCAAGGGCGTGTTGGTTCGAGTCCGACCGGGGGCACCAATTTCCTTACCCAACTTTGGTATGTGACCGCCACAAGTGGGGCCAATCCGGCACCCAGCCCATGGTCCGCGCATGGATAGGCTGAACGGCCTCTTGGCCTCGGGCCGCATCATGGTTAGCGTGTCGCCACCCGGATGGCCGATCGGTCATCCGTACTTCTGTCGCGGAAGGAACGCCCATGATCTCCAAAAAGACGGTGCCGCTGCTGCTGGTCGCCGCCCTTTCCCTGCCTTTGCTGCCGGCCCAGGCGGCCGATGCGCCTGCAACGCAGGTCGCCGCCGCGCCACTGCGGGACCTGTTGCCCCCCATTCTGGCCGGCAATCATCGCTCCGACACCAACAAGGCGCGCGACCAATGGCGCCATCCGGTGGAGACGCTGGAATTCTTTGGCGTCGAACCGGGGATGAGCGTGGTGGAAATCTGGCCCGGCGGCGGCTGGTATACGGAGGTGCTGGGGCCGCTGCTGAATGCCAATGGTCGTTATATTGCGGCGGCCGCCGACCCCAATGGCGCCTCGGCCAATACCCTGGCCGCCATTCAGCGCTTTAAGGATAAGCTGGCGGCGCGTCCCGACCTCTATTCCAATACGCAATTGACGGGCTTTGGCTCCAAGGCGCTGGATTTCGTACCCGCCGGCTCCGTCGACCGCGTGCTGACCTTCCGCAATGTCCATAATTGGATGGGGGCCGGCTGGGCGGAGGATGCGTTCAAGGCCATGTTCAAGGCGCTGAAGCCGGGCGGTGTGCTGGGCGTTGTCGAACACCGCGCCAGCACGGACAAGCCCCAGGACCCGAAGGCTGCCTCCGGTTATGTGCGTGAGGATTATGTGATCAAGCTGGCTACCGATGCCGGCTTCAAGCTGGTGGCGATGTCGGAGATCAACTCCAACCCGCGTGATACCAAGGATCATCCCAAGGGCGTTTGGACCCTGCCGCCGACCTTGACGATGAAGGACCAGGATCGTGCCAAGTATCTGGCCATCGGCGAAAGCGACCGTATGACTCTGCGCTTTGTGAAACCAGCCAACTGAGCCTCTCTTATATAGGGAACGGGAGTCGCCGCTCCGGCGGCTTTCGTAGGGTCCCCACCCCGGTCCCGTATGGGCCGGGGTTTTTTCTTTCGGTTTTGGGTCTATTTTTGGGGTGGATGTTGTTTGTGACGTTTGGATGGGGTGTGTTTTTCAGAAAAGTGACGAATGTCTGCAGAAAGGTGTTGCGCAGCGGAGTGGGTGTGTCCTATACCCCGGCTCCCGCAGCGAGGCGGCCCTGGTGGTTGTGGCGATGCGGGTGGTTCTTGGTGGTTTTAAGCCACTGACATTGTTGGACTAAGACATCATCGTGTGCGGGCTTTG
>JAIXTS010000471.1 GCA_027483805.1 Azospirillum sp. | reverse complement strand
CGGGCCAGGATGTCATTCTCATTGGTACCGACAATCAGCTTGGCCACCGGCACGCCCATCTGGCGCGCGGCATAGGCGGCATAGACATTGCCGAAATTGCCGGTGGGCACGGCAAAGGCCACGTCCCGGTCGGGTGCGCCCAGGGCCACGGAGGCGGCCACGTAATAAACGATCTGGGCCATGATGCGGGCCCAGTTGATGGAATTGACCGCCGACAGGTTCAAGGCGTCGCGGAACGGCTGGTCGTTGAACATGGCCTTCACGGCGTCCTGGCAATCGTCAAACGTGCCGGCCAGGGCAACATTATGGACGTTGGCGGACAGGACCGTTGTCATCTGCCGGCGCTGCACCTCCGAGGTGCGGCCATGCGGGTGCAGGATGACGATGTCCACCCGCTCCCGATCCCGACAGGCCTCAATCGCGGCCGAGCCTGTGTCGCCGCTGGTGGCGCCGACGATGGTGACGCGGCTGTCCTTTTTGGTCAGCACATGTTCAAACAACTGTCCCAGCAGCTGCAGCGCCACATCCTTGAAGGCCAGGGTGGGGCCGTGGAACAGCTCCATCATCCAGGCATTGCTGTCGATCTGGGTCAGCGGCACCACGGCTTTATGCTGAAAGCTGCCATAGGCGGCCGTCACCAGCCGGGTGAAATCCGCGCGGTCGATGGTGCCGCCCAGGAAGGGCAGCATCACTTCCACCGCCAGTTCCGCATAGGACAGGCCCCGGAAACGGCGCAGATCATCGGCAGTCAGTGTCGGCCAGGCCGCCGGGACGTAAAGGCCGCCGTCGCGGGCCAGACCCGCCAGCAGGACATCGTCGAACGCCAGGGCGGGCGCCTGGCCGCGCGTGCTGATATAGGACACCTTCTACCTCGACCCGATGCTGCTTACATTGCGGCGCGTACCCTAGCCAGGGTGGACAAAGGCCGCAAGGGGACGGGGCAGGTACCGTTGTGTCATTGGCTCATGCCTGACCCGACCGGGCAGGGCACCACCAAAAGCGGTAGGAGGACCCTATTCATCTTGTCGCAGCCCTGGGCTTAGGTGGTATCGGATCAACGGTTTCCTTTGCGACCGTGAACGTTTATCTTAAATACAAGATAGAGTTTGAACCTATCGGTTGCATCTTTATTGCGCAGACCGGGAAAGGGATGGCACGGCGATGGGGTGGACGCAGGCCTTGATGATGGGGATGGTGATGGGCCTTGGCGCCTATCTCTTCACCTATCTTATGGGTCGGTATGCGGAAAGCTCGATCCAGTCCAACCATGACCTGAAGCGGATCGAGGAGGTTCTGCCCCGCCGCTCCCTGCTGGAAGCCAAGTTCGATCTGCGCCGCAGCGACCGCAAGGCGCGGCTGACGGAGCTGCAATCCGAACTGGGCGAACTGCGCCGCCGCCGGTTCCTTCAGGAAAAGGCCCTGGTCGATGCGCGGCGCGAGGCGAATTCGCCCGTGCGCATCATCGGGCCGGAGGGGCAGACGCTGGCCAAGTTCCGCGCCTGGATGGTGAACCGGCAGGTGCAGCAGGCCCTGACCGACCGCAAGCGCCACCCGACGCTGGACATGGAATGGGCCAATCCGCAGGTGATCGAGATCTGGGCCGACAATCTGGCCGATGCCAAGCGTGAGGCGGGGCGTATCTTCCCCATGCCGCTGGGCTTTTCCCTGCTGAACATCACGCTGGAAAGCGCGGCACCGGCCCCCGAAGCCGTGGCGGGTTGAGGGGTGCCATGACGGGCCCCCTTCTGCTGGTGGTGATGATCGTGGCGGTGGCCTTTGCCATGGCGCTGGAACAATCCATGCGCCGGGTACGCGATACACGCCGTCGGGTCACGCATCTTCTGACTAAGCGGCAGCAGCAGGTCGACCGGTTGCGCGCGGCGGGCCGTGAAAGCCTGACGCTGGGCCGGGAGGTGCGTAACCAGCAGCGCACCGTTGATCACCTGATCGAAGAAATCAGCCAGGTGGAGGCCGAGTTGCTGCGTCTGGCGCATCCGGCCAACCGCACCTTCGTTCTGGACGAAAAGCGCGGGGCCACGGATGTCGGCTGGTATGTGACGGTGGAGGCGCCGACCGTTTCCGTGGGCCGCCACGGCCCGTCCTGGGACGGGCAGCGGCGGTTCCGTGTCTGGGCGCCTGATGAACATGCGGCCCGTGCCAAGGTGGAAAAACGCTACAGCCTTGAACAGGGCTACAGCACCGTCTCCGTCTTTCCCGCCCCGCCGCCGGTGGCCAACCGCAATGGTGACCCCAGCGCGGCGTAGGTCAGCCGGCGGCCTTGGCTTCCAGCACCGCCTGTCGCAGCAGGGGCAGCCGGTCATTGCCGAACACCATGTCGGTGCCATTGACGACAAAGCTGGGCACGCCAAAACAGCCGGCAGCCACGGCAGCCTGTACATAGCTGTCCTGAAGGCGCGCCGTTTCCGGATCATCCAGCATGGGCTGGAACAGATGCGGCTCGATCCCGGCGTTATCATTGGCGATCTTCACGCACAGCGCATCATCGGCCGGGCTGATCCCGTCCACAAAGATGGCCTTCATCAGGGCGCGGGCAAAAACCTGCCCTGCATCAAAGCGCCGTGCCGCCACGCAGGCCAGCGCCAGACGCGGCGGGTTGGGCATGACCACATCCTTGTAGTCGCGCAGCGGCACGCCATAGAGCCGGGCAAAACGCGCCAGGTCGGTGCGGCGGTAATCGGGCCGGAACTGGCCGGAATGCGGCACGGCCTGTTCGATGTCGTAACCGGCGGCCCGGATGATGGCGCGGGCGGAGACGGGATGCCAGTCGACCCGGCACCCCGTCTCGATCTGCAGCTTCATCATCTGCGTCCCGGCCAGATAGGCATAGGGGCTGGCGGGCGAGAAATAGAAATCGACGGTGACGGGACCGGGCATGGCGGCCTTCATTTCCTGTGCAGACAAAACGTGCGATTGGCGCCAAGCCTTGCCAGCCTTGGCGCCCCGATGCAAGGGGGATGCAGCGCGGGCGGTTTCGGGCCCGACCGGAAAAGGGGAATTGCCGGGTTGTAAATCCCGTATTGCCAGCGGCCGTCCGTTTGGGGCATTGTGCGCCCCCGCGCTTGGTGGGGGCCTGTAGCTCAATGGTTAGAGCCGGCCGCTCATAACGGTCTGGTTGGGGGTTCAAGTCCCTCCGGGCCCACCAAT
>JAIXTS010000110.1 GCA_027483805.1 Azospirillum sp. | reverse complement strand
GTGATGGCGCATGAGCTGGCGCATATCAAGAACCACGACACACTGATCATGACGGTCACGGCGACGCTGGCCGGTGCCCTGTCCATGCTGGCCAATTTCGCCATGTTCTTCGGCGGTGGGCACGGCAATGGCGAGAACCGCAACAACCCGCTTGGCTTTGTCGGCGTGCTGCTGGTCTCCATCCTGGCGCCTATCGGGGCCATGCTGGTGCAGATGGCGATCAGCCGGTCACGCGAATATGAGGCCGACCGTATCGGGGCGGAAATCAGTGGGCGCCCAGACTGGCTGGCCGACGCGCTGGAAGGCATCCAGACCGGTGCCGCACGCGTGCCGAACCATCAGGCGGAGAGCAACCCCGCCACGGCCCATATGTTCATCATCAACCCGCTGCATGGCCGGGGTGTGGACAGCCTGTTCTCCACCCACCCCAGCACAGCCGAACGCGTGCGCCGCCTGCGCAGCATGATGATGGGTGGCTCCGTCCCGCCGCAGCGCCCGGCCAGCGCGCCCAGCCGCCGGGGCGGCAGCGTCCCCGACGCTGGTGGTCGGCAAAAGAGAAAGTCGCCCTGGGGGTGATGCCGGGTTCAGTGGGGCTTTTGAGATGGGTCACCGCCGCGCGCCTGGGTTTCGATCAAGCGCCGCGCGCGGGCGACAACCGCCCGCGCGCCGGCCAAGTCATTTTCGTGGCGCCAGTTCTGAGGGCAGAAAGAGGTCACGAGCCGCCCATCCTCGACGCCGGCGATGATCATCATCGACATGCCGACAGGCAGCTGAAAGCCGCATGATGAGCGGTATGGGTGTTCGGTATGGATGGTGACGGTCGCATGATCGCCGCCGGCCAAGGGATGTGCGGCGCCAGTGAACCAATCCACCACTGCCACCTGATGCGACAACCAGGGTTGCACCAGGGTCCAGCGCCGAACCTTCTCGCCATTGGGCAGAATGACCAAGCCGTCCGTCGGTTTGACCTCCTCACGGCTGGTAACCTGCCCGAACACGATCACATGGTCGGCGCGAAGCAGGGAGGCCATAAGGTCATCGGTGAGCGGTCCGCAGGTACAGGCCGACGCCTTGGCCACGCCCAGCATGAGCATCGCGAGGCCAGACAGAAGGTGAAGTACGGCCCGTCCCATGATTCTGTTCCCTTATAGCCGCTCCAGACAATCGGCGATCAGGTCCGACAGGCCGATGGCGTTGGTCGGGTGTGGGATGCCGTCGGCAGACACGACGCTGTCAATGCCCGCGGCCTTGAATATCTCCATCCGCTCCATCGGGAAGACGGCATGCACCGTCGCCGCCCGGACGCGGGCAGCGCCATGGGCATAGGCGACCTTGGCGGCATCGATCAGGGTGCCGCCGGAACTGATAATGTCATCCACGAACAGCACGGTGCGGCCCGACAGGTCGGTCGCTTCCGGCAGGCCGACGGACACGTCATGATCCCCGCGCCGTACCTTCAGCCCCACAATGCCCTCTACGCCGGCGGCGTCGGCCGCACCTTGCACCAGATGATCCGATTCCTCGTCCGGGCCCAGGATAACCCAGCCCTGGTCCGCCGCACCCTGCGCCCGCGCCCAGGCACCCAGCAGTGGGCCGGCGGTCAGGGCGGCGGAACGGCCGCCGGGGAATACCTCGCCCAGGTCATGGGTACGATGCAGATGCGGATCGACGGTGACAATGCGGTCGAACAAACCGCCCAGCCAGCGGCCCATGATGCGCTGGCTCACCACTTCGCCGGGCCGGAACTCCATATCCTGGCGCATATAGGCCAGATAGGGGGCGACCAGGGTCAGTTCCCGGCACCCGCGCTCCCGCAAGGCGCCGGCCAGGAACTGCAATTCCACCAGCTTGTCGTTGGGCTGATCCAGCGACCGGATGATGACGGCGCGTTCCGCCGCCGCATCAAGCCGGACCAGACTTTCACCATCAGGGAATCGGTGCAGTGAAACCTGGTGCAGCGGAAGGCCGGTGCGCGCCGCAAGGTTGCTGGCCAGCGCCAGACCTTCGGGAAAGCCGATCAGAATATCCATGCTCTTTCCATCCCCACCGGGCCCCTTTCCGGGCCCCTCCCGTGACATTGCCCGATCAAATTACACCTGTCGCCCTGGCGGACGCACGCGTGAAGCGCGCTGTGCCAAATGACTGTGGCGAAATTTGGCGTTTTTAGTTATCGCCTGTAATATCGGGTGGCCTGGGTCATTCTCCGGCAATTGTTCCAAGTTCCACTGACGCGCCACTTGCTTCGATCGTTGCATTGGCGGCATCTTTGCTCTGATATCGTTTGAAAGGGGTGGCCCGATGTGGGGGCTTGGCGGTAGCGGCGGCTTGGATCCGTTGGAACTCTCCGACAAGGAATATGCTGCCCTGGAAGAGGCGCTGATGGCGTCCGCCCGCGGACGAGCCTTTCTGCGCCAGCGCGACCGGCAGACACGGATCGTGGCCCAGGATGATTGGCGTGCCCTGCTGTCCGGCATGACGGAACAGGTCACCCGCTTGCAGGGAATCGGCGGTGCCGCCAGCGCCGGGGCCGTCGTGTCGGACCAAAGCCCGCATATCCACATCATGCGGGAAGAGCTGAAGCAGCTTTCCAACTATATCGAGCAGACGCGACAGGAAATCGCGCAGCTGCGCCCGATGGATGCCGGCGCCAACCGTATCATGGCCGCCACCAATGAACTGGACGCCATTGTCACCGCCACGGAGCGTGCGACCTCGGACATTCTGAATGCGACGGAGCGTATTCAGGCCCTGGTGAACCGCCTGCCGTCCAGCGACATCACCAACGATATCGATGCGCAGACCATCGAGATCATGACGGCCTGTTCCTTCCAGGACATTACCGGCCAACGCACCACCAAGGTCGTCAATACGCTGCGCTATATCGAACAGCGCGTGAATACGATGATCGAGATCTGGGGCGTGGAGGATACGGAGGTCGGCAGCAAGAAGGTTGGTTCTGATGGTCTGATCGCGCTGCGTCCCGACGACGAGCGGCCCGACAAGCATCTGTTGCACGGCCCGGCGCTGGAGGCGGTCAGCCAGGCGAATATCGATGCGCTGTTCGACAGTCTGGATGGTCCGGCCACGCCGGCCAAGGCCGATGCCAATGACGACCTGACCAACATGGATGATTGGGGCCTGTCGGCGGAGGAGATGGCGCCACCTCCCCCTCCGCCCCCGCCGCCGCCACCCCCCCCACCACCGCCTCCGCCCCCACCGCCTCCGCCGCCCCCGCCGGCGGCCGGTGCGACCGTGTCGCAGGCCGATATCGACGCCTTGTTCGGGTAACTCCTCATGTCCGCAGATGGCAAGAATGTCGCTCCCCGCGTGCGCCTGACCCAGGCGCAACTGGACCGCGCCTGCGAGCGGCACCTGGCCTATCTGTCGGGCATGGCGGGCGGTGCCAAGCTCAGCCTGCCATTCTTCGACCTGTCGGGCATGTCCTTCAACGGACGCAACCTGACCAACGCCAACCTGTCGGGCGCCATCCTGCGCGCAACCAGCTTTACCAATGCCAAGCTGGACTATGCCGATCTATTCGGCTGTGACCTGACGGGGGCCGACCTGTCCAATGCCCAGCTGACCCGCACCGACCTGCGGGCAGCCAGCCTGCGCGGCGCCATCCTGCGCGGGGCCAAGATGGTGGAATGTGACCTGCGCGATGGCAACATGGCCGTCACTACACGGTCGGATTTTAAGGTGCTGGGGCTGGAGATCGGGCCCGCCGACATCTCCTCGGCGGTGATGATCAATGCCGACCTGACGCGTGCCCGGCTGACGGGGTCCTGCGCACGGGAGGCGGATTTTTCCGGCGCCACCATGGCGGGGGCCCAACTGGCCCGGGTCGATCTGCGTGATGCCCAGTTCAAATCCACCAATCTAGACGGCGTTGACCTGGCCGATGCGGATCTGCGCGGTGCCGATCTGTCAGGAGCCAAGGTCTCTGCCCAGGCGTTGCAATCGGCCATCCGCACGGATGAGGAAGCGGCCCGACGCGGCGTCAGCACGGAACCGCTGGGCATGGTGCCGCCCGCCCCGCCGGAACCGATGCCCAACAGCCCGCCGCCGCCGGAACGGCTGGACGCGATGCTGCGTGCCCATGCGCAATGGGTGGCCACGGGCGGGCAGGCCGGTCATCAGCTGGATATCAGCGGGCTGGACCTGTCCCATGCCGATCTGGCGGGCCGGGTTCTCACCCTGATGAAGGCGACAGGTGTCAATCTGCGTGGCGCCGACCTGCGGGGCGCCCAGATGCAGGCGGCACAACTGTCCGGCGCCGACCTGCGCTCCACCAATCTCAGCTTCGCCGATCTGCGTGGCGCCAGCATGGATCGCGCCAACCTGATCGACGCCAACATGGAAAAGGCCAACCTGTCAAAGCTGAACACGGCGCGCGGGCACGAGTTGCGCACGTCCCTGGTCCGCGCCCGTCTGGCCGCCGCCATCCTGCGCGGCGCCGACCTGACCCTGGTCGATTTCACGGGCGCCGACCTGAGCGCCACTGTCCTGGACGGCGCCGACCTGACCGGCGCCACGCTGGAGGCGGCGCGGGGGATCAATCTGGGGTGAGGCGCCGCCCGTCCCGTCCGGGGGCGCTGTCTTCAAATTGCTGAATTCGGAGATGGAGACCCGTCCGCTCCGACCAAATGCAACCAAGTGAAACACAAAATCGCAGGCTGTTTCACCGCCCACACTTTGCCGGCTCCGAAAGCCGGCGGCTGCGAATTGGGGTGGGTAAGGGAATGGCGCTGAAGGCGCCATGATAGCAAGGGTGGGGCCGAAAGTCAGCAGATACGGGCCGGTGGCTTTTTTACAGCAGCGGCAGGAAATCCTGACCGTTGGTCAATCGTTCCGGCCCCGCAATTGCCGGCGCCTGCGGCCACAGACTTGGGCCTGCCACACCGACGCCAGACCAGCGGCGTGGCGACGTGCCAGTCCTTGCCCCACTGCAACAGCAAACGGCGGGGTTACCCCCGCCGTCTTCATGGCTCGAACTTTCGCCCAGCCTCAGCTGCGGTTCATGCGGCTGTTGACCAGGTCGTGGACGACGTTGGGGTCGGCCAGCGTGCTGGTGTCGCCCAGGGCTTCATGTTCGTTGGCGGCGATCTTGCGCAGGATACGGCGCATGATCTTGCCCGACCTTGTCTTGGGCAGGCCCGGCGCCCACTGGATCAGGTCGGGCGTGGCGATGGGGCCGATTTCCTTGCGGACCCAGGCGACCAGTTCCCGGCGCAACTCCTCCGTCGGGTCTTCCCCGGCATTCAGCGTCACATAGGCATAGATGCCCTGGCCCTTCAGGTCGTGCGGGTAGCCGACCACGGCGGCCTCTGCCACCTTGGGATGGGCGACAAGCGCGCTTTCGATTTCGGCGGTACCCAGGCGGTGGCCGGACACATTGATCACGTCATCGACGCGGCCGGTGATCCAGTAATAACCATCTTCATCGCGGCGGCAGCCATCGCCGGTAAAATACTTGCCCTTGAAGGTGCTGAAATAGGTCTGGATGAAGCGTTCATGGTCGCCGAACACGGTCCGCATCTGACCGGGCCAGCTGTCCACGATGCACAGGTTCCCCTCCGTCGCCCCTTCCAGGACAGTGCCTTCATTATCCACCACCTGCGGCAGGACACCGAAGAAGGGCAGGGTGGCCGACCCCGGCTTCTGCCCGATGGCGCCGGGCAGCGGGGTGATCAGGATGCCGCCGGTTTCGGTCTGCCACCAGGTATCGACGATGGGACAGCGGCCATCGCCGACCACATTGTGATACCACAGCCAGGCCTCGGGATTGATCGGTTCGCCCACCGAGCCCAGCAGGCGCAGCGACGCCCGGCTGGTCTTCTTCACCGGGGCCTCGCCTTCGCGCATCAGGGCGCGGATGGCGGTGGGGGCGGTGTAAAAGATATTGACCTTGTGTTTGTCAATCACGTCCCAGAAACGACTGACCGACGGATAGTTGGGAATGCCTTCGAACATCAGGGTCGTGGCGCCATTGGCCAGCGGGCCATAGACGATGTAGCTGTGACCCGTGACCCAGCCCACATCGGCGGTGCACCAGTAGATGTCGCCATCGTGATAGTCGAACACATATTGATGAGTCATGGCGGCATAGACGAGATAGCCGCCGGTCGTGTGCAGCACGCCCTTGGGCTTGCCGGTCGAACCGGAGGTGTAGAGGATGAACAGCGGATCTTCCGCCCCCATCACCTCCGGTGCGTTGTCGGCGGAAACCTTGGCAGTTTCCTCGTGGTACCAATGGTCGCGGCCATCCTTCCAGGCGATGTCGCCGCCCGTGCGCTTGACCACGATGACCGAGGTGACACCCGGCGCCTTCTCCAGGGCCTTGTCGACATTGGCCTTCAGCGGCACCTTGCGCCCACCGCGCAGGCCCTCATCGGCGGTGATGACCAGCTTGCTGTCGCAATCGACGATGCGGTCATACAGGCTGTCGGGGGAGAAGCCACCGAAGACGATGGAATGGATGGCCCCGACCCGCGCGCAGGCCAGCATGGCATAGGCCGCTTCCGGGATCATGGGCAGATAGATGGTGACGCGGTCGCCCTTCTGCACGCCCTGCGCCTTCAGCACATTGGCCAGGCGGCAGACCTTCTCATGCAGTTCACGATAGGTGATGTGGGCCGATTCCGCCGGGTTGTCGCCTTCCCAGATGATGGCGGTCTGGTCGCCGCGCGTCGCCAGATGCCGGTCGACGCAGTTATAGGCGACGTTGGTGGTGCCGTCCTCAAACCAGCGGATGGAAACATCGCCTTCGAAGCTGGTGTTCTTCACCTTGGTGTAAGGGGTGAACCAGTCGATACGCTTGCCATGCTCACCCCAGAAACCGTCCGGGTCCTTGACCGACCGCTCGTACATGGCCTTGTACCTGGCGTCATCGACCCAGGCGCTTGCGGCCACATCTTCCGTGACAGGAAAGAAGGTTGGGCTGCTCATGGCGTTGTTTCTCCCAAGGTTGGCGGGTGGTGACATCACCGGCCGGACTGTTGCCGGCCCCGCTTATCTCTTGAACGAAACCCCTTGGCGTCCGCATGTTTCGCGCCTGCGGGTTCCGTCCGTTCACGCAATTTATGTAAGCATTGGGCGCCAGCTTTGGAACATGTACATTCGTCGCGTGCGCATTTCGACGCATTCAACGGTTTTTCCGAGGAAATGATGCGGCCGCCATACTGCGTGCGGGGCTTGGCGCAGCATGGTATGATTTACGTAACGCAGGATGGATACAGGGCGGGCTGGGGATGGCTGGGGTGATTCCCGAAGAAGGTGGCAGTCAGGGCCCTGGCGACGACCCGGCGCGGCTGGGTCTGCGTACCAGCCTTTTGACCTTGAACCTGCTATTGTCGTCAGTACCGGCGGGACCCCGCGGTTTTGCCGACGCGGCGGCGGACGCACGCTGCCTGTCGCGGCGTATTGCCACGGCGGCGGATGATATTTGTGAGGTGATGCGAAAGGCGGGGTAGGAAGCGGATCAGTCGCCGACCGCCACCACGCCGTCAGTGACCGTCAGCGGTACCGACCGCAGCGGACGGCCCGCACAGGGGCCGATGATGCACATGCCATCTTCTACCCGGAACTGGGCACCGTGCGTGCTGCACTGAAGCCAGCGGCCATCGATGCTCATGAAATCGTCGGGGTCCATTTCCAGCGGCACCCCGACATGCGGGCAGGCATTGCGATAGCCGAAGACCC
>JAIXTS010000099.1 GCA_027483805.1 Azospirillum sp. | reverse complement strand
GTCTTCGGCACGAACGGCACCGCGGTCCCGTTCAGCTTGTGCACCGTGCCCTGGCGCATGACGAACTGCACGCGTGACAGTTCCGTCACATCCTCAATGGGGCTTTTGGCCACCGCGATGATGTCGGCATCCTTGCCGGCTTCCAGGGTGCCGATGCGGTTGCCGCGGTCCAGAAGGTCGGCGGCATTGACCGTGGCGGCCTTGATGGCATCCGCAGCCGGCATGCCGGCCTCGACCATCAGCTTGAACTCATAGGCATTCGTGCCATGGGCGGAGACGCCGCTATCGGTGCCGAAGGCGACCTTGACGCCGCTTTTCACGGCCTGCCCGAAGGCCAGCTTCATCCGCTCCCCCACGGCCAGGGCCTTGGTGGCCTGGGCCGGGGTCAGGGTGGTGCTGTTCTTGGCCATATTGACGACGGTGTACCCGGCCAGCAGGGTCGGCACCAGATAGGCGCCCGTCTCCTTGAACAGCTTGACGCTGTCCTGGTCCAGGTACGACCCATGTTCGACGCTGTCCACCCCGCTGCGCAGCGCCAGATTGATCCCGCCCGCCGCATGGGCGTGGCTGGCCACCTTCTTGCCCATCATATGGGCCGTATCGACAATGGCCTTGGCCTCGTCCTCGAACATCTGCTGGCCGGTGCCGGCAGCGATGTTGGACAGGACCCCACCCGTGGTGGCCAGCTTGATTACGTCGGCTCCCTTGCGGACCTGTTCGCGCACCGCGCGGCGGCAATCATCGGCGCCATTGCACACGCTTTCAGGTCGCAGCGCGTGGGTCACCTCCTCGCTGAAGCCATTGACATCGCCATGGCCGGCGGTGATGGAGATCATCATGCCGGCGGCCAGGATGGTCGGCCCTTCAACCTCGCCCTTGTTGATGGCATCACGCAGGGCAAAGGCCGTGCGGGCCGGTGAGCCCAGATCACGCACGGTGGTGAAGCCGGCCATCAGGGTACGGTTCGCATAGACGACACCGTCCAGCACCGTTTCCTCCGGATCATCCTGCACGTCGGCCAGTTGCGAGCGCGGCCCCAACTCCCCCGTGATATGCACATGGCAATCGATTAGGCCGGGCAGGACGAAGGCATTCTTCAGGTCGATGGTGCGCGCATCCGCCGGCGCGCCGGCAGATGCTGCATCCAGGTACCCGCCCTTGACCGCGCTGACCTTGCCGTCGGTAACGACCAGGGTCTGCTGGTTTAACGGCTTCTGCCCCGGAACGGCCAGCAGGGTGCCGGCATGGATCAGCACCGTTTCGGCCCCCGCCGCCCCGGTCAACAGCGCAACAGATGCCACGGCCCCCGCCAGACGGCGGCGCCAGATGGAATGCATGGACATGGATTGGCCTCACCCGGTTTATTCTGCGTTGGTGCATGCATGACCGGGTTCGGCAACGAAGGCAAGTACCTGATTTCGGGCACGGAATTCACCGCACCGCACAATCGCGGGACGTTATTCCTCGTCCCTCACGGCCAGCATGGACAGCGCCGCCAGGATCATCGACGACCCGCCCAGGACCAGGGCCCAGATGGCGTCACCCCCGAACCCGGCGCGCAGCACCGCGCCCAGGATGCTGGCGGCCAGGACCTGCGGCACCACGATGAAGATATTGAAGATGCCCATATAGACGCCCATCTTGGCTGACGGCACCGCCCCGGACAGGATGGAATAGGGCGAGGACAGGATCGACGACCAGGCAAAGCCGACGCCGATCATGGGCAGCCACAGCAGGGCCGGGTCCTTGATGAACATGAAGCTGATAAGGCCGGCCCCACCCAGGCAGAGACTCAACATATGCGCCCCGCGCCGGCCGATGAACCGGGCAATGACGGGCAGCAGGAAGGCCGCGATGGCTGCCACGCCATTATAGACGGCAAACAGCAGCCCGACCCAGTCGGCCCCGTCATTATAGGCCTGGGACGCGGTGTCGCTGGTTCCGTAATGAAAGGCGGTGACGGCCGACGTGGTGTAGATCCACATGGCGAACAGGGCGAACCAGCTGAAGAACTGTACGACGGCCAGCCGGCGCATCACGACCGGCATGGCGAACAGGTCTTCCATCACCTCGCTGAACCCGTTCTCCGCCTTGCCCGATCCTTTCAGGCTGGCATGGACCAGCAGGCACAGGCCAAAGGCGATCAGGCCCGCCCCCATGATGTAAACTTCCTTCT
Organism: Azospirillum sp.; assembly: GCA_027483805.1. Taxonomy (GTDB): domain Bacteria; phylum Pseudomonadota; class Alphaproteobacteria; order Azospirillales; family Azospirillaceae; genus Niveispirillum. The sequence goes on along the minus strand of JAIXTS010000099.1, from coordinate 13,891 downwards.
CCAGGCCCAGCGCGCCCACACCGACCGTCACCACGGCGCCGATGAAGGCCGACATCAGACCCCAGCGGCGGAAATCGCCGACGGCACGGGGCGCGCGCGTCGCGGCATCCACCCCGCGCTGTGCCAGCCGTGCCGCTTCGAACGCCGCCATCTGTTCGGGCGAATATTCCCTGGTGGTCAGCACTGTCCACATCACCGCGATGAAGATGGCAGCAGCCCCCACATAAAAGGCGATATGTACCGTCAGCGGCACCACGCCGGGTGCCGCCGTATTGTCCATGCCAAACCAGTGGGTCAGCATCCAGGGCAGGGCGGATGCGCCGACGGCCCCCACCCCGATAAAGAAGCTCTGCGCGGCAAACCCGGTCATCCGCTGCTCATCGGGCAGCAGATCGCCCACAAAGGCGCGGAAAGGCTCCATGGTGATATTGATGCTGGCATCCAGGATCCACAGCATCGATGCCGCGAACCACAGGGCCGGAGAGGAGGGCATGATCAGCAGGGACAGCGTGACCAGGACAGCGCCGACCAGGAAATAGGGCCGGCGGCGACCCAGTCGACCCCAGGTCTTGTCCGACATGTGCCCGACAATGGGCTGTACCAGCAGACCCGTCAGCGGCGCCGCGACCCACAGGATTGCCAGCTCGTTGATGTCGGCACCCAATGTCTGGAAGATGCGGCTGGCATTGGCGTTCTGCAGGCCAAACGCCACCTGGATACCCAGGAAGCCGATGGACATGTTCCAGATCTGGATCAGGCTCAGCCTGGGCTTCTGCATGGTGCCGTTCCCCCGAAGATTTATGCTTTCTTGACCGCGACCATGCGGGGGGTGGGGCACGCCGTCAACGGCAGGCCCGGTTGAATACGTAGTCAGAAAGGCGGCCCCGTCTGCATAAGAAAAACTGGGGTCCGGCACCAGAAAATATCGGGAAGTATGGGCGGCTTCAGCACTTCTTGATCCAGGGCCCCCTGGCATAGTCTGACCAAAGACCTTCCGCTGACCCACAGGCCCCCGCATGACCCGTCCTGCCCTTGCCCGCCGTTCCCTGCTGACCGGCGGCGGTGCCGTCCTTTCCATGGCGCTGCTGGGCGGCTGCGCCACCGGTCCGGGTAAGGTTGCCGTTGCCCCGTCCCCCAAGGCACCCGTCCTGACCCTGCCGCCGCTGCGGGCCTCACTGGACCGCATCACCCAGATTACCGTCTGCACCCGCCCCTTCCGGCCACAGGGACCGCGGATCGAACGGGTGGCGTTCGGCGACAAGGCGTTGGTGCACCATTATGGCCATGGCGGGTCCGGCTGGTCGCTGTCCTGGGGTTCGGCGGCCATCGCCACCGACCTCGCCATGGGAACCGGCGCGCGCGACATTGCCGTTATCGGCTGCGGCGCCATGGGCCTGACAACGGCGCTGCAGCTGCAACGCGCCGGTGCCAAGGTCACCATCTATGCCAGGGAATTGCCGCCGGCCACCCGCTCCTCGCTGGCTACCGGCGTCTGGTCACCGGAAAGCCGGCTGGCCCTTCAACAGCACGTCACCCCGGAATTCAAGGCGCAATGGGCCGGGATGGCACGGGCCAGTTTCGACCGGTATCAGACCCTGCTGGGCCTGCCCGGCACGCCCATCGAATGGATCGACACCCACAACCTGTTCACCAATGCCCCGCCCGTGCCGGATGACCGTCCCGCCTTCGCCCATGGGTTGACGCGGGAGGTGACGCCCGAACTGCGCGCGCCCCGCGTCACCTATACCCCCGGCAACCACCCGTTCGGCGATCGGGAGGTGCTGACCACCTCCGGTCTGATGTTCAATATCGCCGCCTATTCCGACTATCTGCTGTCGGGCTTCCTGTCGCTGGGCGGCAGGATCGAGGTGCGGGAATTCCACAATGCGGCGGAACTGTCGGCCCTGCCGCAGAAGACCCTGGTCAATTGCAGCGGCTATGGCGCCAAGGCCCTGTTTGGCGACGACACGCTGGTGCCGGTGCGCGGGCAGCTGGCCCGCATGATCCCAGACGGCGATATCCGCTATGGGATCTATTTCAACCAGACCTCGTTCGTGCCACGCCGCGACGGCTGGGTGTTCCAGGTGACAGGGGCCAATGAGTATTACGGCTTCGGGATCGACGATCCCACACCCGACCGGGCCGAGGCGGAACGCGCCGTGACCACCATCGCAGGCCTGTTCGTTGGGGTATGAGCCCGATCAGCGCCGGTCAACAAATCCCGGCGGGCGCAGTTTGATCAGATGATCGGGGTCGGCGGGGCTGCCATCGGGGTTCAGGCCCAGATAGTAGCTTTTCTGCCATTTTTCCGATTGGGCGGCGGAGCCGGGCTGGGCCAGGTCGGCGTTGAAACGCATGCGGCCCGCTGACCATTCCTGATACCGTCGCTCCAGCTCCGGGTCCTCCTGGATGGCGCGGATTTCCGGTTCCACATTTTCCAGCAGGCGCCGCTGAACGGGGAAGATGGCGCAGAACGGTTCCCCCGCCACGAACCGGACCACCCGGTCCGGCGCGGTGAATTTCCAGTTCATGGTGAAACTGTAGGGCGCCCAATCTGTTTCGATGATGCCGGTCAAGGCGGCGATACCATCCTTGGGGGCGTTCACCGGGCCTTGGGCATACAGGCTCCATCCCGGTTCGGTGCGGAACACCGCCTCAATATGGAAGGTCAGCACGCCGGACCCGAAATGGCTGATGGCTGGCGCCACGGTACCCGGATCGGGGCTGATGGTGATGGCCTCCTTGGAGGAACCGCCGTCCCAGTAGGCCGTGAAACCCGACCGGCACAGCACCTCCCAGCCATGGGCATTGGCGATGTTCAGGGGCAGGCAGCGATAGGCGTAGGCCTGGGGTGTCGCATCCATCCAGTCGCGCGTTGCCGGTGCCGGACGCAGCAAAGGGGGCGCGCCATGCAGGGCATAGCAGGTGAGTTTCATGGCTCAGGCCCGCATCGGGTTCAGGGCGGCGCCGATATCGATGCCGGGCTGATCGGAAATCTGCATCAGCAACTCATCCACCTCCCTTTCCGCCGTATCGGCAAAACGGTCGAACAAGGTCTCCAGCACCACCTGTTGGAAACGCTCCCGACCGCAGTCGCCACTGGCATAGTCCGTTTCCAGCGCCACCTGCTGGGCGGTACGGAACGGGGCCGTCAGGGTGCCGGGGATGTTCGCTGCTTCCATCAGGCAATGCAGCCCCAGGATACCGTCATCCCAGGCCAGAATGCCGGCGGCCTGTGGCGTGATGTTGGCCCGCGCGGCCATACCGGCCACGAACAGTTCCAGATCACCGGCGCAGAGCGCGCGGAACAGGACCTGGGGCGTCAGCCGTCCTTGTCGGTAGAGATGCTTGGCCACCATTTCCGCATCATCACGGGACAGCAGCAGCGGTTGCAGCACCCGCAGGGTCGCGGCCTCGCGCCCCCCCTCCGCCAGCCGCTTGGCCAGCGCGGGTTCGATCTTATGGTCGCGGATCAGCTGCTGGCGCACATCCTCCGACACCAGGGCGATCATGCGTTCGACAATGGCGATGGTCACCTCCGGGCGGGCGGCGACGCTGTCGGCGACAATACGGAACTGTCCGAACCGCTCTGCCGCACGGGCCAAGGTCGCTTCCCGGACAGCAGCGCCCCGGTTGCGCAGCAGATGCACCACCGTGACGACATTGCCGGTTTCGACCAGCGCGGCGGACACCGCTGCCGACACGGTCCGGCGGCCGGCGATGGCCAGCTGCTTTTGGGGATCGCGTTCCGCCACGATCTCCAGCAGCAGTTTCTCCGGCAGGCTGTCCACATATTTCAGGATGGGCACCGCCACCTGCGCCACGTCACGCGCCAGCTTTTCCGCGATGTCACCGGTCAGGATGGGGCTGTTATGGATCTGCCAGGCAACAGCGGCCCGCACCTCCGCCTCCGCATCCGATGCAAAGGCGCGCAGGATATCCAGCGCCAGACGCTTCTCCGCGTCGGTCAGGTCGCCTTCTTCCATCTCCAGGACCAGCTTGGACATGGTGTCGATACGCGGCGCCGCACCCGGCTGGTGCAGCAGCCGGTCGACATCGCTGCTGTTCAGCCGGGACCGGAGGATGGGGCGTAAGGGGGCCTCTGCATCCCCGCTGGTCGGGGGCATCATCATGGATCAGTCCTGACCGCGGCTGTCATAACGCACGACATCACCCCAAACGCGCTCCAGACGGCGCAGCGTGCGATACGTGGTCTCCAGATCCTGGGCATCACCGGGGGTCCGCAGCAACTGGATCGCCTGCCGGTTTTCCAGCTTGCCAATCTCCGCGCACAGCCAGGCCCCCTTCTCCGACAGCCGCAGCCGGGCGGCCCGGCGGTCGCGGGACGATGCGCCCCGATCGACATAGCCCTGTTCGACCAGATGCTTCAGATTGTAACTGGCGTTTGAACCCAGATAATAGCCGCGTTCCATGAGGTCGCGGACCGTCAGCTCGTCATCCCCGATATTCAGCAGCATCAGAACCTGCATCGGGCTGATGTCATCCACACCGATTCGGCCCAGTTCCACCCGCACCACGTCATGCAAACGGCGTTGCATATGGTCAATGACGCGGGCGATATCTGCATAAAGCGAGACCTCGCTGACCGGGGTCTCTCCCCGCTCAGGCGACAGGTGTTCAATGGGTGCGTCGCCCATGCGGGCAAGCTTGATCATAGTTCCAAAGCCGCGACCGTCCTCACCCGCCATCATGCCCGCCTTTTGGCTTACGGGGCCTGCACAACACACCCGCCTGCGCATAGATTATCCTCTATGGCGACTATCGCAAGTGCGCAGGAAGGAAATAGGCGCCCTCCGGAGACATAGGTCATAGGTGAGGGGCAGGGGTCAGCGCGCGAAAATCATCGCCTCATCCCGGAAGGCCTTAAATTCCAGTGCATTGCCGGACGGGTCCAGCAGGAACATGGTTGCCTGTTCCCCGACCTTGCCCTGAAAGCGGATGCCGGGTTCGATGATAAAGCGCTGATCTGCGGCGCGGAACCGGTCGGCCAGCGCGTGCCAGGCATCCCAGTCCAGGATCAGGCCGAAATGGCGCACGGGCACATCATGCCCGTCAACGGGGTTGGTATCGGCATCGCCGCATTCGCCGGGGGCCAGATGGGCGACGATCTGATGACCATACAGGTCGAAATCCACCCATTCCGGGCTGCTGCGCCCTTCCGGACAGCCCAGCAGCCCGCCATAGAAGACACGTGCGGCGGCAAGATCATGAACTGGAAAAGCCAGATGGAAGCGGGGGCGCGCAGGCACGGGCGGAACATCCTTCATTTTGCGGCGATGGCGATGGTCACCGTATCTTCGTACTGACCGGCCTGACGCTGTGTGCCAGCAGGGACCAGGACCGACAGCACGGTCTGGCGCCCAACCCCCGTCACGTCACGTGCCGTCGACAGGGTGCCGTTGCTGCTGCTGCTGTCGCCATATTGCAGCGTATAGGCGATGGTCGCGGTGCCGGACGAGAGTGACCCACCATTCTTGGAGGTCAGGCTGACCGTGTATCCATTGGCGGCGTTGCAGCGTTCTTCAACCGTCGCCACAGGAAGGGGGGCCGAACCGGCATTCAGGTCAAGCGTGGCGTTGCCGGCGGACACCGTAACGGCGCAGGTTGTGGCGACGGTTGCGCGCAGCGTGATGGACCCCTGGGTCGAACCCTGGGCCCAAACGGGAGAGGCCAGCAGGGACAAGCCCGCCATACAGCCCGCTGATAATCGTGCCATCCGCCCCATGGCCGGTCCTTTCTGCCCATTCTGGGCACCCACGGCGGTTTGATCCGCGCCGTGACGGTAACATCAGCTGATCTTAGTTGGCGGTGATGGTCAAGATCAAGTTGTCATGATAGGTGCCGGCCAGGACCTGTCCCGCAGCCCCGGTTTCCACCCGCAATTCATACCGCCCGGCCCCCCCCAGATCGACATTCGCCCCGCGTGCCACCGACACGGCCCGGCCGGACACAAAGAGCTGGTAGCCGATGCTGCCGCCACCATTGGTGACCAACTGTCCGCCATTCTGCGACGACAGGGACAGCGAATAATCACCATTGCCGCTGATATCCAGGTCGAAACGGCCGCTGCCGCCGCGCGTCAGATCACCCAGATCCACGGTGCCGACGGTGCCATTCAGCGGTCGTTCGACACCATCGACAATGACGCTGGCACTGACCACAGACCGGACCTTGGTGCGGACCTGGGCGGTACGGGACGCGATGGGCCCTACCGGTATGCCGTCCAGCAACTGATAGACATTCACCGTCACCCGGTCGGAATAGGTGCCCTTGGCCACTAATTGTCCGCCGGGAATGTTGGAGAAGAACTGGATCGAGGCATCATTGTTCTTCGAATTCAAGGTCAGGGCGAACATGTTGCTTTCACTGCCCCGGATGTCCCCCACGCGCTGGCCCAGCCGGCTGTCCTTGTACAGGTCGTAGACAAGCCGATCCTTGGAGCTTTCCATGACGCGGCTGCCATTATTGCCGTCATCGATACCGAGCAGCAGGGCACAGGCCGGACCATCATCATGTTCAAGTTCCACCGTGTGGTAGCCCGTGGCGTTGCCGCCATAGGGATCATATTCAGCCGTCGGCTCTATCCGGTCGATATTCTTGATATCGATCTCGCAGCGGTCCTTGTCCTTGGCGAAGACCGGTGCCGACAGCAGCAGGCTTACAGCCAGGGCGGAGGCGGGTCGCAGCAGGGGGGCGAGGATCGGCATATTCGTTCCAGGGGTCAGCGGTACCACCAGAGGTGGATGCAACGAGAATGCCAGCTTCTGGTGTGGCAATCCAAGCGATAGAGCCGGCCGGTCACCTAAAGCATGGATCGGATTGCCGGCCCGGGTATGATGGCGCCTTCCCGAGACAGAAGCCAGCCCCGTTGCCATGCCCGATTTCGCCCCCGTCGCCGAAGCCGCCCTGGACCGGATCGCCCGGTTCGACCCGCATCTGCGCGCGTTTGCCCTGGTGGAGCCGGAATGGGTGCGGGAGGAGGCGTGGCGGCAGGACAAGCTTGCAGCCAAGGGACCGCTGGCCGGCCTGACTCTGGCGGTCAAGGACCTGCTGGACCTGCGCGGCCTGTCCACCGGCGGCGGCTGCCGCACGCCCGTGGTGGCCGATGCGCCGGTCACCGCTGCCGCCGTCGCTGCACTGTCGGCGGCGGGCATGCTGGCGCTGGGCAAGACCCATACGGTGGAACTGGCCTTTGGCACCTGGGGCATCAACCGCGCCACCGCCACCCCGCGCAACCCATGGGATGGGACAATTGTCAGGGTGCCCGGCGGATCCTCCAGCGGGTCGGCGGTCGCCGTGGCTGCCGGGCTGGCCGATGCGGCCCTGGGGACGGATACGGGCGGGTCGATCCGCATTCCTGCGGCCCTGAACAATCTGGCCGGATTGAAACCCACCAAGGGACGGGTCCCGATGGCGGGCTGCCTGCCATTATGCCCGGAACTGGACACGATCGGCCCCATGGCGCGGACCGTGGAGCGGGCGGCCCGGATGCTGAGTGCCATGCTGGACCCGGCGGCGGGCCCGGTTCGCCCGGCCCCGAAGCTGGCCCGGCAGGCCCGGTTCGACGCCGATGCTGCCCTGGCAGCCAGCCCCCGCGGGCTGGTCCTGGCGGTTCTGCCCGACCGGTTTCTGGACAGGGTGGACAGTGCCGTGGGGTCCGCCTATGTGGCGGCCCTGACCCGGATGGAGACGCTGGGTGTCAAGCTGGTGGAAGCGGCCCCCGCGATCGACCCCGCAGCCTGTGTGGAACCGTCAGGCCTGTTGATGGCGGGCCGGGCCTGGCGGCTATGGCGGCACCGGATAGAGCATTACGGTAGTGAAATGGATTCGGGCGTTCGGAACCGGCTTCGGGCAGGCGAAGATGTGTCGGATACGGAACTCTCCAGGCTGATAAAGGTTCAGGCGCAGGAGCAGGCCCGATTCTATGCCTGGGCGCAGGATTTCGACGCCATCGCCACCCCCACAGTCCCGATCCCGGCACCGGCCCTGGCCGACGCGGATGAGGGGCAGCTGCCCTTCAGCCGGTTCGTGCGCATCGCCAATTGGCTGGACCTTCCCGCCCTGGCCCTGCCTTGCGGGGCGACGGCGGCGGGCCTGCCGCTGTCCCTTCAGCTTCTGTCCACGCCCTGGCGCGAGGCGGTGCTGGTGACACTGGGCCATGCATACCAGTGCGCCACCGACTGGGCCGACCGCCGGCCGGCGCTGGAAAAGCTGATTGGGCAAGTACCCTAACCGCCAGCGCTGCATCCGCAGCCTCGCTACGCCGCATCGGCGACCGTTAGGGCAACCGGATCGGGTCCAGCTTCACCACCCCTTCCGCTTCCTTCGAGACGGTGACGGGGAAAGGTTTCTTCTCCGCCCCTGTCACGATCAATTGCCAGTCGCCGGGCCGCACGCTGTCGATGCGGAACAGGCCGCTGCGGTTGGTGAAGAAGGCCAGATCCTTGGCATCCTTGATCCCTACGGGCCGCAAGACACCCGACATCAGGGCGGCGGGCTTGCCATCGGCCGTGACCAGCGTGCCGGACAGGGATGCCACGGCATCGGTGCCGATGGTGATGATGGTGCCGGACTTGTAGCCCGGCTGCACCGCCGGGCGATCTTCCCCCAGATCATAATTGGCCGGCGCGTCGGGCACGTCCAGCAGGATGGGGCGCACCAGATAGGCCGAGATGTTGGGCACGACAGGCACGCCCAGCCAGTCGGACTGGGCGGTGTAACGGTCATCGACCGGATCAACGCCAACATCCTTGCCATCCAGCCGGGGATGCGGGACCACGATGGCAAAGCTGTTGGTGATGGGCCGGGTGATCCCGAAATGCCCATCGGCATAGGCCAGCGCTGTCGCCGCCGTCAGCTGTGTCCGGCTTTCCACACCCTTGGCGTCGTTCAGGCTGCGCCGCACCGTATCCTGGCGCAGCTGCGCCTCGAACCGTTGATGCGTATAGTTCAGGTTACCCTGAACCCGGTCGCCCGCCGTCCCTTTCTCATTTGACAGTTCCAGCCCGCCCGACAGGGCATTGACGGGATAAAGCGACTGGAACCGCCAATCCAGGCGCTGCTGCTTGGCGATCGTATCGACATTGAGGCCGGCACTTTGCCGCCCGCCGCTGAAGATGAAGCGGGTGGTCAGGTACAGGCCCGTCTCCTTTAGCCCGAACCCGTCGCGCCCATGGCTGAAGGTCAGGTCGATATTGCCGGTTTCGAACAGGCGCCGGCGCAGCGCCAGATCGACGGAGTAACTGTCATCCTCGCTGCTGCCGCGCGTCTGCCGGTACCGCCCGCCCAGGGACGCGGTGATGTCGGCAAACAGAGGGTGGCTGACGCGCAGGGCCGCATCCAGCTTGGTGTTGGAGACGAAGGTGGAGCCGAAGGAGCGGTAATTGGGATCGTAATAGGCGATTTGGGCCGTGATGGCCTGACTGTCCAGCACCGAGGCGCCGTTGGAATAGGAGCGGTAGCGCAGCGTGCCGCCGAACCCATGTTTTTTGTCGGCCGGGGTTTCGGTGGGACCCCAGTCGGTCCGCCGCAGATAGGCCGCGGGTTCAAGGCCGAAGGTGCCCAGCGAGGTTGCCACCAGAGCTTCCGCCGTGACGCTGGTCTCCGTCTTGTCGATCTGTGTGCCCAGGGTCAGGGTGAAACTGTCGGTGACGCCGACCCGGTGATAGGCCGACAGGACGGGGTCCTTTTCGTCATAGACATAGCGGTCATCGACAACCTGGGAGGTCACGCCCAGGCTGTAGCCATATTCCTGCACCCCGGCGGCCAGCAACTGGCTGTCGAAAAAGAAGGGGAAATCTATGGTCTGTTCGCGGCCAAAGGCATCGGTGATGCGGATCTGGACATCGTTGGTGCCCGACGCCCCGGGGAAGTTATTAAGGTTGTAGGGACCGGGTTCCAGTCGGAAGGTGCGGGTGGGCCGCCCATTGACGATCACCTCCACCACCGACGCGTTCTCCAGGATAAAGTCCCGGTTACCGCCCGGCTGTATCTGGTCATAGGGCCGGATGGAGAAATTCTTGGCGATGGAGATGCCGGCCATGGCGCGGCCCACCTGCGCGCCCGTCACCGGCACCGACAGATCGCCCAATTGGGTTCGCATGCCCATGTCGGTGAAGTCATGGATCAGGCGCACCGGCCCCCGCGACAGGGTCCGGACGGCATCCTCCCGGTAATTGATCTCCCCCTCCACCACCCAGCCCTTCCAGTTGATGGACGGTTCCAGGGCGACGGACAGGGGTCCCAGCCCGTCCTGGCCCAGGCCCGTGGGGACGGAGAGATAGTCGATGGCGGCCCGCATGTTCATCTGTGCCGACAGGTCGGCCTGCGGGATGATGGTATAGGCCCGCGCCGCCGCGCCACGTTCCAGCACCGAGAGGTCGCGCGGCTTGCGTGCCGCCGCCGGCACCGTCACCTTCACCAGTTGCTCGCCGCCATCATAGGCCAGCTGAATACCCGAGCGCGCCATGCGTGTCGGCATGCCCAGCCCGTCCGGCCCCGCCTGGGCCAGGAAGGCCTGCAACGGTTCATCCTGGGCGATGGGGCGCAGCAGGTCGGCCAGCTTGCGCAGATCCACTGCCGTTTCGGCCGGGTTCAGCGACACCATGGCCGGGACCTGCCCGATTTCGAACCCGTCAAAATAGACGGGAATATCGGCCTTCTGGCTGGCCGCCTGTTTTTTCTGGCCAAAGGCCTTCTTGAACAGCTCGTCCGCCGAGAGTTTGGGGGCCGGGGCTGCCGCCGGCTGTGCCGTTTCCGATCCCGCCCCCACCGCCAGCCGGGCCGGGGCCAGGGCCAGCGCCAGTGCCGAAGGCCAGGCGATGACCAGCCGTCTTTGGCGGCGGTTCAGGAAGGGGCGGGAGCGGCGCATGGGGCGGTAAGATCGGGTCAGGGCAGGGTCAGCTTGCCCTGCAGGGGACCTTTGGGCAGGTCGCCCGGCCAGGGCAGCAGGAAGCCCCGGGTCACACCCGGCAGCACATTCTCCCCCGCCAGCCCGCCCAGCCGTTCGGCCGGGATGGTCACCGACTTGCCGCCCGCCGACAGGGTCAGGGTCGGGTCCTTCAGGATCTTGTGGGCGGTGCCGTCATTGCGCACCTGCAGCTCCATCACGGTACCGTCGACCAACTGGCGCGGGCCGGCGCTGAGTATATTGATCTGCGGCTTGACCCCCGGCGGGGTGACATAGATCGAAGCCTTGTACTGTACCAGCAGCTTCACCTTGCCCCCCTCTGTCGGGGTCTGGCCGATATCGACATCCAGCTGTTCGGCGATCAGCCGATAGGCCAGTTCACGGTCGGGCGTGGCCGTGCCTGTCCATTGCACCCGCACCGACTGGCTCTGGTTGGGTTCCAGCACGATCTGTTCGGGGAAGATGATCCATTCATCCGACGGTTCGGACGGCAGATCCTCCCCGTCCGGTCCCATCTTGCGGCTGGTGATATGAACCTCGATGGCGATGGGCAACTGGGTATCATTCTCCACCCGGAAGATCTGGGTGGCGCCCCGGCCCGACGGTTCGAATTCCATTTCGATGGGAATGAGGCGGAAGGCGGCGGCCGGCGCGCTGCCCAGCAGCAGCACCCCCATCGTCAGCAACAGCCCGCGAATGATCGATTTCATGATCCCTGCCCCGGATTAGCGTTCCCCGGCCACCCCAGCCGGTGGCCCCTGACCTGTCCCAATGGTTTATGCCCATTGCGCAGACCTTTGAATCATATCGACCCATCATTTGCCACAACGAACCGTGGGACAAGATGACCGGATGCGCCACGGAAACGGGCCGGTTGCCGCGACCCATCCTGTTCGCCTACCAGCCCCGTGGTTTCTAGGCAAGTCGATGCGAACAATCCATTGAAAATCCATGTTAATGTGTTCACGAATGGGGGTGGTATATTATGCACTGTCGACTATAGATGATGTTGACGAAATCATTGGGTAGTGGTGATTGCTTAATGAGCAGCCCTGTTGCAAGATGGCGTGCCTGATCAATCTTCTGTTTACGGTTGTCGTTGTCATTTTGCCGACCATGAACCTCGAATATGCCTTGCTGCTGGTCAACGCTGCGCCCCTTCTGGGCGGCGGTGCGCTGCTGGCTGTCATCTGGTGGCATGGACGGCGGGAGACCTATGCGCTGTGGTGGGCGGCGGCTTTCGGCATGGTGCTTGTGGGGTCGCCGCTGATCAGCGCCGCCAAGGGGCCGTTCACCCTGGCCGTTGGTGCCGCGGGTCTGCTGGGCGATCTTCTGTACAATCTGGTCTTTTATTTTTTCGCCCATGGGGCGGCCCTTTATGCCGGGCACAGGCTGCGCTGGCGCCGGTGGCTGAGCGGCGGTCTGCTGGTGATGCTGCTGGTGGCCGTGGCGCTGGTGCGCAATGACGGGGTGCTGCGGCAATTGCTGAATGCCGGCTTTATCCAGGTGGTGTCGATCGTGGCGCTGGCGTCGCTGGCATCGGTACAGCCGCGCCGCCTGCCCGAATGGGTGCTGCTGGCCGCCGTCGCGCTGGCCGTGCTGGCCAATTCCATCTATCTGGCCGACATGCTGATGACCCGGCCCGACAATGTTTTCGACCCGCTGACCATCGGCAATCAGGCCATCGCCCTTGCCCAGCCCTTTGTTGTGGCTGCCGTCACCATGGGTGCGTCGGCGTCGGCCCTGCTGCGCATCACCGACCGGCTGGCCGCGGAACGTGCCGCCGCAGAAGTGGCGGCCGAGCAGGCCCGTGCCGCCGACCGGGCCAAGTCTGAATTCCTGGCCACCATCAGCCATGAGATCCGCACCCCCATCAATGCCATCCAGGGCTGTCTCCAGATCCTGGAGACCCACAATCTCAATGCCGCGCAGATCCGGCTGCTGGAGGTGATGGGCGGGTCCAGTGCCGCGCTGCTGACCCTGATCGATGATGTGCTGGACATGGCCCGGCTGGAGGCCGGGCGGCTGGAGATGAAGGCGGGTCCGGTCGATCTGGGTCTGCTGCTGGGTGACCTGATGTCGACAGTGGGACCACGCGCGGAACGCAAGGGCCTGACGCTGTCCTTGCGCACCGGCGACGGGGTGCCGTCGGGCGTGGTGACCGATGCCAAGCGGCTGCGCCAGATCCTTCTGTGCCTGCTGGACAATGCCGTCAAATTCACCGAGCAGGGGCGCGTCACCCTGTCGGTCGACCGGGTGGAGGCGCCGGGCGCTGTGCCCGGCCTGTCCAACCCGTCACCCATGCATTGGGTGCGGTTCCAGGTGGTGGATACCGGCGTCGGCATCCCGCCCGACAAGCTGGACCGGATTTTCGACGTCTTCAGCCAGGCCGACAATTCCATCACGCGCCGGTTCGGCGGGGCCGGCCTGGGCCTGTCGATTGCCCGCTCCCTGACCGAGATGCTGGGCGGCAACCTGACCGTCGACAGCGACCCCGACCAGGGCAGCCAGTTCACCCTGTGCCTGCCGCTGGTGCCCCTGCCGGTGGACCGGCCGCGCCAGGATGCGCCGATCTTGGACCTGCTGCCCCCCGGCGCCCAAGGGGCACCCGTCATCCTTCTGGTCGAGGATGACGAGGTCAACCGCTTTGTTGCCACCGAACTGCTGATCCAGCGCGGGGCCGATGTGCTGCAGGCTGCCAATGGCGGCGACGCCATCGCCATCGTCAAGGACCGGCATGTGGATGCCATCATCATGGATCTGTCCATGCCCGACATGGACGGGTTGGAAGCCGCGCGGCGGTTGCGCGCCATGGGCGGGCGGGGGCAGCAGGTGCCGATCGTCGCCCTGACCGCCAACCTGTCGCCGGAAATCCGTCAGCAATGCCGCGATGCCGGCATGCAGGCCTTCCTGGCCAAGCCGATCAAGCTGGAACATCTGATCGGTACCCTGTCGGCCGTG
>JAIXTS010000492.1 GCA_027483805.1 Azospirillum sp. | reverse complement strand
GTTGCGCTTCGACTTGGAGGTCTTCTTCTTAGGAACGGCCATGATCGTAACTCACAATGTTTTAAGGCGACCGCAAGGGCCGCCCGGACAGAGGCGCTTGAATACTGGATATGGTTTGCGAGGGCAAGTGCGAAACCCGGTCAAGAGGGCTTCTTTAAGCGGGACAGGGCCGCAAAAGGGTTCTGACGGGGCGGTTCCGGGGGGGAATCCTCCGTCAGGGACAGGGTATCCGGCCCCACATCCTCCAGAATCGGGGTGAATTCCACCCCATCCTTGCGCGGATAGGGCTCCAGGGCCAGTGACAGATTTTGGGCGACCAGTTCGCCGATGTCGATACGCCCACCCGGCATAGGCTCGGGGAAATCCTCGTCCCCGCCCAGGAACTGGAAATGGTCGCTCTCATCCTCCTCCTCTTCCTTGGGGATCAGATGATCGGGTGCGTAGAGGGCGGAGAAATCCTCCTTCACATGGGCCGGCACGGGTTCAAGCGTGACGACGCAGCGCTGGACCACATCGGCTTCCAGCTCCCCCGTCACCTTGATGAAGTCCGAACGGACGCGGCGCAGGCGCAGTTTCGCGGTCAGCCCGGCGACGGAGACCAGGTCGAATCGTGCGGCCAGGGCGGCACACTCAGCCTCGGTCGCCTTCACGACCTCATGCCCGCCGCCCGTCGTCACCTTGTCGGCAATGACGATGCGGGACAGTTCGGGGGTGGGGGCGGACATCGGGAATTCCTCGGTATTTGCAGGGTACATTATAAGGATAAGGGATTCGGCCCGTCAGACCGAGGCGAATTCCACCTGGCCGGCGAGCAGACGGTCGATGGGGAAGGCCTCCAGATGGGCCAATTGCCGGCGCATATAACGGGCCATGGTGGCCACATGTGCCGGGTCGGGCAGGGTGGAGCCATAGAGATTGCGGTCAATCGCCGATTCCAGGACCGACGGGTCGTCCTTGACGGCGATGCCAGCATCATAGGCGCCGACGCGTCCATAATAGTGGCTGGCCAGGTCCTTGACCCTGTCGCCCACCTTCATGTCGCCGGCCCCCATTTCACGCAGGTTGAAATCCAGGTCGGCGAACATGAAATCGAACAGGCCCTGATTAAAATCCGCCGCCGGCTTGCCGCCCATGGCCAGACGCCGCATGACCAGCCAGGCATGCAGCGACACCATTTCGAACCGGCCTTCCAGCGTATCGGGGACACCCAGATCGGTGAAAAAGGCGGGGTGGCGCGACTGGGCCACAATGGCGCCATAGAGGGCAGCAATGGTGCGTTCACGCCGGGGGCGCTGGAACAGACGGCTGAACAAAGCCTTCTCCCTCTCTTGCAGGCTGTGGACATTGACATTGCGCCAAGGCCGGTGCCAATGTCACCGGCCAGATAGGGGGCGGCGGCCCCGCCGTCAAGCCCAGGCTCGTGCCCCTGACAGGGCCCGGGTCGGTAAAGTCGGTTAGTCGCCGCTGGTGCATGGGGGGCTGCCCCGTGCATTATCCGGCACCATGCCGTTGGTTACATCCCAAGGTTCGAGAGACGTCACGTTGATGCGCAAGACCCATGCAACCGCCCTGCTGACCTTCGGCCTTCTGGCGCTTGGTCTGACCGGCTGCAGCCCCATCGTCGCCCAGCGTGGCAATCTGGTGGAAGATAGCCGTCTCACCCAGATCCAGACCGGGCAGACCACGCGGGAGCAGGTCCAGTACGTCCTGGGCACCCCCACTTCCACCGGCGTGATCGATGGGTCCACCTGGTATTATATCGGTCGCCGCACCGAACAGACGGCCTTTCTGGACCCCGAAGTGACGGCACAGCGCATCATCCGCGTGCGGTTTGATGAGGGCGGGACGGTGCAGGAGATCAAAGAGCTGGATGGTGCGGCCGAGGCCGCCTATGTCGAGCCGATCGCCCGTGTCACACCCACCGTCGGCCATGACCTGAACTTCTTCGAGCAGCTGCTGGGCAACCTGTCCAAGCCGGCGCGCAAGAAGAAGGACGACAAGAAAAAGAAGAAGTAAGGGCGGGGTGGCCGTCAGGCCGCCCGCAACCGGTCCCGCAGTGCCAGCACACGTTCGCCATAGCCGCGGGCGCGTGGCACATCCATCCAGGTATGGTACCGGCCCACAGCCAGGGCCGGGTCGTCCGGCAGGCTGTCCAGCGCCTCGCGCAGGATGCCGGCCCCGACGCGCAGATTGATCTCGGCATGCAGCAGGTGGCTGATATCGGGCACACGATGCCCGTGCCAACGCACATTCACCTGCATCCACCCCAGATCGGCATCCTTCACCTCGCCCACCGGCAAACGGTGGATCAGGTCCATGGCGGCATTAAAATCGGCGGGGTGATAGGAGTCGGTGACCGTCCGCACCGCATAGGGCCAGGGGCCGGTGCGGCCCCGGCGGTCCAGACGGCTTTCAACATAAGAGACGGCATAAAGCAGATACGGGTCGATCCGGGCCAGACGGCCTGTCTCCTCCCACACCGTGCCGGCCAGGGTAAAGGCGCGGGCCGGCATGGCGGTGAGGGCAAGGCCGGCCGTGGCCACGGCCAGCAGGCGGCGGCGGGAAAGCGGTTCGGCGGCGGTGCAGCAATCCATGCCCTGTCATAGCCCCGGCGGCGTTGTCCGTCCAGAGTCGCGCAATGCCGACCACCCCGATGGACAAGCGCCCATTTCTTGCCTGATGGCCCTGAAACAGGTAGCGTTCGCAGCGCAGCATTTTGGGGACAGGGGATTTCCACCGTGGGGCATTCGGTCAGTGCGGGGCATCATGCGCCGCGATCCTCCTTCGGCGCCTTGTTTCTGTCCGCCATCGGGGTGGTGTTCGGCGATATCGGCACCAGTCCGCTTTACGCGATGAAGGAAGCCTTTGCCGGTCCGCACCCGCTGCCGGTCGACCGGATGCATGTGCTGGGCGTGCTGTCGCTGATTTTCTGGACCGTGCTGCTGGTCGTGTCGGTCAAATATGTCGCCATCATCATGCGGGCCGACAATGAAGGGGAAGGCAGTTCCTTTGCCCTGCTGGCGCTGTTGCAGAAGGCCTTGGCCGGCAATCCCGCCCTGACCGCCCTGGCCGGCGCCCTCGGTGTGTTCGCAGCCGCCCTGTTCTATGGTGACAGCGCGATCACACCAGCCATTTCCGTATTGTCGGCGGTGGAAGGGCTGCAGGTGGCAGCACCCCATCTGGCGCCCTGGACCGTGCCCATCGCCATCGTCATCCTGGTGGCCCTGTTTGCCATCCAGTCCAAGGGATCGGCGGCCCTGGGCGGGGCGTTCGGGATCATCATGGTGATCTGGTTCTTGGTCCTGGCCGGGCTGGGCCTCAGCAATATCGGCAAGGCGCCGGGGGTGCTGGCGGCCTTGTCCCCGCATTATGCGGTTGCCTTTCTGGCCCATGATGGCTGGATCGCGTTCCTGGCCCTGGGCTCTGTCGTCCTGTCGGTCACGGGTGCGGAGGCGCTTTATGCCGATATGGGCCATTTCGGGCGCGGTCCGATCCGGCTGGCCTGGTACATGCTGGTCTGGCCGGCACTGATCCTGAATTATTTCGGGCAGGGTGCGCTGCTTCTGTCCAACCCGGCGGCAGCAGAAAATCCGTTCTTCTTCTTGGGCCCTTCCTGGGCCGCCCTGCCGCTGGTCGTGCTGGCCACGTTTGCCACCATCATTGCCAGCCAGGCGGTGATTTCCGGCGCCTTCTCCGTCACCCGTCAGGCGATCCAGCTGGGCTATCTGCCGCGCATGAGTATCGTCCATACGTCGGAAAAGGCGATGGGGCAGATCTACATGCCCTTCGTCAACTGGGCGCTGATGATCGCCGTGGTGGCGCTGGTCCTGGGTTTCGGCAGTTCAACCAACCTGGCCTCGGCCTATGGCGTGGCGGTTACCGGGACCATGATGATCACCACCACCCTGGTGGCGCTGCTGGCCTTCCATCATTGGGGCTGGAACGGCAAGTTTGCGGTCGGGTTTTTTGTGCTGCTGCTGGCGGTGGATGCCGCCTATTTCCTGGCAACGGCCACCAAGATCACCCATGGCGGCTGGTTCCCGCTTGCGGCGGGCCTGCTGGCCTTCACCTTGATGACCACCTGGAAGATGGGCCGCAAGCTGCTGCACGCCAAGCTGCGCGACAGCGCCGTGCCGCTTCAGGATTTCCTGGGCACCGTGTCCTCCCGCATCACGCGGGTGCCGGGGACGTCCATCTTCCTGACCACCGATCCGGACGGCGTGCCCTTGGCCATGCTGCACAACCTGAAACACAACCATGTTCTGCATGAGCGGGTGGTTTTGATGACGGTCAAGGTCACGGAGCGGCCGCGCGTGCCGATCGGGGAACGGATTGTGTCGGAAAGGCTGCGCGATGACGTGTTCCGCGTCACCATGTATTGCGGCTTCATGGATGATCCGGACGTGCCAAAGGCGCTGGCCAATGCCAAGCGCACCGACCTTGGCTTTGACTATGAACCGCTGCGCATTTCCTACTTCCTGACACGGGAAACAGTGGTGCCATCGGCGGAACCCGGTATGGCGCCGTGGCGCGAGGAACTGTTCGCCTTCCTGATGCGCAGCGCCACCACGACCGCCGACTTTTTCCATCTGCCGCTGAACCGCGTGGTGGAACTGGGCGGCCACGTCGAAATCTGACGTCGCCGGCCTGCCAGGGTCATTGTCAATGACCCTGGGGTATCAAACCAGGATCGAGCGGTTGATATCCTTGATCTCGCGCACACCGGTCAGGGCCATGGCGACGCGCATCTCCTTGGCCATCAGGTCCAGAAGCTGTGTCACCCCGGCTTCTCCGCGCGCGGCCAGGGCATAGAGCCAGGCGCGACCCAGCAGTACGCCCTGCGCGCCCAAGGCCAGCATGCGCACCACATCCAGGCCGGACCGCACGCCGCCGTCGGCCAGCACCGTCAAGCGGTCGCTCACGGCATCGGCGATCGCGGGCAGGGCGCGGGCCGAGGACAGGACGCCATCCAGCTGCCGCCCGCCATGGTTGGAGACGACGATTCCATCGGCACCGATGGCGGCCGCTTCGCGCGCGTCATCGGGATCCAGGATGCCCTTGATGATCAGCGGGCCGTCCCAGCCCTGGCGAATCCATTCCAGATCGGCCCAGCAGATGGACGGATCGAAATTGGCCCCCAGCCAGCCCATGTAATCATTCAGGCCGCTTTTGTCGCCCAGTACCGGTTGCAGATTGCCCAGCGTGTGGGGCCGGCCGTTGATACCGACATCCCAGGCCCAGGCGGGCTTGCCCATCGCCTGCAACACCCGCCGCAAGGGGGCGTTGGGGCCGGACATGCCTGACCGCGCATCGCGGTAACGGGCGCCGGGCACCGGCATGTCGACGGTGAAGACCAGTGCCTTGGCCCCCTGTTCCTTGGCGGTAGCCAGCAGGTCGCGCATGAAGGCGCGGTCGCGGATCACATAAAGCTGGAACCAGAGCGGTCCGCCGGTGCCGGCCGCTACCTCTGCCAGGGGGCAGAGCGACACGGTGGACAGGCAGAAGGGCAGGCCGGCCCTGTTGGCGGCCCGTGCCGCCTGCACCTCGCCCCGGCGGCGATACATGCCGGAAATACCAACCGGACCCAGGCCCACGGGCATGCCCATTTCCTGTCCGAACAGGCTGGTTTTCAGTGAAATCCCCTCGACATTGCGCAAGACCCGCTGGCGCAGCGCAATGCCCGACAGGTCATCGACATTGCGACGCAGCGTCTCCTCCGCATAGGCGCCACCATCAGCGTAATCGAACAGGAAACGCGGCAGACGGCGGCGGGCGGCTTCCCGAAAATCGGTGGTGGAGGAGATGATCATGGTCAGACGGGGCTCCGGCGGAGCCGGCTGCACAACCGGCCGCTCTTCAAAATGTGGAATGACATTCTACATTTTAGTACCAGATGCCGCTTGCATCAATAGAAGCTGATATCCTTTTCCAACCCGGCGAAGCGCAGCCCGGCATCGACATACAGGGTCTGTCCGGTGATGACCGTGCTTTGCAGCAGGTAGAGGCAGGCCTTGGCAATATCATCGGCGCCCGGCCCGACGCGAAGCGGGTTCTGTGCATGCAGCCGTTCGAATTCGGCCTGTGCCTGTCCGGGGGCGGGCAGAATATAGCCGGGCGCGATGGCATTGACCCGCAGCCGCGGCGCACCCGAGCGGGCCAGCACCTCCCCCAAACCCATCAGGGCATATTTGGAGAGCGTGTAGCTGAGATGGTCGCCATGCGGGCTGGCCAGTTTCTGGTCCAGGATATTGATGATGCAGCCCATGACCCCCTCCGGCAGTTGCGCCAGCAGCGCCTGGGAGAGAAGGGCGGGCGCCACACTGTTGGGCAGGAAATGCGCCAGAAGGCGATCCGCCGTCAGTGTTGAGATGTCGTCCCATTCAAAGATCGACGCGCTGTTGATCAGGGCGGTCAGCGGCCGGCCCAGCGCCTGTGCCGCCGCCGGCACCAGGTCGGGCACCTGGGCCGGGTCGGCAAGGTCGCCGGCGATGGCGGCGGCCTGCACCCCCTGGGCGCGCAGGGCGGCCAGCATGTCCGCTACCTCCGGCCCGGCGGTGCGGTAATGGATGGCGACATCCATGCCGGCGGCGGCACAGGCCAGTGCCATGGCAGCGCCCAGACGACGGGCCCCACCGGTGACCAGGACGGCATGCGGTTGCGACATCAATCGCGCTCCAGTTCGATCTGACAGGTAAAGGCGGGGTCGAACGGGCTGTGGATGCCGACCCGTTGTGACAGGATACGGCTGTCAAAATCGAAGATGAACCGGCCCAGCTTCCTGGCAAGGGTTTCGGCATCGGCAAAGGGCCCGTCTTCCCGGAACGGGCCCAGGATGTGGCGCACGATCTTCGAATAATCGACGGTCAGGTTGATATCGTCAGGATCGCCGGTAAAGGGCCCGGTAATGCTGGTGCCCAGCCGCAGGTTGACGCGGATATCAAGGTCCGCCGGCCGCCCCGCCACCGGCAGGGCCACCGCCACCTCGCGCACCAGGATCTGAAAATGGGGGGAGGGGATCATAGGTCTCTCGTCCGCCGGCTCGACAAAAGCGCGTGTCGGGCTAATATCAGGCCCGGACCGGAAGGGAAACAGCCGATGCATGGGGCAGGGCAAAACAGCGGGATGCGGGCGTGAGCGGTGATCTTCTGCGCCTGCGCGGCCTGTCCTTGACCTATGCCAGCGGCACCCGGGCGCTGGATGCCGTCGATCTGGCTGTGCGGGAGGGGGAGTTCCTGTCCCTGCTGGGCCCCAGCGGCTGCGGCAAAAGCACCATCCTGCGGCTGGTGGCGGGCCTTCTCGACCCAAGCGAGGGCAGTGTGGACCGGGTCCGGCCCGCCACGCGTGGCGATACCGGATTCGTGTTTCAGGAACCGACCCTGATGCCGTGGGCCCGGATCGTGGATAATGTCCGTCTGCCGCTGGATCTGGCCGGTGTGCCACGGGCGGAGGCGCAGGAACGGGCCGCCGACGGCCTGACCCGCGTCGGGTTGGGCGATTTCCTGCGGGCCTTTCCGGCCGAACTGTCGGGCGGCATGAAGATGCGGGCGGCGCTTGCCCGTGCCCTGGTCACGCGCCCGCGCCTGCTGCTGCTGGATGAACCGTTTGCGGCGCTGGATGAGATCACACGGCTGAAGCTGAATGATGATCTGCTGGCGCTGTGGGAGCGGGAACGGTTCACGGCGATCTTTGTCACCCATTCCGTGTTTGAAAGCGTCTATCTGTCGGGGCGTATTGCCATCATGGGGCCGCGGCCCGGCCGTGTGGTCGATGAGGTGGCGGTGGACCTGCCCTGGCCGCGTGATCTGTCGGTACGCACAGGGGCGGCCTATGGCGCGCTCTGTCGCGATGTGTCGGACCGGTTGCACCGGGCCATGGGGGTGGTGGCATGAACGGGGTGTGGATACGCCGCCTGTTGCCGCCGCTGGTCGGGCTGCTGTTCCTGGCATGCTGGGAAGGGGCGGTGACGGCCTGGGAGGTTCCGGTCTTTGTGCTGCCGCCGCCCAGCGCCGTGGCGCTGGCCCTGTGGAATGATTCCGGCCTGTTGCTGCAATCCAGCTGGATCACCCTGATCGTGACCGTTCAGGCCTTTATGCTGGCGCTGGTCAGCGGGGTCTTTCTGGCGGTTCTGTTCAAACAGTCCCGCGCATTGGAGGCGGCCCTTTATCCCTATGCCGTCATCCTGCAGGTCACCCCCATCGTGGCCATTGCGCCGCTGGTGGTGATCTGGGTCGGGTATGAACGGGTCAATCTGTCGCTGCTGATCCTGGCCTGGATCGTGGCGTTTTTTCCCGTGCTGTCGAACAGCTCGATTGGGCTGGCCGCCGTGGACCCCAATCTGCGCGATCTGTTCCGGCTGTATGGTGCCAGCCGCTGGCAGCTGCTCTGGCGCCTGCAATTGCCCTCGGCCCTGCCCTACATCCTGGCGGGGGCCCGCATTTCCGGGGGGCTGGCCCTGATCGGGGCCGTGGTGGCCGAATTCGTAGCAGGATCGGGCACCGCCACGGGGCTGGCCTGGCGTGTGATCGAGGCCGGCAACCGGTTGAACATGCCCCGGCTGTTTGCGGCCCTGACCCTGCTGTCGGTGCTGGGCATCCTGATCTTTGCCATCCTCACCGGGGTCCAGCGGCGGTTGCTGCGGCACTGGCATCCGGGTGCGACAGGCTAGCTGTTGGCAGTACCCGACCCATCCTTTGGCGACAGGCTGCGTGCGGGCTGTTGACCGTCCCTGACGGTTAATGTCAATTGGCGTGGTGCGTCGCCCTTTCGATGCGGCGCACCATGGGCCAGGAACGTGCAGACCGGAACCATCACATCCGCGTGGGAAGAAAACCAGTTTGTCCTGGCCGCGG
>JAIXTS010000342.1 GCA_027483805.1 Azospirillum sp. | reverse complement strand
GTGTGCTGGTCACCATCCACCTTTTTCAGATGCGCCATCAGGGCGGCAAAGGCGCGCGCGTCGGCGTCGCGGTTGGCCGTGCTGAACGGCGTCAGGATTTCCACCCCCCGGCCCGACGGCAGGGCCACACGCGGAAACCGCTGCTGGTCGCGTTTTACCCAGGTGGGCACATAGGAGGACATGGAATTTTTCCAGGCCCCGAACCAGAGCAGCACCAGCCGCTGGTTCGCGGCCCGCGCGTCGCGCAGCAACCCGTCCAGGATGGTGAAATCGAACCGGCCCTCCACCGGCTCCACCATCTCCCAGGAGACCGGGGCCAGCACGGTGTTCATGTTCAATTCGTTGAACAGTTTCCAATGCGGGCGCAGGTAATCCAGGCTGGAGGCCGTGGAATTGCCCAGCTCCCCGCCGATGATCAGGAAGGGCTGATCATCGACGATCAGCTGCTGCGTCGTGCCCTGCGGCACCAGATGCGGCAGGGACTTGGCCGCCGCCGGAAGATGTGCGGCCAGATGCAGTGATGTGACCGCTAACAATGATACCAACAGGGATTTGAACCGCACTGCCATGGCATTTCCTCGTTTTGCTGCTTGTTTTGATTAGTAATACCATTTGCCCCAATCATCGGGACTGTCAAACAAAAGAAGCGGCCCGCCGAAACGGGCCGCAAGGAGGGTCGGTATCGGGGAAAAAAATCCGACCCTTAGCAAGGCAAGCTTAAAACCGCCCGCGCAGCCCGACCATGTAGGTCCGACCGGGGGTGTAGGAGGAGAAGGTCGCATTCTCAAACTGGAAATAGCTGCGCTGCTTGGCGTTGGTCAGGTTCGTCACATCGAACGTGATCTGCGGCAGGCCCTTGTAACCAGTCAGTTCATCCAGGTCATAGCTGGAGGCGAAATCCCACTGCCGGTAATCGTCGCTGAACAGGGCGGCGGCAGCGATGCCATTCTGGTTCGCCCCGCTGGATTGCGAGCCCTTGGTGAAGGTCTGGGAGATGCGGGCCGAGATACCGTGCTGTTCATAATAGGCCGTGAAGTTATAGGTGTATTCCGCCACACCGATGGCCACGGCGGGGGCTGCCCCCTTGCCCTTCTGGTCGATGATGGTGGCATTGGCGATGAAGCCCAGGCCGGGGATGTAATCTTCCAGCAGGAAGTCCAGCGGCTGCACCCAGTTCAGTTCCAGGCCATTGACGGTCAGGCGGCCTTCGGCATTGACCTGCTGGGTCAACACCACGGTGGCCGCACTGGCCCCGCCCCGGGCATTGATGGCGGCCTGCTGCGTCGGTGTCAGGCTGTCGAACGTCACGCCATAGGCGGCCAGGGCGCTGAACGGCACGGTGTTGGAGCCATTGACGGTGAAGCCCGTGATCGCCTTGCGGAACACGGCAACCCCGACATAGCCCTCGCGACCCGTATAATATTCAAAGCCGAGGTCGATATTTTCGGAGATATACGGGGCCAGGGCGGAATTGCCGACCGACCCGATATCGGCGGATGGGTTGGAGAAGTTGAGACCCGGCAATTGGGCATTGGGATCGGGCCGGGTCATGGTACGGGACAGCGATGCCCGGACCACGGCATCTTCCGCCACGCTGTAGGCGGCGGATGCCGATGGCAGCCAATTGTCATACTGGTTCTTGATATAGACAAAGTTGGTGACGTTGGGATACCGCCCGCCATCCGCCGGGGCGGCGCCCGTGGCCGGTGTGTTGCGCGGGTCGGGCAGGCTGACGCGGCCGCCCACCTTCTGGTCCGTCTGCACCCAGCGCATGCCGACATTGAAGCGCAGATCGCGGCCACCGACCTGCTGATTGCCATTCACCTGGGCATAGGCACCCAAGGTCTCTTCCCCGATGAAGCCGCCGGACGCGCCGGTATTGGACGAACCCGCCTCAGGCGCTGCATCGTGGAACTGCTCATACTTGCTGTCGACCCGGAACTTATCCCAATCGGCGATGACGTACCCGTTGGAACTGGGGCGCAGATAATTGACCACGGCGCTGTTGGGGATCAGGGACCCGGCATAGGTGACAGGGCCGGTCCTGCCCGCCGTAAAGCCGGTGCCATAGCCCGGATATGTGGGATAGCCGGCGGGTGCTGCCCCCGGCTGGTTCAACCCGGCGCAGGGCGGCTGGGTGTTGGGGGACGGCACGAACACCGACGGGTTGTTGCCGCAGACGGCATTCTGCCAGGCCTGGGTATTGTCATAGGCGCGGATACGCCGGGTCACATCATCCCAGGCCCCGCCAACCTTCAGATTTAACTGATCATCACCCCAGGTGATATTGCCGCGCGCGCCCATGGTTTCGGTCCAGCGGCGTTCATCCTGCATATTCACGCGGCCACCGGGCCAGCCGAACTTGGTCGGGTCGTTCAGGTCGATATTGGGGGTGATGCTGGGGATGCCCCCATCATTCTTATAAGTGACAGTGACGCCGGAACTGGCGGGCGTGATCACCAGGAAGGTCGGCGATTCACGATGGAACACCGACTTGGTGTAATTGGCCTGAACATCGACCTTCAGATTGTCGGTGATCTGGTAATCCAAGCCGGGATTGACGCCGTAGAAATCCAGATCCTCGATGAACGGGCGATGTTCCATGAAGAACTGGGCATTGGCAAAGGTGCCCTCCGTCACCACGCAGCCCGCCGAACAATCGGTGCGGTCGACCTTCATATTGATGGGAATGGCAGCCCCGTTGCGGCCGACCCAGTTCATATCAATATACTGAAGATTGTTTTCCTTCCGGCCATACATGCCATCCAGATAGAAATGCAGATCATCGGTGGCCTGCAGCTCAAACGATGCGATGGCGTTATACCGGTCGCGGGTGCCGAAAATCTCCGCCGGGCGACCCAGGCGCGGGATCAGGGCATTGTCGATCTGCTGGATCGTCAGGCCGGGATTCAGCGCCAGCAGGGCGGCGCGGTCCAGCGTCGCGCCCGGGATCAGGCCATTGCCGGCATTGGCGGGGATCGTGCCGGGGATGGACCAGTTATTGCCGCCGATGCTGGTGCTGACGATGCCGGGGCCGGTGGCGCAATGGGTTGCGCCGCCGCATTGTGCCGCCGTCAGGTTGGCATTGGTCCAGCCCACGGTTTCAAAGCCCGGCGTGCTGACCTGATTGCGCACGGCGGCGACACCGAACAGGGCCCCGAAATCACCCCAGATATCGCTGGCCAGGACCGACCCGCGCCCACCCCATTTGTCGGTATTGCTGCTCTTCGTGGTCTGCGCGGAATAGCTGACGCGAGCACCGCTGCTGTCAAAGGGACGGGCGCTGCGCATATCGACCGTACCGGCGGCCCCACCCTCCACCATGTCCGATGTCGGGCTTTTCGACACGGTCAGCTTGGTGAACAGCTCGGTCGGGAAAATGTCCAGATCGACTTCGCGGTTGGTGCTTTGTGACCCGGTGCGGCCCGTGGAGGCCACGGCCACCGGGGCCCCGTTCAAGAGCACGCGGGTGAAATTGGTGCCCAGGCCCCGGATGGCGACATTGATCCCTTCGCCGGAGACTTCGCGGCTGATGGTGACGCCGGGGACGCGGTTGAAGCTTTCGGCAATGTTGGTGTCGGGGAACTTGCCGATATCCTCGGCAAAGATGCTGTCCTGGAAGCCCGTCGCTGCCCGTTTGGCATTGGTGGAATTGGCAAGGCTGGACCGGAAGCCGGTCACCACTATCTCTTCCAGCGTGTCGGCGCCGCTGCCCCCCGTCACATTCTGCGCGCCAGCCGGCATGAAGGCGCCGGCCGTCAGGCCGGTGGCCATCAGCAGCAGGGCCTTGTTGGATATGCGGGCAAAACGCGATGTGTTTGACGTCATGATACTCCCTCCCTCAGGGTTGGCCGCTCCTTGGCGGCTTTGGTTGACGCGGGGGCGGCACCATCACCTTGATACCGCTACCATTTCTGGCCGCAGCTTGCCTGGACGGACGAGCTGCGGGCGCAAAGGTCTGACGGGTTACGGCCCGTCGCCGGTCTTGATGGCCGCCGGTGCCAGGCGGGGCGACAGGAGATGCAGGAACAGCAGGGCCAGCGGATAGGCCCCCGCCGCGACCAGCAGGATGGGCGTGTAGCTGCCGGTGCTGTCCAACACCCAGCCCGTGAATTTGGACATCAGCATGCCGCCCACGGCGCCCGCCATGCCGCCGATCCCCACCACAGAGGCGACCGCGGCGCGGGGGAACAGGTCGGATGGCAGGGTCAGCAGATTGGCGGAAAATCCCTGGTGCCCGGCCGTGGCCAGCCCCAGGATCAGCACCGCCACCCAGAGTTCGGCGGCAGACGTGGCAAAAACCACCGGCAGGACACAGGCGGCGCAGGCCAGCATGGCCAGCTTGCGCGCCCGGTTCAGCGAGGTGCCGCCCCGTATCAGGCGCGAGGACAGCCAGCCGCCCGCCACCGACCCCACATCCGACAGGATGTAGATGGCCACCAGCGGCGGGCCGAAGCCTTTCAGGTCCAGCCCATAGGTGCGGTGCAGGAAGTCGGGCAGCCAGAACAGGAACAGCCACCAGACCGGATCGGTCAGGAACTTGGCCCCCGCATAGGCCCAGGTCTCCCGCCGCGTGGCCAGCACGCCCCAGCCCACCCTGCCCGCCGGATCGGCGGGATCGGACTGGATATGGGCCAGCTCTTCCGCCGTCACGCCCTTATGCTGGTCCGGGGTGCGGTAGAAGGCCAGCCAGGCCGCCAGCCAGGCAAAGGACAGCACACCCGTGACCACAAAGGCCGCCCGCCAGCCCCAGGTGATGGTGATGACAGGCACGATCAGCGGGGTGATGATGGCGCCGATATTGGCCCCGGCATTAAACAATCCGACCGCCAGCGCCCGTTCCTGCTTGGGGAACCAGTCGGCCACCGCCTTCAGCCCCGCCGGGAAATTCCCCGCCTCGCCGGCGCCCAGGAACAGGCGGGCCAGCATGAACTGGGTCAGGGTGGAAGCGGCGGCGTGGGCGATATGGGCCAGGTTCCAGACCGTGAAGGCCAGCGCAAAGCCCCAGCGGGCGCCGATCACATCGATGAAGCGCCCGAACAGCAGATAACAGACGGCATAGGCTGCCTGGAACACAAAGACGATGTCCGCATAATCGGTTTCCGTCCAGCCGAACTCCACCGACAGGGTCGGTTTCAGCAGGCCCAGCATCTGCCGGTCGACATAGTTGATCACCGTGGCCGCGAACAGCAGCGCCACGACGATCCAACGTCGGCCAAGGCGGGGTTTGGTGGGCATCGCGGACGGGTTCCTTCAGGCAAGGCAGGGGCGTTCACCGGCGCGGGGCAGGCGCGGTGTGGGGTAAAGGCCGACAAGAAAAATCCGTAGGTCAGGTCGAGCCGACGGCGAGCCTTGAAAGATAAGGCTTTTTATCCTTTGCTGTCAGGGCGGGGTGGTCGCCCCGACCTGACCTACGTCCTCACCAGTTCCACATGCTGCCGTCGCGCAACCGGGCGACGGGCAGGTAGGCAGGCGTGTAGGGGTATTGCGCGGCCAGATCCTCGTCGATATCCACCCCATGGCCTGGCGCCTCACCCGGATGCAGATAGCCATCCTTGAAGCTGTAGGCATGGGGGAAGACCGCATCGGTTTCCGCGTTGTGGATCATGTATTCCTGGATGCCGAAATTCGGCACCCAGGCGTCGAAATGCAGGGCCGATCCCATGCAGACCGGCGACAGGTCGGTGGCGCCATGGAAACCGGTGCGCACCTGATACAGCTCCGCCAGCGCCGCGATCCGGCGCAGATGCGTGATGCCGCCGGCATGCACGATGGTGGCGCGGATATAGTCGATCAGCTGGTTCTGGATCAGCTCACGGCAATCATGGATGGAATTGAACACTTCCCCCACGGCCAGCGGCGTCACCGTATGCTGACGGATCAGGCGGAACGCCTCCTGGTTTTCCGCCGGGGTCGCATCCTCCATCCAGAACAGGCGATAGGGCTCCAGCGATTTGCCCAGGCGCGCCGCCTCGATCGGGGTCAGGCGGTGATGCACATCATGCAGCAGATGCAGGTCCCAGCCGAACCGGTCGCGCACCGCCGCGAACAGTTTGGGCGCGTAGTCCAGATAAGGTTCGGTGGCCCACAGCGTCTCGTCCGGGACAGTGGCGCGGATCGCCGGCTCATAGGCCTCGCCCGACTGCACGCCATAGACCTTGTCCAGGCCCGGCACACCCGTCTGCACGCGGATGGCCTTGAAGCCCTTTTCCTTGTAATAGGCGACACGGTCCAGCGCTTCCGGGATGTCGCGGCCATTGGCATGGGCATAGACCATGACGCCGTCACGGCTTTTCCCGCCCAGCAACTGATAGAGCGGCATGCCCGCCGCCTTGGCCTTGATATCCCACAGCGCCATGTCAACCGCCGCGATGGCCGACATGGTGACGGGCCCGCGGCGCCAATAGGCGCCCTTGTAGAGATATTGCCAGATATCCTCGATCCGGTGGGCGTCCCGGCCGATCAGGCAGG
Organism: Azospirillum sp.; assembly: GCA_027483805.1. Lineage (GTDB taxonomy): Bacteria > Pseudomonadota > Alphaproteobacteria > Azospirillales > Azospirillaceae > Niveispirillum. The sequence continues at coordinate 314 of JAIXTS010000342.1, read as the reverse complement.
GGATGACATGGTCGGTCAGATAGGATTCCACCGCCCGTTCGCGCCCGTTCAGGGTCGCGTCGCCAATGCCATAGACGCCCTGATCCGTGACGATCTTCAGCGTCACGAAATTGCGTCCCGGCGAGGTGACGATACAATAGGCGTTGGTAATGCGCATCAGCGGCAGCTCCCCCGGCCCCCCACCCTTATGGCGGATCCGGAATGTCATGGTTGAACAGGGCGGGAAACCGTTTCTCCAGCTCGGGCAGCGAAGACAGGATTTCCCGCAGATGCAGGCTCATGGCCGCCTGCGCCGCACCGGCATCATGGGCGGC
>JAIXTS010000395.1 GCA_027483805.1 Azospirillum sp. | reverse complement strand
TGCCGCAATCCGAGGAACGCGACAGGCTGACCGAGCCCTATGTCACCACGCGGGCCAAGGGCACAGGCCTTGGCCTCGCCATCGTGAAGAAGATCATGGAAGACCATGGCGGCGCGATAGTGCTGGAGGATCGGCCGGGCGGTGGCGCCCGTGTCACGCTGGTCCTGCCGCGCAACATCGCACCCACCGCCACGGTCACCCCGGATATGAACACCGCCGACGCGCGGAGAGGTTGAGAAGACATGGCGCACGACATTCTGATCGTCGATGATGAGGCCGATATCCGCATGCTGATCGCCGGCATCCTGGAGGATGAAGGCATGAAGACGCGGGAGGCGGCGGATAGCGACCAGGCGCTGGCTGCCGTGGCCGCGCGCCGGCCCAGCCTGGTCATCCAGGATATCTGGCTGCAGGGCAGCCGCCTGGACGGGTTGCAGGTGCTGGCCGAACTGAAGCGTGATCACCCGGATGTGCCCGTCGTCATGATCTCCGGCCATGGCAATATCGAAACGGCGGTCGCGGCCATCAAATCCGGTGCTTATGACTTCATCGAAAAGCCGTTCAAGGCCGACCGCCTGCTGCTGCTGGTCGAACGCGCCATTGAGGCGGCGCGGCTGCGGCGGGAAAACCGCGAACTGCGGGTGAAGGTCGGGGCTGATTTCGACCTGATTGGCCGCTCGCTGCCCGTGAACCAGTTGCGCCATTCGGTGGACAAGGTGGCCCCCACGGGCAGCCGCGTGCTCATCTCCGGCCCGCCGGGCAGTGGCAAGGAGGTGGTGGCCCGTATGCTGCACGCCAAATCCCGCCGCAATGACGGGCCGTTCGTGGCGCTCAACTGTGCCACCATGCGGCCCGACCGGCTGGAGGTGGAGCTGTTCGGCACCGAACATGGGTTCGAGGGCGGGGGCCGCAAGGTCGGCACCTTTGAACAGGCCCATGGCGGCACCCTGTTCCTGGACGAGGTGGCCGACATGCCGCTGGAAACCCAGGGCAAGATTGTCCGTGTATTGCAGGAACAGACGTTTGAGCGGGTGGGCGGCACGTCGCGCGTAGAGGTGGATGTGCGTGTCATCGCGTCCACCAACCGCGACCTGACAGCGGAGATCGAGATCGGCCGCTTCCGCCAGGATCTGTTCTATCGCCTGTCGGTGGTGCCGCTGAAGATGCCGCCTTTGAGAGAGCGTCGGGAGGATATCCCGCTGCTGGCCCGGCATTTCATGCAGCGGACCGCAGAGACGGCGGGCCTGCCGCTGCGGGTGTTTGGCGAGGATGCCATGGCGGCATTGCAGGCCTATGACTGGCCCGGCAATGTCCGGCAGTTGCGCAATACCGTGGAATGGCTGCTGATCATGGTGGCCGGGGATCCCGGCGAGCCGATCCGGGCCGATATGCTGCCGCCCGAGATTGGCGCCATCACGCCCACGGTCCTGAAATGGGACAAGGGGGGGGAGATCATGGGTTTGCCGCTGCGCGAGGCGCGCGAGGTGTTCGAGCGCGAATATCTGCTGGCCCAGGTCACGCGGTTTGGCGGCAACATCTCCCGCACTGCTAGCTTTGTTGGCATGGAGCGATCGGCCCTGCACCGCAAGCTGAAATCGCTGGGCGTTCATGGGTCGGACAAGAACGGGTTGAAGCTGGTGGAGTGAGCGTTAGGGTTGTCGCTCACCTCTCCCGTCAATTCATGACAGGGTGTTCTTCATGAAAGTCATCGTCTGCGGCGCCGGCCAGGTTGGGTCCAACATCGCCAAATATCTGGCGTCGGAGGGCAACCATGTCACCGTCATCGACCAGTCGCCCGAACTGATCCAGAAGATCAGCGACACGCTGGATGTTCAAGCTCTGGTCGGATTTGCCTCCCACCCCAACGTGCTGGAGGCGGCGGGCGCGGCGGATGCTGACATGCTGATCGCGGTGACCCTAGCGGACGAGGTGAACATGGTCGCCTGTCAGGTCGCGGCCAGCCTGTTCAACGTACCGACCAAGATTGCGCGGGTGCGCCACCAATCCTATTTGCAGCCCATCTGGGCAGACCTGTTCTCCCGCGAACATCTGCCCATCGATTTTATCATCTCGCCGGAGATCGAGGTGGCGCGCGCCGTGTCGCGGCGTCTGGAGGTGCCGGGTGCCTTCGACATGATCCCGCTGGCCGATGGCCTGGTGAAGGTGATCGGAGTCGTCTGTACCGACAATTGCCCCATCATCAACACCCCGCTGCGTCAGCTGACGGGCCTGTTCCCGGATCTGGCCATCGAGGTGGTGGCCATCATCCGGGGTGACCGTCAGTTCATTCCCAGCGGCATTGATCAGATGTTGCCGGGTGACGAGGTTTATTTTGTCGCCGACACCAGCCATGTCGCCCGCGCCATGGCCGCCTTTGGGCATGAGGAGCGGCAGGCGCGGCGTGTCATCATCGTCGGCGGCGGCAATATCGGCCTCTGTCTGGCCGAAGAGATCGAGCAGAACCAGCCCGGCGTGTCGGCCCGCGTGATTGAGGTGGACCGCCGGCGCGCCACCATGGTGGCCCAGAGGCTGAAGCGCACCATGGTCCTGCATGGTGACGGTTTGGACCCGGCCATTCTGGAAGAGGCCAATGTGGCCGCGTCGGAGACGGTGGTCGCCGTTTCCAACAGCGACGAGGGTAACATCCTGGCCAGTCTTCTGGCCAAGCGGAACGGCTGCAAACGCGCCATCACCCTGATCAACAAGACAACCTATCAGCCCCTGGTCCTGCCGCTGGGCATCGACGCGGTGGTCAGTCCGCGCTCCATCACCGTGTCTTCCATCCTGCAGCATGTGCGCCGGGGCCGCATCAAGGCCGTGCATTCCCTGCGCGAGAATTTTGCCGAGGTGATCGAGGCGGAGGCGCTGGAGACCTCCACCCTGATCAACACGCCCTTGAAGGATATCCGCCTGCCCGAAGGTATCATCGTCGGCGCCATTGTGCGCGCCGGCAAGGTGATCATCCCGCGCCCGTCCACTGTCATCAAGCCCAATGACCGGGTCATCATCCTGGCCGAGGTGGGGCAGGTAAAAAAGGTGGAGAAGATGTTCGCCGTGCGGCTGGAGTTTTTCTGA
>JAIXTS010000109.1 GCA_027483805.1 Azospirillum sp. | reverse complement strand
CTCACCACCGAGAATTACGAGCAGGCCTGGGCCCGCGCCGCCGTCAACCAGAAGAACAAGGGCGGTTTCGCCGCCAATGCCTGCCTTCAGATGATCGAGCTGAAGAAGCAATTCCGTCTTTATTCCCGCTGAGTTCCAGGTCCCCGATATGCCCCCGCGCAAGAAAGTCACCGCCCCGGCCGCCCCCGAACCGGCGCCGAAGATCAAGCCCACCGGGTCCGCCAAGGCCCGGCGTTCGGCTGCCCGTCTGGCGGCTGTACAGGGCCTGTACCAGATCGATCTGGCCGGTGCCTCCAGCGATACCGTGATCCACGAGTTCGCACGCCACCGGATCGGGCAGGAGCAGGATGGCGAGGAGTTTGTGACGCCGGACCCGGCGCTGTTCGCCGATATCCTGCGGGGCGTGCAGGGCCGGCTGGCCGATGTGGACCAGCTTCTGGGCGGGCTGCTGGACCGGCAATGGTCGCTGGAGCGGATGGAGTTGCTGCTGCGCGCCATTCTGCGGGCCGGTGCCTGGGAGTTGCTGGCCAACGAGGCGGTGGCCGCCCACATCATCATCAACGACTATATCGACGTCACCCACGCCTTTTTCGCCGGTCGCGAGCCGGGAATGGTCAATGGTGTGCTGGACAAGCTGGCCCGCACGCTGCGGACGGCTGAGATGGGGGCCAAGCCGGCCGGCAAGGGCGGCACACCGTGACCGAGCAGGGCGCGCCCGTCAGTCTGGGGGAGTTCGGCCGGATCGAACGGTTCTTCCGGCCGCTGGCCGTGGGCGTTCCCGGTGCCTTTGACCTGACCGATGATGCCGCCGCCCTGGATGTGCCTTACGACCAGCAGCTGGTGGTCACCACCGATGCCATGGTCGCGGGCGTGCATTTCCTGCCCCAGGACAATCCTGCCGATCTGGCCTGGAAGATCCTGGCCGTCAACATGTCTGACCTGGCCGCCAAGGGGGCGGAGCCTCTGGCCTATTCCCTGGTCACCTGCCTGCCAAAAAGCATTGGCGACGACTGGGTTGAAGCCTTTGCCAAGGGGTTGGGCGAGGCGCAGCGGGCGTTCAAGGTCAACCTGCTGGGCGGTGATTCGGTTTCCACCTCCGGCCCCCTGTCGCTGACCATCACCGCGCTGGGGCTGGTGCCGCGCAATCGCATGATCCGCCGCAAGGGGGCTAAGCCCGGTGACGCGCTGTTCGTCACCGGTTCCATCGGTGATGCCGCCCTGGGTCTGAAGCTGGCGCAGGGTGCGCTGGTCCAGCCCGTCACGGAAGCCGACCGCGCCTATCTGCTGTCGCGCCTGCATCGTCCCGCCCCGCGCCTGGACCTTGTTGCCTCGTTGCGGGTGTTCGGCACGGCGGCGCTGGATATTTCCGACGGGCTGGTGGCCGATCTGCGGCATCTGGCGCTGGCCAGCAAGGTGCGGCTGCAGGTGGATACCCAGGCCGTGCCCCTGTCCGGCGCGGCCCTGCGCCTGCTGGTCGGCACGCCGGCGCTGCGCCGTGCGGTTCTGACCGGGGGCGATGATTACGAGGTTGCCTTCACGGCGGCCGCCGACAAGGCCGAGGATATCGCCGCCGCCGGCATCAATGCCGGGATCAAGGTGACGCGCATCGGCAAGGTGGTGGATGGCGAACCGGGCCTGGACCTGCTGGGCCTGGACGGGGTCGAGGCCGACCTGGGGGCCGGCGGCTGGCGGCATTTCTGAGCCGCCCTGCGATCACGGCGCGGCTTTCAACTCCACATTGTTTCCCTCCGGATCGGTCAGATAGATCGACGGGCCTTCGCCCTGCGCGCCGTTGCGTATGCCCGTGCTGCCAACGGTGACACCATGCGCCGCCAGATGTGCGCGGATGGCGGCATCGTTGAAGGGCGTGATCTCCAGGCAGAAATGCTCCAGATTGCGCCCCTGTTCCCCGGGACCGGCCCCGCCCAGGCGGCCCAGCGTGCCATCCAGCGGGATCAGATCGATCAGGTGCCGGCCCGCGCGCAATTGGTAGAGGCCGATTTCGGCCTGGATCTTCTCCAGCGTGCAGCCCAGGACCGACTGATAGAAGCCCATCATCCGGTCGATATGGCACACCCGCAGCACAATGTGATCCAGGCCCAGCAGGGTGAAGGGAACGGCCATCGAGGTCTCCGGTTGCTGACGGCGCCATCGGCACCGCTGTCCACTCTTCCCGGCTTCGGCGGGTCAGGGCGCTGCGACCGGTGACGGATGCTGTTGTCGTGTTAGGATGGCACCAATCCGCCTGATTTTCATTCCGAGGATTGCATGATCCGCCATTTGCGCCCCCTCTGCCTGGCCCTGTCCTTGGTGTTTGTTCTGCCGGGTTGCCTGACGCCGCGCTGGGCCCAGCCGGTGAACCCCTTCATGAATGATGACAGCGACCGGGGGCGGGCGGCACTGGAGGCCAGGGATTATGTCATGGCGCTGGAATTCTATGGAAGGCTGGCGCAGGAGGACCCGGAAGATATGGGCGCGCGCTATCAACTGGCGCTGATCAACCAGGAGATCGGCCGGTATGAGGAGGCGTACGGCCTGTTCCGGGTTGTCTATGTCTCCGCCAGCGATGACGAGGCGCCGCGACTGGACGGGTCGGAAAGTGAAGAACCGCTCTATGTCGCGGCGGAACGCAACCTGCGCCTGCTGGTCGGGCGCCTGGGCAAAAGCGATACCGGGCTGCGGGAAATGCAGGCGGAAAGGGCGAAGCGCATCGAGGCCGAGAAGGCCGTGGTGGCGGACGAAAGAGAGTAACGGGCCCAGCGTGGCAACAATTACGGCGAGGGCAAGGTCCCTTGCTCCATGACCACGCTGCGCGTCTGTTAGGAAAGCCGGTTATTCAGCGGCGATGGCGTGCGCGTGGTCGGCGCAGATGTGGGCCGGGCTTGCATCGCCCACCATTTCCCGGATCGTGGTGAAGCAGCGACCACATTGCGGGGTCTTGCCACAGGCCTTGAACACGCCGGCCACACTGGACGCGCCATTATTCACACTGTGACGCACGGTCTTGCAGTTGATGGCGTTGCAGATGCAGACATACATGATCGGACAGCGACCCCGGTCAGCGGCGATGTTCTTTGGATACTGCAAATCACTCGCATGCGCCAGCATGAAAATGCGAATCCATCGCAATTACCCCATGCGCAATCGCATGGGCGAACTATCGGCCCCCCTTGCCCGTCCATCCCTGTTATGCTTGTCCGGTAAACAGCCGGGGGAACCGATGTCGATCAAGGAAGATGTCGTGGTGCGTGTGGCCCAGCGCCGTGACGTGCCGGAGATGGTGGCGCTGCTGACCGACGACATGCTGGGCCAGGGGCGCGAACAGGCGACCGACCTTGAACCCTATTACGAGGCCTGGGACGAGATCATCCTGGACCCCAATGCCGAAATCCTGGTTCTGGACCTGGATGGCCGTGTCGTGGCGATGGCCCAGCTGAACTATGCCCGCGGCCTGGGTCGCAAGGGCATGCGGCGCTGTACGGTCGAGGCGGTGCGGGTGGCCTCTGCCCTGCGGTCCAAGGGGCTGGGCGCCATTCTGATCGAGAATTGCGTGGATCTGGCGCGGGCGCGGGGCTGTGGTCTGGTGCAGTTGACCACCGACAAGCAGCGGACCGATGCGCACAGGTTCTACCAGCGCCTTGGCTTTGATGCTTCGCATGAGGGGATGAAGCTGTATTTGTAACGGACGGGTGCCAGAGTGGGCACCCAACCGTCATGCAGGAGATCGCCGTAAATGAGCACCGCTTCCGCCGCCGCCCCCGTCCGCGTCGCCATTCTGGGCGCTTCCGGCTATACGGGTGCCGAGCTGATGCGATTGCTGCTGCGCCATCCGCGCGTGCAGATCACCGCCCTGACGGGGGAGCGCGCCGCCGGCAAGCCGGTGGCCGAGGTGTTCCCGCATCTGGCCCCCTATGACCTGCCGGCCCTGACCAAGATCGCCGATGTCAATTGGGATGAGGTGGATTTTGTCTTCTGCGGACTGCCGCACGGCACCACGCAGGAGGTGATCGCCGGATTGCCGGCCCATGTCCGCGTCTGCGACCTGTCGGCCGATTTCCGGCTGTTCAACGTGGACACCTATGCCGAATGGTATGGCCACGCACACAAGGCCGTGACTTTGCAGGAAACCGCCATTTACGGTCTGTCGGAAGTGGCGCGTGAGCAGGTGGCCAAGGCCCGGCTGGTCGCCAATCCCGGCTGTTATCCCACGGCCTCGCTGCTGCCGCTGCTGCCGCTGCTGCGCGAGGGCCTGATTTCAGCTGAAGACATCATCATCGATGCCAAGTCGGGCGTGTCCGGGGCGGGCCGTGACGCCAAGCAGGGCAGTCTTTATTGCGAGGTGGCGGAAGGCATGCATGCCTATGGCATCGCCTCGCATCGCCATGCACCGGAGATCGAGCAGAGCCTGGGCTGGGCCGCCGGGCGCGGCGATGTCCGCATTGCCTTCACCCCGCATCTGATCCCCATGAACCGCGGCATGATGGCCACCACCTATGTCCGGGTGAAGGATGGGGTGGATGTGGCAGCCCTGCGCGCGTCTCTGGAAAAGGCCTATGCGGGCGAGCCGTTCGTGAAGCTGCTGGCCCCCGGTGTGGGCCCGCAGACCCGCCATGTGGCCGGGTCCAATCTGGCCCTGATCAATGTCTTTGCCGACCGCATTCCGGGCCGGGCCATCCTGGTCTCCGTCATCGACAATCTGATGAAGGGCGCGTCTGGTCAGGCGGTGCAGAATTTCAACATCATGAACGGGTTTGACGAGACGCTGGGCCTGGACGTGGTGCCGGTGTTCCCATGATCCATTCCCGCCCCATCCCCACCATCCTGCCCTTCAAGGGCAAGCTGCCCATCATCGACCCGTCGGTGTTCCTGGCCAATGCCACCATCATCGGCGATGTGGAGATCGGGGCCGGCACCAACCTGTGGTTCGGCGTCACCGTGCGCGGTGACGTCAATGCCATCCGCATTGGCTGCAACAGCAACATCCAGGATGGCAGCGTCGTCCACTGCACCCGCAACCGGTTCAGCACCACCATCGGTGACAATGTCACGGTCGGCCATCTGGCCCTGCTGCATGGCTGCGTGGTGGAGGATGGGGCCTTCATCGGCATGAAGGCCTGCGTCATGGACGGGGCCGTGGTGGAGGCGGGTGCGATGGTCGCCGCCGGTGCCCTGGTCACGCCGGGCAAGCGGGTGAAGGCAGGGGAATTGTGGGGCGGCAGTCCCGCCAGATTCCTGCGTCCCCTGACCGAGGACGATATCAGGACGCAGATGTCCATCGCCCCGCATTATGGGGAAATGGCAAAGCTGTATCTGGAAGAGGTTGGTGGTGGGGTCGGCTGACTCCGGGCCGTTCAGCCGACCTTGGCCATAACCATCAGGAATTGCCGCTCGAACTGGTCGGCCGGCATCGGCTTGGCCAGCAGGTAGCCCTGCGCCAGCATGCAGCCTTCGGCGCGCAGCCATTCCAGCTGCCGGTCGGTTTCCACCCCCTCTGCGATGGTGGTCAGGCCCAGCCGTTTGCCCAGGGCGATGACGGTCGCGGCGATGGCGGAATCCTCTGGCAGGTCATTCACGAAGCTGCGGTCGATCTTCAGCATCGTGACGGGCAACTGCTTCAGATAGGCCAAGGAGGAATAGCCCGTTCCGAAATCATCCACCGCCACCCCGAATCCGAAGCCGCGCAGCGCGTTCAGCACCGCCATCTGTTTGGCCACGTCCCGCATGACCACGGTTTCCGTGATCTCCAGGATGAATTGCCGGGGCAGCAGGCCCGCTTCCGACACGATCCGCACGGCGCGTTCGGGGAAATCCGGTTCGGCCAGTTGGCGGGCGGACACGTTCACGGCCACCGTCACAGCGCCGTGAATATGGCGCCAATGCGCCGCATCGCGGCTGGCGCGGCGCAGCACCCATTCCCCCAGCTCCACGATCAGGCCCGTTTCCTCTGCCACCGGAATGAATTCCGCCGGGGAGATCATGCGGTCGCCATGCGGCCAGCGCACCAGCGCCTCTACCCCCGCCAGGCGGCCGGTGGCCAGATCGATCTTGGGCTGGTAATGCACGTCCAGTCGGTCGCCGGCCAGGGCGTCGCGCAATGACGCTTCGGTCCGCAGCATGACCAGCGCGCGTTCGGTCATGGCCTTGTCAAAGAATTTGAAGGCCCCACCGCCCATGGCCTTTGCCGCGTACATGGCCACGTCGGCATGGCGCATCAGGGTCACGGCGTCGGCCCCGTCCTGCGGATGCATGGCGATCCCGATGCTGGCGCCTGCATGGACCACCTGACCATCAATGCCGAAGGGGCGGGACAGCGCCGCCAGCAGGCGGGCCGCGGCCTGGGCCACCTCTTCCACCGTGCCGGCATTTTCCAGCACGACCAGGAATTCGTCTCCGCCCAGCCGGCCGACGACATGCGACTGGCGCAGGGCGCCGCGCAACCTGCCTCCAACCTCGCGCAGAAGGTTGTCGCCGGCCCCGTGGCCCAGGCTGTCATTGACATGCTTGAACCGGTCAAGGTCGAGAAACAGCAGGGCCAGATGGGTGCCGTCCCTGCCGGCGCGTTCCAGCGCAACATTGAGGGTTTCCGTCATCAGCACCCGGTTGGGCAGGTCCGTCAGCGGGTCGCGTGTCGCCAGCCGCCGCAATTCCGTCTGCGACCGGTGCAACTGCGCCAGAAGTTCATTGATGCGCGAGGCCACGTAGCCCAGTTCGTCATTGCGGTGACCGCGGGGCACGCGGATCGGGCTGGCCAGCGGTTCGGCCGGGCGCACCCGGATCAGGTCCCGGCCCAGCGCGATCAGGGGGCGGGTCAGGAACCGATGGAAGATCACCGACAAGAACGCGCCCAGCAGCAGGTTACGCAGCAATCCGCCCAGCAGGGAGCCCAGAATATAGGTGCGCAGATCATCGCCGATGGCCCGCGGATCGATAAAGAGGACCAGGGTGCCGATTTCCCGCCGCCGTCCATCTTCCGCGATATTCACCAGGGGCCTTTGTGCCCGCAGCAATCCCTCAAAGATAAAACCGGTCCAGGAACCCGCCGTGGCAGCCACGCCATCGGCGGCAAAAATCCCTCCCCCCATGTCACGGATCTCAATCCGGTCAACAAGGTCCAGGGTTCGCACCGGTTCGAACTGGTTGCGTGCCAGAGCGGTATCGAAGTTCCATAGCGCCGTGGCCGCCGGTCCGGCGACCAGATTCATGATCTGTGCGATGCGGCGTTCGGCCTTGTCGCGTTCACGAACCACCGCGAACCCGCCTTCGACCAGGGTCAGCACAAGCCCCACGAGCAAGGCGCCGGTCAGGGTCACCAGTGCCTGTCGCCAGGTCAGACTTCTCAATGTGCCACGGGCCACTTGTCACCGATTCGGTCATGAGACCGCGGGATATTGCACCGCATCCATGACTCTGTAATGACAGGGGGCGGGTCAGCGCGGACGCATCCCATCGGTCAATATTCCGATGGACGTATCGATCCAGCGGTCGATGGGGGTGAAGTTGCTGTCGCCCTTGGTGATGACCAGGGAGACAATGCCGTGGCCCATGGCCCAGACGCTGTCGGCGAAACCTTCGGGATCGTCGGCGCGCAGCAGTCCGGCGGCCACCAGTCTTTCGATGCCGGTCTGAAGGATGCCAAAGCTCTGCTTGGCCTTAGCCGCCTTCTGCGCCACATCGTCGGGAATATTGCCGGGCTGACAGGGCAGGCCGCGATGGCCCAGCGTGGGGACAAATCGCGACAGGCTGTTCATGAAGACCAGCCGGTACTCATTGGGGTGCGCCAAGCCATAGCGCACATAATTCACCATCAGTTGCCGCAGCATGCCCAGCGGGTCGGCCACTGTTCCCGCCGGCACCGTCATGGCCGCAACCAGACCGTCGAAAAACTCGGCCGCGATGGCGGTCAGCAGCGCTTCCTTGTCGGCGAAATGGTCGTAAATGGCGGTGGGCGTGATGCCGGCGGCGTCGGCGATACGCCGCATGCTGGCCTGTTCGAACCCCTGGGTCACGAACAGGTCGCGGGCCACGGCCAGGATCTGCGCACGGCGTTCGGCGGCGGGAAGCCGTGTCCGCTTCGCCGGTTTTGCTGCACGCGTGCCTTTTTCGTTAACCATGCAATCAACTTTCAGAATCCCTATTGACCTATAGCGCGTTCAGACTAAACCTAACACCGTAAACTTACCGATGTTAGGTTAGGTGTGCCATGCTGCGCGCGTCCGTCCCGCTGATCCTTGTTATGGCCCTGTCCGCATGCGGCAAGGCCGATCCTGACATGGCACGGGCGGCCCCTGCGGCCCCGCCCGTGCCCGTGTCGGTCAGTGCAGCCCGCCCCGCGCCGGAGGCGCAGATGGTGAAGGCCACGGGCACCGTCGCCTTCAAAAGGGAAATCCCGCTTTCCTTCAAGGTGGCGGGCAAGGTGGAGGGGTTCCAGGTCGATATCGCCGACCCGGTGACGCGCGGCCAGCGTCTGGCCCGTATCCAGGTGACGGAGGTGGATGCGCAGTTGCGGGCCGCCGATGCCCGCGTCACCAAGGCACGGCAGGATCTGGACCGGCTGCTGCCCCTGGTCGCCAAGGGCTTTGTGGAAAAGGCGCGGGTGGATGCGGCCAAGTCGGCGCTGGACACAGCCCAGGCCGACCGCGATGCCATCGCCTTCAACCGGGGCCTGTCGGAGATCAGCGCGCCGGCGGACGGCGTGGTGCTGGCAAGGCCGCTGGAGCCCGGGCAGATCGTGCCGGCGGGCACCACGGCCCTGGTCATCGGCGACCGTGAAAGCGGCGTGATCGTGCGCGCGGGCCTGTCCGACCGCGATGTGGCGCGGGTGGGGACCGGCAATGCGGTACAGCTGGACCTTCCCGAGGGGCGGCTGACGGGGCAGGTGACCCGCATCGCGGCCAAAAGCGCCACCGGTACCGGTGTGTTCGATGTGGAGGTGACGCTGCCTGAGGCCCCTTCCTCTCTGTCCAGCGGGCGCATCGTCACCCTGCTGATCGCGCCGAAGCCGGGTGGGGCACAGCCGCCGCTGGCCGTCCCGGCGTCCGCCATCATCGAGGGGTTTGGCGATCTGGCCACATTGTACGTTGTGAAAGCCGACGGCAAGGGCGTGGAACGGCGGCAGGTGAAGGTGGCGGGTCTGCGCGGGAGCGACCTGCTGGTGGCTGGCGGGCTTTCCGAAGGGGAGCGGGTTGTGTCGGCGGGCGGCGCCTATCTGCGGCCCGACAGCGCCATCATCATCGCAGCGGCGGGGAACTAAGCCATGGGCAATATCGCCGCCTTTTCCGTGCGCCAATGGCAGTTCACGCTCGTGCTGTTCGCCATGCTGGCCGCCATGGGCGTCAGTTCGCTTCTGTCCATCCCGCGCGCGGAGGACCCCAGCTTTCCGATCCCAACGATGCTGGTGGTGGCTGTACTGCCGGGGGCCGATACGGTCGATCTGGAAAAACAGGTTACCGACCCGCTGGAAGATGCCATCGACAGTCTGGATGACATCACCAAGATCACGTCGCGCACCCGCGACGGTGTCGCCGTCATCACGGTGGAGTTCGACTGGTCCAGCGACGCAGAGCGCAAATATGACCAGGTGGTGCGGGAGGTGAATGCCATCCGCCCTACCCTGCCGGCTGGACTGGTCCGGCTGGACGTCGAGAAATTCAACACGGCGCTGACCAATTTTATGCAGGTGGCGCTGATCGGTGATGGCGTGTCGGCGCTGGAGCTGCGCAAGCGGGCCGATGATCTGCGCGACATCATCGACCGGGTGCCCGGCGTCTGGGAATCGGAGATCTGGGGCGAAGAGCGGACCGAGGTCCGTGTCGCCGTCGATGCCGGACGCCTGGCCGAACTGCGCCTGCCCGTGACGGCGGTGGCCGATGCCTTGAAGGCGGAAGGGGCGGCGGTGCCATTGGGGGCGCTGCATGCCGGCGAGCGGCGCTTCACGGTCAAGACGGAAGGGGATTTCGACACGCTGGACGATGTTGCCGATACCGTCGTGCGTGCTGCCGATGGCCGTGTGGTGCGGGTCCGCGACGTGGCAGAGGTGACCTGGGCCGCAGACGAGGCCAACCATATTGCCCGCTTCAACGGCAAACGGGCCGTGTTCGTCACGGCCAACCAGAAGCCGGGGCAGAATATCTTCGACATCAAGAAAGGCGCTTATGCGGCCTTGGACGAGTTTGAGCGATCGCTGCCGCCCACCATCACGCTGGAGCGCGGGTTCGATCAGTCGGAAAATGTGGCCAAGCGCCTGTCCACCCTGTTCCGCGATTTCGCCATCGCCCTGGCCCTGGTGCTGATCACGCTCATCCCCCTGGGATTCCGGGCGTCACTGGTGGTGATGCTGGCCATTCCGCTGTCGCTGGCCATCGGCGTGACGGTGCTGCAATTCACGGGCTTCACCCTGAACCAGCTGTCGATTGCCGGCTTTGTGTTGTCGCTGGGCCTTCTGGTCGATGACAGTATCGTGGTGACGGAAAACATCGCCCGGCATCTGCGCATGGGCAAAAGCCGGGAAGAGGCGGCGATCGAGGGCACGCGCCAGATCGCAGTGGCGGTCCTGGGCTGTACCGCCACCTTGCTGCTGGCCTTTCTGCCGCTGATGTTCCTGCCGGAAGGGTCAGGCAAGTTCATCAAGTCGCTGCCCGTCTCGGTGCTGGCGACCGTCGCCGCGTCACTGTTCGTGGCCTTGACCATGATCCCGTTCCTGGCCGCCCGCATCCTGTCGCGGCATGAGCATCCGGAAGGCAACAAGGCGTTGCGGTTGGTCATGGGTGCCATCCATGCCGTCTATCGCCCCGTGCTGCACCGGGCGCTGGACCGGCCCGGCATCACGGTGCTGATCGCCACGATTCTGTTCGTGGGCTCCATCGCCCTGGTGCCGCGCATCGGGTTCAGCCTGTTTCCGCCCGCCGACATCCCGCAATTCCTGATCGAGATCGACCTGCCCGACGGCGCGCCGCTGGCCGAGACGGACAAGGCCGTCCGCTTTGTCGAGGATCAGGTGAAGCAGATGCCCGACGTGCGTTTTGTCATGGCCAATGCCGGGCATGGCAATCCCCGCATCTATTACAACATCACCCCACGTGAGGATGACCCGACCCATGGCGCCATCTTTGTAGGCCTGACGCAATGGAAGGGAAAGCAGAGCACGGCGGAGCTGGACAAGCTGCGCGCCAGGCTGGCGGCCTATCCCGGGGCGCAGATCATTGTGCGGGTGTTCGAGAATGGCCCCCCCATCGAAGCCCCCATCGCGGTGCGCATCCTGGGGCCAGAACTGCCGGTGCTGAAGGAACTGGCGGCCAAGGTGACCTCAATCATCGAAGGTACGCCCGGATCGCGCGACGTGGTCAATCCGTTGCGCCTGGACCGCACCGACCTGGATCTGGGCATCGACCTGGACAAGGCAGGTGTCCTGGGTGTGCCGGCAGGGGCGGTGGACCGGGCCGTGCGCCTGTCCTTGTCGGGCGAAGCCGTCGCCACCTACAGGGAAAGCGATGGCGATGATTATCCGGTAACCCTGCGCCTGCCCATGGCGGGCCGGCATGAGCTGGACGTGCTGGGCGATATCAGGGTGCCCGGTGCGGCGGGGGCGGTGCCGCTGTCGGCGATCAGCGATCCGCATTTCATCACCGGCCCGGCGCGCATCGACCGGTTCAACCGCGAACGCGCCGTCACCATCACGGCCTTCACGGCCACCGGCTTTAACACCGACCGTGTCACCCGTGCCATTGGCGAACAGCTGTCGGCCCTGGGCTTGCCGCCGGGTTACCGGTTGATGACGGGCGGCGAGGCGGAGACCCGGTCCAAGAGTTTCGCGGGCCTGTCAGGGGCGATCCTGGTGGCCATGTTCGGCATCCTGGCCGTGCTGATCCTGGAATTCCGCAGCTTTGCGACCACGGCCGTGGTGGCGGGGGTGATTCCGCTCGGCATTATCGGCGGCATGGTGGCGCTGTTCGTCACGGGCTATACCCTGTCCTTCACCGCCGTAATCGGCTTCATTGCCCTGATCGGGATCGAGATCAAGAATTCCATCCTGCTGGTGGATTTCACCACCCAGCTGCGCCGCGCCGGCACGCCGCTGAAGGCCGCGATCGAGGAGGCGGGGGAGGTGCGGTTCCTGCCTGTGCTGCTCACCTCCATCACCGCCATTGGCGGCCTGTTGCCGCTGGCGCTGGGCGGGTCCGGGCTTTATTCACCGCTGGCGGCGGTGATTATTGGCGGGCTGGTTTCCTCCACCGTTCTGTCGCGGCTGGTGACACCGGCCATGTATCTGCTGCTGGCACCCAAGGAGGTGGATTGACGGCGCACAGGCCGACGGGTCAGAAAGGGGTGGATGCCCCCGCAGCGCCCAAGGATGCAACGCATGTCCGTCGCGATTAGCCTGACTGTCAATGGCGAACCGGTGAGCCGGGAGGTGGATCCGCGCCTGCTGCTGTCACAGCTGCTGCGCG
Organism: Azospirillum sp.; assembly: GCA_027483805.1. Taxonomy (GTDB): domain Bacteria; phylum Pseudomonadota; class Alphaproteobacteria; order Azospirillales; family Azospirillaceae; genus Niveispirillum. The sequence continues at coordinate 58,607 of JAIXTS010000109.1, read as the reverse complement.
ATGATCTGTGCCTGACCGGCACGCATGTCGGCTGTGATACCAGCCAGTGCGGGGCCTGTACGGTACATCTGGATGGACTGTCAGTGAAAAGCTGCGCCGTGCTGGCGGTGCAGGCCGATGGGACGCATGTGCTGACCATCGAGGGGATCGCGGGGCCGGATGGGGCCTTGCACCCGATGCAGGCGGCGTTCCGGGAACATCATGGGCTGCAATGCGGCTTCTGCACGCCGGGCATGGTAATGGGGGCCATTGAGCTGGCCCGCACCGCGCCCGACCTGGAGGAGGCGACAATCCGCGACGGTCTTGAGGGCAATCTCTGCCGCTGCACCGGGTATCAGAATATCGTGAAGGCCGTGCGCGCCGGCGCCCAGGCCATGCGGGAAGGGTAAGGCCATGTACGGGTTCGATTATCACCGTCCCGCAGCATTGTCTGATGTTGTCTCGCTGTTGATCGCGGATGAGGATGCCAAGGTCCTGGCCGGCGGCCAGACCCTGATCCCGACGCTGAAACAGCGGCTGGCCATGCCGACATCTTTGGTCGATCTGTCGGCGGTGCCGGGATTGCGGGAGATCGTGGCCGAGGGTGACGGGGTGCGCATCGGGGCCATGGCGACCCATGCCGCCGTGGCGGGCAGTGCGTGCGTGCGCGGCATTCTGCCGGGGCTGGCCGATCTGGCCTCCCATATCGGCGATGCCCAGGTGCGCAACCGCGGCACCATCGGCGGGTCGATCGCCAATGCCGACCCGGCGGCGGATTATCCGGCGGCTTTGGTAGCGCTGGGCGCCATCATCCGCACCGACCGGCGGGATATTGCGGGGGGTGAATTCTTCACCGGCCTGTTCGAGACGGCGTTGCAGCCCGGCGAGGTGGTGGCGTCGGTGTTTTTCCCCGCCGCCTCCCATGCCCGCTATGCCAAGTTCCCCAATCCGGCCAGCCGCTATGCGATGGCGGGCGTGTTCGTGGCCAGGCAGGGGGACAGTGTGCGGGTGGCGGTGACGGGGGCCGGGCCGTGCGTGTTCCGCTGGGACGCGGCAGAGGCGGCGTTGACGGCAGCGTTCACGGCCGATGCGCTGGACGGGCTGGTGCTGGATGCCGATGGCCTGAACAGCGACATGCATGCCGATGCCGCTTATCGGGCCCATATTGTGGGGGTGTTGGCACGGCGCGCTATCGCCTGAACTTGTCCGACAGGACCAGGGACGACATGGTGCGTTCCACCCCCTGCACCTGACCCAGCATGTCGAGGACACGGTCGATATCCTGCACCGACTGTGCCGCGATGACGGCCATCATGTCGTAGGTGCCGGAAATGGCCGACAGGCTTTCCACCTCCGTGATGCGCTTTACCTCCGCCACGATGCGCGACAGCATCTTGGGGTTGGTGGAAAGCAGCACATAGGCGCGGATCAGCCGGCTGCTGCCGGGGTCCTGACGCAGCGTATAGCCCTGGATGACGCCCAGCCGTTCCAGCCGCGCGATGCGCGCCTGCACCGACGACCGGGCCAGCCCCAGCTTGCGCGCCAGGGACGCCGCCGGTTCGCGGGCATTGGCCTTCAGAAGGGCGAGCAGGGCCGTATCAACGGCATCCTGCTGAGCGTCAATGGCGTCCATCGGGGGCCTTGGCAAAACGGGAAGACGGGCCGGGGCGGATGGTTGCCCACCTGCCCCGGCATCCTATCACAGCTCCGGGAACTCAATCCCCTGGGCCAGTGGCAGGGAGGTGCCGTAATTGATGGCCGAGGTCTGACGGCGCATATATTGCCGCCAGCTGTCGGACCCGCTTTCGCGGCCGCCGCCGGTTTCCTTCTCCCCGCCGAAGGCCCCGCCGATTTCGGCACCGCTGGGACCCATATTGACATTGGCAATGCCGCAGTCGGAGCCATCGGGCGCCAGGAAACGTTCGGCCTCCAGCAGGTCGCGGGTGATGATGCTGGACGACAGGCCCTGCGGCACATCATTCTGCATCGCCACGGCTTCCTCAAAGTCGCTGTAGCGCAGGACATAGAGGATGGGGCCGAAGGTCTCGTGTTTCACGATCTCCGTCTGGGCCGGCATTTCCACCAGGGCGGGATAGGCGTACCAGGCATCGGGGAAGCTGTCGGAAAGGGCACGGCCACCGCCATGCACTGCGCCGCCCTGTGCCGTGGCGCTCTCCAGCGCCTTGGTCACGGCTTCGAACGCGGCCTTGTCGATCAGCGGACCCATCAGGGTGCCCGTCTCGCGCGGGTCGCCCGGCTGAATGGCGGCAAAGGCATTCTTCACCGCCGACACGACCTTGTCATAGCAATCGGTGTGCACGATCAGGCGGCGCAGGGTGGTGCAGCGCTGACCAGCAGTGCCCACGGCGGCGAACAGGATGGCGCGCACGGCCAGCTTCAGATCGGCCGACGGCGTCACGATCATGGCGTTGTTGCCGCCCAGTTCCAGGATCGACCGGCCAAAGCGCTTGGCGACGACCGGGGCCACTTCGCGGCCCATACGGGTGGAGCCGGTGGCGCTGACCAGCGGCACGCGGGGGTCGGATGCAATCTGTTCGCCCACCTCACGCAGGCCGAACAGCAGCTGCGACAGGCCGGCCGGCGCGTCGCCGAAACGGGCCAGGGCCTTTTCGAACAGGGCCTGGGTGGCCAGGGCCGTCAGGGGCGTCTTTTCCGACGGCTTCCAGATCACCGGGTCGCCGCAGACAACGGCCAGGGCCGCGTTCCAGGCCCAGACGGCGACGGGGAAGTTGAAGGCGGTGATGATGGCGACGGGGCCCAGCGGCTGCCAGGTTTCCACCATGCGATGACGCGGACGTTCCGACGCGATGGTCAAACCGTGCAACTGCCGCGACAGGCCCACAGCGAAGTCGCAGATATCGATCATCTCCTGCACCTCGCCCAGGCCTTCCTGGACGATCTTGCCGGCTTCCAGCGTCACCAGCGCGCCCAGGTCGGCCTTATGCTCGCGCAGCACCTCCCCGAACAGGCGGATCAGTTCGCCCCGGCGCGGGGCGGGCACGGTACACCAAGCCTTGAAGGCTGCGGCGGACTGCGCCAATGCAGCATCAACCTCCGCGGCGTTGTGCGCCTTCACGGCCCCCAGACGGGCGCCATCGATGGGGGAGCGGGAGACGATATCCCCGTCGGCAACGAGATGGGCAATGCCCAGACGGTCCAGAAGGGCGGCGGTGGCGGACATGGGGCGGAACTCCGGTATGGAATGGATGCTGCTTGTTTATGCTTTATGGGAAATGGGGAGGGGTGCGGCACCCATCCCCATTTTGCGTTACGCATAAACCTTCCCAAAACGGTTGGAAAGGAACAGGTCCAGCGGCATCTGTTCCTGACGGACAAAGCCCTTCGACGGCAGGTGACCGGCGGCCTGAAGGTCCAGCATGGCGCAGATGCCAGCCGCCGTGCTCATCTGAATGGCTGACAGGAAATGGCCTTCGACCTCTTCACCATGGATGTGGCGGACGATGCTTTCCTGTTCCAGGCGGCCATGGCGCTTGCCGCTGACGGTGCAGAAAACCAGGACCACATCCTGCATGGTGATGGGCAGGGCTTCTTCCAGCACTTCCTTCAGCAGGTCGCGGCGCCGTGCCAGGCGCAGGTCTTCCACCAGCAGCTTGATGATGGCGCAATGGCCGGGATAGCGGACCGACTTGTAGGTCAGGTTCTCCACCTTGCCGGCCAGCGTCTCGGTCAGCGATCCCAGACCGCCCGAGGTGTTGAACGCCTCATACGTCACGCCTTCCAGCGCGAATTCTTCCAGATCCTCCAGGGGCGGCAGCTCAACATTCTTGCCATCCTGCACCGCCTCGCACGGGTTCAGATATTCGTTGATCAGGCCGTCGGTGGACCAGGTCAGGTTATATTTCAGGGCGTTGGTGGGATAACGCGGCAGGGCGCCCACGCGCAGCTGCACATCGCGCAGGCTGTCGAACCCGGCGGCCAGGCCATGGGCCGCGATGGAGACAAAGCCGGGGGCGAGACCGCATTGCGGGACAAAGGCGCTGGCGGCCTTGGCGGCCACTTCCTTCACGACGCGCGTGCTGGCCACATCTTCGGTCAGGTCGAAATAATGGATGCCGGCATCATAGGCGCCATAGGCGACAGTGGCCGTGGTGTGGAAGGGCAGGGCGTTCAGCACGGCATATTTGCCGGCCATGACCGCGCGCAGGGCGGCGCCGTCATTAATGTCCAGCTGCACCGTGTCCACACCCAGGTCGGCGAAGCGCTTCAGGGCATCGGCGCTGTGGTCGGCGACCGTCACGGCGTAATCGCCGGTCCGGCGCAGCAGCAGGGTGATGGCGATGCCGATCTTGCCGGCGCCCAGCAGCAGGATGTTCTTCATATTGCTCCCCGTTTCCTGAAAACTGTTAAGGGGATGGTGCCGGCCGGTGGCGCCGAACGGAAGGCGGCGATCTGTCGATATGCAGGTTAATTAGCTGCGTTTCGCCTGTTCGGACGGCGAAACGCCATTGCCCTATAACCGCCCGACATGGGATTTCAGATAGTCCACCAGCAACGACACTTTGGGCGACAGGTGACGGCGGTGGGGGTAGACAGCCCAGATGCCTTCATCGGGCGGGCGATGCGGGTCCAGCAGGCTGACCAGAGTGCCGGTGGCCAGGTCCGTTTCGACATAGAAATCAGGGAGTTGGCAAAGGCCCAGCCCCTGGCGTGCGGCGTCCAGCACGGCAAAGCCGCTGTTGCAGCGCCAACTGCCGACGGGTCGAAAGGCGACCTGCCGACCATGATCGTCGAAATGCCAGAGGTCGGCGGTGCCCGTCAGGCATTGGTGACGAGGCAGATCATCCAGGCTGACCGGCGCGCCAAACCGCTCCAGATATGAGGGGGCCGCGCAGAGATAGCGGCGGCGCGACGCCAGACGCACGGCGATCAGGCGGCTATCATCCAGGCTGGTGCCGGTACGCACGGCCAGATCAAAGCCTTCGCCCACCAGATCGACCAGCCGGTTGGTCAGATCGATGCTGACCGACAATTGCCGGTGCGTCAGCAGGAAACGGTTCACCAGGGGCACGATGAACCGTTCGCCATAGGCGATGGAACAGGTCAGCCGCAGATGGCCGCGCGGGGCGCCGTCGCTTTCGCTGACGGTGGCAAACGCCTCCTCCCGTTCCTCCACCAGCCGGCGGCAGCGTTCCAGGAAGGTGCGGCCGGCAACGGTGACACTGACCCGCCGCGTGGTGCGGTAGAGCAGGCGCACCTGCAGCCGATCCTCCAGCCGCGCCACCTCCCGGCTGATATGGGAGGTGGAGACGCCCAGACGGGTTGCGGCGGCGGAGAAGCTTTCCGTCTCACAGACGGCAATGAAACTGTCGATCCCGTCCCAGGAGCCCATGATTGTCCCCACACAGCAATAATCATTTGCCAAAATGCATGATCGTTGCCGGGGCTTTCAAGCTATTGTCGCCCGCATACTGTCCGTGCCACGCTGCGCGGACAGACCCTTTCTCCGACCCAATGACCGGAACTGAACCGCCATGAAGACCCGCGCCGCCGTCGCTTTCGAGGCCAAGAAGCCGCTGGAGATTGTCGAACTGGACCTGGAAGGGCCCAAGCCGGGTGAGGTGCTGATCGAGATCATGGCGACGGGCATCTGCCACACCGACGCCTATACGCTGGACGGGTTCGACAGCGAAGGCATTTTCCCCTCCATCCTGGGCCATGAAGGGGCCGGGATCGTGCGGGAGGTCGGGGCGGGGGTCACCAGCCTGAAGCCGGGGGACCATGTCATCCCGCTCTACACCCCGGAATGCCGGCAGTGCAAAAGCTGCCTGTCGCGCAAGACCAACCTGTGTACCGCCATCCGCGCCACACAGGGTAAGGGGCTTATGCCCGACGGCACCACACGCTTCAGCTACAAGGGGCAGCCGATCTATCATTATATGGGCTGTTCCACCTTCTCCAACTTCACGGTCCTGCCGGAAATTGCGGTGGCCAAGATCCGGGACGACGCGCCGTTCCAATCGTCCTGCTATATCGGCTGCGGCGTCACCACGGGCGTGGGGGCGGTCACCAACACGGCCAAGGTGGAGCCCGGTTCCAATGTCGTGATCTTCGGTTTGGGCGGCATCGGCCTGAACGTCATCCAGGCGGCCCGCATGGTGGGTGCTGACAAGATCATCGGCGTTGATATCAATGACCGCAAGGAAGAATGGGGCCGGCGTTTCGGCATGACCCATTTCGTCAACCCGCAGAAGATCGAAGGCGATATCGTCCAGCATCTTGTGGCCTTGACCGAGGGCGGGGCCGATTACACGTTCGACTGCACCGGCAATACGCTGGTGATGCGTCAGGCGCTGGAAGCCTGTCACCGTGGCTGGGGCGTGTCGGTGGTCATCGGCGTGGCCGAAGCCGGCAAGGAGATTTCGACGCGTCCGTTCCAGCTGGTCACGGGGCGTGTCTGGAAGGGATCGGCCTTTGGCGGGGCGCGGGGCCGCACCGATGTGCCGAAGATCGTCGACTGGTATATGCAGGGAAAGATCGAGATCGACCCGATGATCACCCATGTCCTGACCCTGGAAGAGATCAACAAGGGCTTTGATCTGATGCATGCGGGCGAAAGCATCCGCAGCGTCGTGGTGTTCTGACCCATGACCCTGGAAACCGTCTCCACCACCCGCTCCCATGGCGGGGTGCAGGGCGTTTATCGCCATGCCTCTACGGCCACCGGCACACCCATGGTGTTCAGCGTCTTCGTCCCGCCACAGGCCGCCGAGGGGGTGAAATGCCCGGTGGTCTGGTACCTGTCGGGCCTGACCTGCACCCATGCCAATGTGACGGAAAAGGGGGAGTTCCGGCGCTGGGCGGCGGAACTGGGCCTGATCATCATCTGTCCCGACACCAGCCCGCGCGGTGAGGGTGTGGCCGATGATGCCGGTTGGGATTTAGGCCAGGGGGCGGGTTTCTATGTCGATGCCACCCAGGCGCCCTGGGCGCCGCATTTCCGCATGTGGACCTATGTGACGGAAGAGCTGCCGGCCCTGGTGGCCGCAAACTTCCCCGTCGATATGGACCGCCAGGGCATCACCGGCCATTCCATGGGCGGGCATGGCGCCCTGACGGTGGCGCTGCGCCATCCCGGCCGGTTCAAATCCGTTTCCGCCTTCGCGCCCATCGTGGCGCCTTCACAGGTACCCTGGGGACAAAAGGCGTTTCCCGCCTATCTGGGCGGGGATGAAAGCCTGTGGCGCCGTCATGATGCGGTGGCGCTGATCACGGACGGGGCGCGCTTGCCCGACCTGCTGGTCGATCAGGGGATGGCGGACGGGTTTCTGGACAACCAGCTGCGCCCGCAATTGCTGGCCGAGGCCTGTACCAAGGCGGGTATCGCGCTGACCCTGCGGATGCAGGAAGGCTATGATCATTCCTACTATTTCATCTCCAGCTTCATGGAAGATCATCTGCGCTGGCACGCCGCGCGGCTGTGATGGCGGTCCCGCCTTGATCGGCCAGCCAGCCGGCAAAGGCCGTCAGCGCCGGCCCCGGCACCCGTGACTTGGGCCAGACCAGCCAGTAACGGCCCAGCGTGATGGTGGTGGCAAAGGGTTGGACCAGCCATCCCGCCGCCAGCTCTTTCGCGAACATCATCACGGGGGCCAGGGCCACGCCATGGCCCTGCAATGCCGCCTCCACCATGATCCAGGAACTGTCGAAGATCGGACCGCGCAGGGCCGGGCAGGTGGTGTCGGCGGCGGCGAACCAGCGCGGCCATTCATCCGACCGATAGGATCGCAGCAGCCGTTCCCCCGCCAGATCGGCCGGGGATTTCAGGCGGCTGGCCATGGATGGCAGGCAGAGTGGCGACATCGGGGCCTCCAGCAGCGGCTGCACCTCCATCCCGTGCCAGGCGCCATCCCCGAATTTGATGGCGGCGTCCAGCCCCTCGCCCTGGATATCGACACGGTTATTGTTGGTGGACAGGCGCAGATCGACAAACGGGTGCGCATCCAGGAACGCATCGATACGGGGCAGCAGCCAGCCGGCCGCAAAGGTGCCGACCACGCCCACTGACAAAGGTTCCGTCACCGGCCCGCCATCGAACCGGTGCAGCAGGCGCGCGATCTGGTCGAAACTGTCGCGCACACCGGGGAGCAGGGCCATGCCCTCATCCGTCAGGACCAGACCGCGCGGCAGGCGCCGGAACAATTGTGCGCCCAGACGTTCCTCCAGCCCCTTCACCTGATGGCTGACAGCGGCCTGGGTCACGCACAGCTCAATGGCGGCCTTGGTGAAGGACAGGTGTCGGGCCGACGCCTCAAAGGCGCGCAGGGCATTCAGGGGCAGATGCGGGCGGGTCATAATGGCCAAGATTTTCTAATGCTTCATCCGATTTATCACAGTTTGTCCTGGGCCGTCAGCTTGATTAGCGTGAAGGGACAACAGCGGAGACGGACATGCTTACACGACGTCAATTAATTGGAAATACGGCGTTTTTCGGGGCACTGGCCGGGATTGGCCTGGGCGTGCCGGGGCCGGTGGCCCGCAGCGCCACGCCGCTGGGTGACATGAAGGCAGCTATTGGCGGCGTGGAGCGGGCACGGGGCGGGCGGCTGGGCGTGGCACTGCTGGATCTGGCCACCGGGGTCGGGGCCGACTGGCGTGGAGAGGAACGGTTTGCCCTGTGCAGCACGTTCAAGTTCCTGCTGGCCGGGTTCATCCTGTCCCGTGTCGATGCGGGAGCAGAGCGGTTGGACCGGATGGTGATGTTCGGGAAGAGCGATCTGGTGCAATGGTCGCCCCTGACGGAACCGCATGCCGGCAAGGGGATGAAAGTGGAGGCGCTGTGCGAGGCCATCATCATCCAGTCGGACAATGCCGGGGCCAATATCCTGATGCGGGAAAGCGGCGGGCCGGAAGCGCTGACGGATTTTCTGCGCCGCATCGGCGACAAGGTGACACGCGTCGACCGGATCGAGCCTGGCATGAATGTCGTGCCGGCTGGCGAGGAGCGGGATACGACCACGCCGCTATCCATGCTGGGGCTGATGCGCGCGCTGCTGATCGGCGATGTGCTGACGCCCGTGTCGCGCAAACGTCTGACCGGCTGGATGATCGATAACCGCACGGGCGGAACGCGGCTGCGCGCCGGGTTGCCCGCGGGCTGGCGCATCGGCGACAAGACGGGGAGCTACGGCCCGATGAATAATGACATTGCCATCCTGTGGCCACCAGCGGGCGGGCCGCTGCTGCTGACCAGCTATTATCAGAATGACAAGGCCAGTTCGGATGACCGCAACGCCATCCATGCCGAATTGGCCGCTCTGCTGGCCCGCCGGTACAAGACGGCGTGACCGGCGCCCGGTGCCGGGGCGCGACAGCTCTGCACCGGGTTTTCCGAGGCGCGGAAATCGGTTACCAAAGGGGGAAGAACAAACGGCGGCAGGGAGGGGCTTTGCGATGATCATCGCCAGACGGCTGTTCCTGGCCGCCAGCCTGCTTTTGCCCCTGCCGATGGCCGCGGCGCGGGGCCAGGTGCATCTGCGCATGTCCTGGTGGGGCGGCAATGATGTGCATCGGGCCCATCTGCGTGCGCTGGAGGCGTTCGAGGCGCGGTATCCCCATATCAAGGTCACGGCCGAGTATACGGGCTGGGTCGGGCATCTGGAGCGGTTGACCACCCAGATTGCGGGCGGTACCGCCCCTGATGTGATGACGGTCAACTGGAACTGGCTGAAACTGTTTTCCCGTGACGGCAAAGGTTTCCTGGACCTGAACCAGGTGGCCGATATCATCGACCTGACACAGTTTGACCGGGACGCCATTTCCATGTCATCGGTGCGCGGCAAGCTGAACGGCCTGCCGCCTAACATGACGGCGCGGCTGTTCTGGTTCAACCAGACCACCTTCGCCAAGGCGGGCCTGCCGGTGCCCGACAGTTGGGACACGCTGATGGCGGCGGGTCCGGTCTTCCGCGACCGGCTGGGATCCGACCATTACCCGCTGGACATGAATTTCCAGGACACGGTGGCCCTGCTCTATAGCTGGATCAGCCAGAAGAGCCAGACGGCCTTCATCGACGAGGAGGGCAAGCGCCTGGTGCCCAGCCGCGACCTGCTGGTGGCGGCTGCGACCCTTTACCAGCAACTGGTCGACAATCATGTGGTGCCGTCGGCGCGGGAGCGGGCCAGTTTCGGGCATGTGCAGCTGCAGGAGACACGGCCCTGGATCACGGGTCGCTATGCCGGCATCTATCAATGGACAAGCTCCGTCGGGAAATATGTGGAGACCCTGGAGCCGGGCCAGAAGATGGTGCTTGCACCCTATCCGCTGCTGCCCGGCGCCGTGGATCCGGGGCTGCTTTATAAACCCGCCATGATGTACGCCATCAACCGCCATACGGCGCATCCGCGGGAGGCGGCGCTGCTGCTGCAATTCCTGCTGAATGATCCGGAAGGCGTGCGCATCCTGGGGGCGCGGCGCGGGGTGCCCGCCAGTGCCGCCGCCCGCCGCATCCTGGAGGATGACGGGCAGTTGACGGGTCTGGCCCTGGAAGGGCAGCAGCAGATCGAAAGCCTGCCGCGCGGCATCGTCCTGTCGGGATATTATGAACATGCCCGTGTGCGCGATGGCTTCAACGACATATTGGAGAAACTTGGCTATGGCATGCTGACGCCTGAAGAGGCCGGGCTGGCCATGGAGCGGGAAATCAACGGTATCCTGCAAAGGGTGATCCGCTGATGTCCGGTTCAGCGTGACAGCAGTGATGACACCGGTTTCCGGTTCGAGTAGAAAGAGCGATTGCCGCCGGTTCACCCGTTCCTGGTGCCCAACCCATCATGCATGATTTCCGCCGTTTCGGACCGCAGGTCCTGCCGTTCCTGCGCCATTACCTGTCGGAATGGGATTTTTTCAAACCGACCTGGAATTACGAGGATGGCTGCGTCTTCAAGGGCTGCCTGGACCTGGCCGATGCCACGGGCCGGTCGGAATTCTCCGACTTTGTGCATGACAAGGTGGGCGCGCGGGTTGATGAGGAAGGCGGCATCGAGGGCTTTGATCCGGGTGAGTACAATATCGACAATGTGAAGCCCGCCAAGGTCTTTTTCCCGCTGTATGACCGTACCGGCGAGGAACGGTTCCGCCGGGCCATCGAGACTCAGGTCGCGCAGCTGCGTACCCATCCGCGCACAAAATCCGGCAATTACTGGCACAAGCAGATCTATCCGTGGCAGGTGTGGCTGGATGGCCTGTACATGGCGCAGCCCCTGGTCACGGCCCAGGCGGTGGCGGAAGGCGACCGCGACGCCTGGGAGGATGTCGTTCAGCAGTTCACCCAGGTGCGCGACCTGATGCGGGATCCCCGGACCGGTCTTTATTACCATGGCTGGGATGAAAGCCGGCAGCAACGCTGGGCCGACCCGGTGACCGGCTGTTCGCCCTGTTTCTGGGGGCGGTCCATGGGCTGGTTCATGATGGCGATGGTGGATTGTATTGAATTGGCCGCGCCGTTCGACGGGCCGGGCCGGGCCGCCCTGATCGCGATGTTTCAGGATACAGCCATTGCCCTGATGGCCGTGCGCAGCGCCCGGGGCCTGTGGTGGCAGGTGCTGGACCGCGGCGGAGAGGAGGGAAACTATGAGGAGACCTCCGCCAGCCTGATGATCGCCTATGCCCTGATGGTGGGCGCACGGCTGGGCCTGCTGCCGGCCGACCATGGGCGGGCGGGGGAGGCGGCGCTGCGTACCGTCATCCGCGACTTTCTGTCAGAGACGGAACTGGGGGGCATCTGCGGTGTCGCGGGGCTGGGCAACGCCCCCTACCGCGACGGCAGCTATGCTTATTATCTGTCGGAACCGGTCGTGCCCAACGACCCCAAGGGGGTGGGTGCCCTGATGATGGCCCTGGCCGAAGGGCTGCGCCGGTAAGGGCCGCCGATCAGACGATCCGGCCCCGATTGCGCCGATAGGCGTTGAACAGCATCACGCAGACGACCATGAAACCCAGCAGGGTCCCCACCACCATCGCCCCGGCCAGGGTCAGCAGCCGGCGGGGTGAGGCGGGACGGTCACCGGTATGCAGGCTTTCGATGATGCGGTAGGAGAAGGGCCCGTCCGTCTGGCTGGTCATCAATTCATGTTCGACCTCCAGCAGGTTCTTCACCAGCGCGTCACGCTGATAGGAATTGCTGGTCTGTTCCAGGGACCGCAGCAGCACCTCGCGCTGGGCCGTCTTCGATTCCCGCACCTGTTTGCGGATGATGGTGTCCGACAGGGCGAAGATATGGTTCAGGACCTTCTGGGCGAAGGCCGGGTCGGCATGCAGCAGGGTGATTTCCGTGAAGGTCGTGTCTTCAAGCGGCGCATTACGCAGCTTGTTGACCACCATGACCGCCTCCAGCCGCTCTGAAATCTTGCCTGCCGTCACCGCCTCCCCGTCCTTGGGTTCAAGCAGACGCGGACCGATTTCCTTGTCGGCGGCCAGCTTCGCGGCGATGTCATAGGATTTCAGCGTCTGCAGGAACTGCTTGTGCAGGGTGGAGCCGCCGCCATCGCCCAGGGCGGCGCCAAGGCCGAAGGGCAGGGCCGCAAGGCTGCCGGATTTGGATGCATTGTTGGAGGAGGTGGGCGGCCCCACCGTGGCCGACGCCTTGTACAGCGGTGTGGTCAGGAACAGGTAAAGCATGGCCGCGGCCACGGCCAGCAGGATCGCCGCCAGGAACACCGTCCAGCGGCGCAGGAAAAAGGTGACGATGTCGCCGATATAGATCACATCCGCGTCGGCGGTGTGGGGGCTGGTCTGGGCCTGCATCGTCACTTGTTTCCCTCCGGTCCTCGAATGACGCCGGTCGTCTGTCCGGCGCGACCCTACGATCAATGAAGCCGCCTGTCCATCATGCCAGCAAGGCGTAGAGCGACGCCGTTTCCGCCGCACAGCGTTCCCAGCCGAAATGCCCGACACGGTCACGTCCACGCCCGGTCAGCGTCGCCCGCAAAGCCCCATCACCGACCTGATTGTTCAGCATATGTACCGTGGCGTCGATATCACTGGCGTCATAGGTCAGGGCGGCATCGCCCGCAACCTCCACCAGCGCTTCGGCTTCCCGTGCGATTGCGACGGGGCAGCCCACGGCCATGGCCTCCAACACGGGGAGCCCAAACCCTTCACAGCGCGACGGGTAAAAGAACAACAGGGCATCACGATAGGCGCGCATCATGGTGGCATCATCGCCACCCATCCAGGTGACATGGTCCGCCATGCCGGTTTCGGCCAGCAGCACCTGATCCGCCGGCCCGAAATCGCCGCCACCGAAACAGAGCAGATGCACGCCGCGCGATGGCAGGGCACTGCGTGCATAGCCGTTGAGGAAACAGGTGAAATTCTTGTACCCGCCACGCCGGCCTACGAACAGGATATAAGGGCGGCCGTCCAGAAGATGCCGGCCATCGTCCGGCGGCAGGTCAGGGGCCGTGAACCCGTGATTGACCACATGGACCTGGCTGGCCGGCAGTGACCAGAGGCGGCAGAGGTCGCGCTTTGTCGCCTCTGTCGGAGCGATGATCAGGTCCGCCCGGTCCACCGCCTTACGCTTCAGCCGGCTGTTGATGGCGAAGGACCGGGCCTCGCCCGGGAACATTTCCCACACCATGTCATGCACGGTGGTGACCAGCGGCCGGCGGCCGGGCATCAGGTCAAGCAAAGGATAGTAGGTGCGGTGGAAAATGCCGTCCGGGCGGGTGCGGGCCGTGGCCCAAGCTTCGTTACGGATGCGCAACAACTGTGCCGGCAGCCGGGACGGCAGTTCATAACGGCCCCGAACCAATCCTTTATCGATGGCATCCCGGCCGCTTTCCAGTGCCTTGAGATGCTGGTTGCGGTGCCGGCCCGCCACGATCTCTACCGGGCGGCCCCTGTCGGACAAGGCAAGCGCCAGTTCGCAGAAATAGCGCGAGATGCCGCCCACAGTCTGGGACGTGAAGATATCGTGGCTGAAGGTGATGGGCTGTGACAAGGGGGTCAGCCCGCCGTCAGCAGCGCATCGACGGACTTGTCCAGCCCGATCCGCCAATCCGGCAGGACGGCACCGGGCAGCGCCAGGTACCGGTCGCAGGCCAGCACGGAATTGGCCGGACGCCGGGCCGGGGTGGGATAATCCGCCGTGGCGATGGGATGCACGGTCGGCACGGGGCGTCCATGGCGGGCGGCGCTGACGAACACGGCCTGCGCGAAAGCATGCCAGGTCGTGGGTTCGGCGCCGCCGAAATGATAGACGCCCCGGGCGCTTCCATCCGCCACGAAGGGCGCCATCAGCAGGATGGCGTCAGCAATGTCATGGGCCGCCGTGGGGCGCCCAAGCTGATCCGCCACCACCCGCAGTTCGGGCCGGTCGGCGCCCAGGCGCAGCATGGTGCGGACAAAGTTGGCGCCGTAGGGGCTGAACACCCAGGAGGTGCGCAGCACGGCGCTGCGGGCCGGACCCAGGTCGGCCATTGCCTGTTCGCCCGCCAGTTTTGACGCGCCATAGACGCCCAGCGGGCCGGTGGCGTCATCCTCCCGCCAGGGCCGGTCGCCATTGCCGGCGAAGACATAGTCGGTGGATACATGGATGAACGGGATGTCGGCGTCGCGGGCCGCCGCCGCAATATGCCGCGTGCCGTCACAATTGACGGCGTAGGCTTCCGCCGCGTCGCTTTCCGCCTTGTCCACGGCGGTATAGGCAGCAGCATTGACGATCAGGTCCGGGGCATGGGCGCGCACGGCATCGGCCACCGCCGTGCCATCCGCGATGGAGAGGCTTTCCCGCCCCAGGCAGACCACCGCATGACCAGCGCCGGTACCTTGATCGCGCATGGCCAGTGCCAATTGGCCGCCACGGCCAAAAACCAGGACCTTCATCGCATTGTTCCGTTGTTGCGGCCGGCGGTCAGACGCCGGCTTCCGCCAGGATCTTCATCAGATACTGGCCATATTCGTTCTTCAGCAGCGGCTTGGCCAGTTTCTCCACCTGCTCGGCGGTGATCAGGCCGCGACGGAAGGCGATTTCCTCCGGGCAGGCGATCTTCAGACCCTGGCGACGCTCCACCGTCTGCACAAAATGTGTGGCCTCGACCAAGCTGTCATGCGTGCCGGTATCCAGCCAGGCATAGCCCCGGCCCATACGCTCCACCCGCAGCCTGTTCTGCTGAAGATAGACATTATTGACGTCAGTGATCTCCAGCTCCCCGCGCGGCGACGGCTTGATGGTGGCCGCGATGTCCAGCACCGAATTGTCGTAGAAATAGAGGCCGGTGACGGCATAGTTCGACTTCGGCGCCTTGGGCTTTTCCTCAATGGTCAGGGCATTGCCGTCCCCATCGAAGCTGACCACGCCATAGCGTTCAGGATCATTGACATGATAGGCGAAGACGGTGGCGCCATTGTCACGGCCATGGGCATTGGCCAGCAGCTTTTCGAACCCGTCGCCATAGAAGATGTTGTCGCCCAGCACCAGGGCCGCCGGATCGTTGCCGACAAAGCCGCGACCGATGATGAAGGCCTGGGCCAGCCCGTCGGGGCTGGGCTGCACCGCATAGGAGAGGTTCACCCCCCATTGCGACCCGTCACCCAGCAGATGGCTGAACTGTGGCAGGTCGTGCGGGGTACTGATCACCAGGATGTCGGTAATCCCCGCCATCATCAGGGCCGACAGCGGGTAATAGATCATCGGCTTGTCATAGACGGGCAGCAGCTGCTTCGACACGCCCAAGGTGATGGGATAGAGCCGCGTGCCGGAGCCGCCGGCCAGGATGATGCCCTTGCGGTTAGCCATTCTTCTTCCCCTCTCCGCGACGCTTGTGAGCCTCTTCCCGCAAGGGGCCCCACCACCATTCATTATCCAGGTACCAGCGAACCGTCTTTTCCAGGCCGGTCTCGAAGCTTTCTTTCGGCTCCCAGCCCAGGTCACGCCGGATCTTGGCGGCATCGATGGCATAGCGGTGGTCGTGGCCGGGCCGGTCCTTCACGAAGGTGATCAGGTCACGGCGCGGGGTTCCGTCGGGACGCAGCGCATCCAGGATGTCGCAGATACGCTCCACGACCTCCAGGTTGGTCTTTTCGTTATTGCCGCCGATATTGAACCGCTCACCCACCGGGCCACGCGTCAGCACTTCCCACAAAGCGCGGGCGTGGTCTTCGACATACAGCCAGTCGCGCACATTGTCGCCCTTGCCGTAAACAGGCAGGGGGCGGCGTTCCAGCGCGTTCAGGATGACCA
This sequence comes from Azospirillum sp., assembly GCA_027483805.1. Taxonomy (GTDB): domain Bacteria; phylum Pseudomonadota; class Alphaproteobacteria; order Azospirillales; family Azospirillaceae; genus Niveispirillum. The sequence goes on along the minus strand of JAIXTS010000109.1, from coordinate 42,403 downwards.
GCGGGATCAGCTTTTCCGGGAAATGGAAGGGCCCGTAATTGTTGGAACAGTTGGTCAGGACGACGGGCAGCCCATAGGTATGGTGCCAGGCATCGACCAGATGGTCGCTGGAGGCCTTGGACGCCGAATAAGGCGAGCGCGGCGCGTAGGGCGTGGTTTCGGTGAAGAAACCTTCATCCCCCAGGCTGCCGAATACCTCGTCCGTTGAGACATGGTGAAAGCGGAAATCCGCCTGCTTCTGCCCGGCCAGACCCTGCCAATAGTCACGCGCCGCCGACAGCAGCACGCCCGTCCCCACGATATTGGTCTGGATGAAGGCGTCAGGCCCGTCGATGGACCGGTCCACATGGCTTTCGGCGGCCAGATGGATGATGGCATCCGGCTGGTATTTCGCGAAGATCGCGTCGATGGCGGGGCGCTCGCAGATATCCGCCTGCTCGAAATGATAAAGCGGGCTGTCCTTCACCACCCGGACATTCTCCGGGTTCGCGGCATAGGTCAGCTTGTCGATATTGACGACGGCACAGCCCTGTTCGGCCACCGCATGACGGATGAAGGCGGAGCCGATAAAGCCGGCGCCCCCGGTGACAAGGATCAGTTTGGGGGAAAGAAGGGTCATTCCAGAACTCTTGTCAGCGGGGTTCAGAAAATCGGCGGCAGGTCGCGCAGGCGCGGCAATTTGCTGTCCTTGTCGGACAGGATCAGCTCTTCCGCCGGGAAGGGCCATGCGATCCCCAGGTCGGGGTCGTTCCAGAAGATGCCGCCATCATCAGCGGGGCTGTAATAGTCGGTCACCTTGTAAACAAACTCCGTATCCGGGGCCAGGGTACAGAAAGCGTGGGCAAAACCCGCCGGAATCCACAATTGTTCACCGCCATCCGCCGTCAGTTCCACAGCGATATGGCGGCCGAAGGTGGCGGAACCGTGACGCATGTCGACGGCCACATCCAGAACCGCGCCGCGCACGACACGCACCAGTTTGCCCTGGGCAGTGGGCGGGCGCTGGAAATGCAGGCCCCGCAGGGTGCCGACATCCCGCGACAAGGAGTGGTTGTCCTGCACAAAATCCACATCGACGCCCAGCAGATCCTTGAAGCGGCGGCGGCTGTAGGTTTCGCTGAAATAACCGCGATGGTCACCGAACCGGGCCGGCTTCAGCAGGGCGAGGCCGTCGATATCGTATCTGGTCACTTGCATGAGGGTTCTATCCGGCGAAGGGGGATGACAGGAACGGCAATGACGTCGCCCCGTTCCGCCCCTTCGCCCCAGGGTACGGAATTGGGACTGGCGGCTTTATGCACTGTCCGGCCGGGGCAGGCAACAAAAGGCCTCAACCCGGCCTCCGTACATCCTCGAACCGGATGCTGCGGAAGCGCCTGGCGATGTTCCAGAGCATGGGCAGCCGGTCCGCCTGGCCCCGGCGCAGGCGGTTCAGTGCCGTCATACAGAGGCCGACCAGGATGGTGGGCATGGCATAGGGGAAATGCCGCCAGGTGATCCGCAGCCGGTTGCGCAGATTATAGAAATCCGCCAGCCAACTGATCTGGTCGCGATGGCCGCCCGTGGTCCCCCCCTCCTTATGCAGAACCAGACTGTCCGGCGCATAGCCCAGGTCGAACAGATGGCGCCCGCGTCGGCAATAATCGAGTTCCTCAAAATAGAGGAAAAAGCTGTCATCCATCAGGCCGACCTGTTCCAGCCAGGCCCGGCGGATGAACATGGCGGCGCCGATCACATAGTCCATGGGCATAGCAGCGAAGGAAGCCGCTTCCTCCCGGGGTCGATTCCAGCCCAGATGCTGGACCATACCGGTCCAGCGGTTATAGCGGGCACCGCCGGCGCCCTGGATCCGGTCGGGCTGATGGGCGTAGAGCAGAGTGGAACCAATCATGCCCTGACGCGGATGGGCCGCCGCCTGGGCCAAAAGCGCCGACAGGGCGGCCGGCTGCGGCAGCGTGTCATTGTTCAGAATCCAGGTAAAGGCCATGGCCGGATCACGCAGCGCCAGCCGCACCCCGACATTGTTGCCGCCGGCATAGCCGTGATTGCCAGCATTGCGGATCAGGTAAATGTCATGGTCGGTCGCGGCGTCCGCGACCTCCGTCTCTGTCAGCTCCACAAAGCTGTCGCCGAAGCGTTCGTGCAGGGCCGGGCGCAGGCGGGACAGCGAATCGTCGCCCGAAGCATTGTCGCAGATGGCCAGCCGCCAGCGCGCACCCGTCAGGTTGCGCACCGCATCAAGGCAGCCGATCGTATCCTCCGCCCCGTTCCAGTTCAGGATGACGATCCAGGTCAAGGGCGTTTGGTCGGCGGCAACAGACATCATGGCCCAGGGATAGAATGGCGGGGCCTCCATTCTATCCACCGCGCGCATGGCAGATGCCAAGCTTAAAAACGGTAACCCGGATGGTCAGGCATTGCCATGTCTGGCGTTCCAGGCGGCCTCTACCTCCGGGGGGCGTTGCAGGATCAGCCCGTACCAGCCTAGGCCCTTATAGGTTTCGTAGCCGGGGGTTAGGGCAAAAGCGACCAGGGTTCCATCCTCGGCCTGGTAGTAGCCCATGTCCTTGCCGCCTGTTTGCAGCGGGTAACGGCCGATCAGCAGGTAGCGTTCGTCGCTGGCGGCCATGACCCGGAAATTGCTGTCCACGATCAGACATTTGGTCCGGCTTTCCAGCCGCTCTTCCTCCGTCAGCCGGACCGATTTCACCACCGTGCCGGCCTGCGGTGCCCAATCGAAGAAAATGCCCAGCACGCCCAACGGCTTGCCATTCTCCGCGCCCCCGGCCCGGATGGCAGTGGCGTAGACGGCGACCGGCTGGTTATTCAGCGCCTCATGCGGGGCCACGTCGGCCACCGCGAATTCCGTGCCGTCACGCGTCGCCATGGCGTCGCGGAACCAGCTTTCATGGGCGACCGATCGGCCTGTCACAGGATACCGGTCCGCCCGGCCACTGGCGATGACCTTGCCCTGCGCGTCGGCCACCCAGATATCCAGATAGACCGTGTAGGATTTCAGGATGACGCCCAGGCGCTGCCCGGCATGGCGGGCGCGGCCGGCATCCGGGTGTTCCAGCGCATCGACCACGGCGCTGTCGGTGGCCCACCATCTTACATCGCAGGACCGTTCATAGAGATTGCGATCAATGATATCGATCATGTTCAGCGCCAGATCGGCCAGACGCTGGCCGCGCATGGAACCGACCAGCCCCTGGCCCAATTGATGCAGACGGTTGGCGCTGCCGACGATTTCATCGCGCATGCGGCTGGCCGCGACGTCGATTTCCGAGGAGATGGTCTGCACCTCTGCCGCAACGACGCCGAAACCGGCGCCATGGATGCCGGCGCGCGCCGCCTCGATCTTGGCGTTCAGCGCCAGGATCTTGGTGCGGCGCGTGATATCGCCGATGGCGCTGGTACGCATCGCAGATACTTCCGCCACCTCCCGCGCCAGTTCGATGATCGTCTCGGGCGACGCTTCCAGGTCAGCCCCATTGCCGGGATACTCAGCCATTGCCAAGGTCAGTTGCTTTTGCATGGGGGCCACGGTTCATGAATTGGGATTGCAGTTTATTGGGTGCGGCACGGCACCGATGGTTGACGACAAGTTATCACTGACGGGCAGGCAATTTTTACCGAAGAATGGCTGAAAAGTTATACGATATACTTTTGGATAGCGGGGCTTTTGTCGACATTCCAAGGGTTGCTGCTTTTCAAGGCGGTGTCTGCCCAGGATGTAATCGCCTGTCGCCCAACAAGTGGACGATCTTGTCTCCGGCCGCTCTTTGCCTCTTTTCAGCGGCCGACCCATGCGTTACGTCGGGAAGGCAAGAGCCCCGGTTGAGGGGAAGTGTCTCTCTGAAGGACCCGAATCAATGGCCACGATCTTTGTCGCGCGCAGCGCCAACCTTAGCCAGTGGGGCTCCGATGTCGGGCTGGGCAAGAACCTGTTCAAGGTCGGCATCTGTGAGGGAGACCCCGCCCCGCTGCTGGCCGAAGGGTTCGCGGGTGAGAAGGATTGGACCCTGGTCAAGAAGCAGGCCGATGTCGAGGTGACGGAGGAGGAGATTGTCGAACGCCTGTCCAAGCGGCAGAAACGCGTCGATCCGACCTATTACCCCCGCATCAAAGGCGAAATGGCCCTGTTCAAGGTGGTCGAGGCCGATGTGCAGCGCCATATCGTGCTGGCCCGCGCCATGGAAGGCGAAAGCGAACGTGCCGGTCTTAAGCTGAAGGTTGCCGACTACGCCACCTATCTGATCAGCAATGCTTTGCGCTGAGTGCCGGCCACGATTGGGATTCCGTTGATTAACGGTCCGCCCCAACGCTACATCTTCTGGGCGTGGCACGCTGGCGGGGGATGAAACGGTGCAGAAGGCGGGCGTCAATCAAAAGGTGCTGGCGGAACTGAACGCTGCCAAGCAGGTTCATATTGCCGGCAAGGTCGCGGAGGCCGAAACCCGGTACCGGGCGTTGCTGGCCCGCAATCCCACCCTGCATGATGCCTTGCATCCGCTGGGCATTGCCTTGCAGCAGCTGGGCAGGCATGCCGAGGCGGAAGCCATCATCGCCCGCTGGCTGGGCCATGCGCCCAACGATACCGATGCAATGGTCAATCATGGCAATTCCCTGCTGGCGCTGGGCCGCGCCGCAGAAGCGGCTGCCGCCTATCAGAGGGCGCTGTCCCTGCGGCCGCAATCGGCCGAGATTCGCTGCTTCCTGGCCAATGCCTATTATATGGCCGGTGACGCCGTCCGGGCCGAGGAGAATTACCGTCTGGTCCTGAAGGACCATCCCGGCCTGGGCCTGGCCCTGTTCAACCTTGCCAACATCCTGTGCGACACGGGCCGCACCGATGAGGGCATCAAGGCCTATGAAGATGCCCTGCGCCACCATCCCGATATGGTGGAGGCCATGGTCAATCTGGGCAACCAGCTGTCGCGGCGTGGCCGGGGAGAGGAGGCGATCACTCTTCTGCAGGAGGCGGCCCGCCGCCGGCCCGACCTGCCGGAGGCGCTGGTCAACCTGGGCAGTGCCCTGTACGACGTGCGCAATGATCTGGTGGGGGCCGAGCACTGCTTCCGCGAAGCGGTCAACATCGCCCCCACACACCGCGATGGCCTGAACAATCTGGCCAATACCTATATGAACATGGGTCGTCCGGCGGAGGCCGAGCAGGTGCTGCGCCGCGCCTTGGCGCATCATGCGGACAGCCCCACGATCCATGGCACCGCGGCGGGCCTGTTCCTGGTTGCCGGTAAGCTGGAAGAAGGCTGGGCGCATTTTGAATGGCGCTGGCTGCGCCCCAACCTGCCGGTGCCGCTGCGTGATTTCGGCCAGCCGGAATGGCGGGGCGAGGATATCTCGACAAAGACCATCCTGCTGCATCATGAACAGGGTCTGGGTGACAGTATCCAGTTCGTGCGCTTCGCGGCCGATGTGGCGGCGCGGGCCGGTCAGGTCATCCTGGAAGTGCCTCCCAATCTGCGGGCCCTTTATGCCTGCCTGGAGCAGATCAAAGGCGTGACGCTCGCCACCTATGGGGAGCCGCTGCCGCCCTTTGATGTGCATCTGGCCATCATGAGTGTGCCGTTTGTCCTGGGCGTGACGCTGGGTACAATCCCCGCCGCCATCCCCTATCTGTCTGCCGATCCGGAGCGGGTGGAGAAGTGGCGGGACCGGCTGCCCGCAGGCGCGTTCCGCATCGGTATCGTCTGGCAGGGCAAGGCCGGGGTGAGTATCGACCGGGGCCGTTCCTATGGTCTGGCTCACCTGGCCCCCGTCGCCCGCATCCCCGGCGTGACGCTGGTCAGCCTGCAAAAGGGCTATGGTCTGGACCAGCTGGACAGCCTGCCCGACGGCATGCGGGTCGAAACGCTGGGTCCCGATTTCGACGCGGGCGCGGACGCGTTCCTGGACACGGCTGCCGTCATGCAGCATATGGACCTGATCATCTCCTCCGACACGTCGGTGGCGCATCTGGCGGGCGCGCTGGGCCGGCCTGTCTGGGTGCCGCTGAAACTGTCGCCCGACTGGCGCTGGTTGATGGAGCGGGAGGACAGCCCCTGGTATCCCCGCAATATGCGCCTGTTCCGCCAGCGCCAGCCGGGTGATTGGCCGGTGGTGTTCGAGCGGCTGGCTACCGAGGTGGCGGCTCTCAAAAATGGCGACCGGTCACGGCTGATCCCACCCCCCCCGCCCGCCCCTGTCCCGGCGGCACCGTTCCCGCCGGTGCCGCGGCCGCCGCTGCCGGCCGAACGCCCCCAGGTCATGCTGGCGGTTGCCACGGCACACCGGCAGGTCAGCGAGATGGTGCGGGAAACCGCCACCCGGTACGGGGCCCTGCGTTATCCCGCCCAGGACCCGGTGATTGGCCGCAGCCTGGAAGCCTATGGCGAGTGGATGGAGGCGGAACTGGGTCTGTGCCTCAGTCTGCTGCGCACCGGCGATGTGGTGGTCGAGGCCGGGGCCAATGTCGGTACCCATGCCGTGCCGATGGCCAAGTCGGTCAAACTGCATCTGTTCGAGGGCCAGCCGGCGCTGCGCGAGCTGTTGGCCGTCAATCTGTCGGCCAATACTGACGGATCGGCGATCCTGCATGCGGGGGATGGCCTGGCCATTGATGCCCTTTCCCTGCCGCAGGTCCGCCTGATCAAGGCCGCGATCGACGGGCGGGAGGTGGAACTGCTGCGTGGGGCGGCTGCGACCATTGATCGCTGCCGGCCCTATCTTTATCTGCGCAACGACCGGCCGGAGCGGGAAGCCGAGCTGATATCCATGCTCCAGGGCCTGGGATACCGGCTGTGGTCACACCGGCCGCGCCTGTTCAATCCCGGCAATTTCCGGGGCGAGACCCGGGACTTCTTTGGGGCTGTCGGCACGTTGAACCTGTTCTGTGCCCCGCGGGAGCGGGATTGCGTGGTGGTGGGGCTGCCCCTGGTGGGGTGACCGGCCGCAGGAACCCAGGCACCGGCAGTATGCGCGCGGATAGGTACGCCTCGTCCCCGCCAAGTGGTAGTTGTCTGCATAAAGGTTGGGCATGTCTGTGTCTGACCGCCCCGTACTTTGACTATCTGGTTATTGCGTCATGCGCTTCGGCCTCAGCCAAAAGATCATGCTCTCCAACCTGCTGGTATTGCTGCTGCTGGCGGTGGCGACGGTGCTGATGCTGCTGGGGGCCGGGCGGCAGCAAAAGCAGATCGCCGCGGCCAACCAGGCGGCGGATATGGCGGCGGTCCAGGCGCTGGATCTGACGTCCACGGTGCGCCTGCTGAACCTGAACCTGGTCCAGATCCAGCAATGGCTGACCGATGTGTCGGCGACACGCGCGCAGGACGGGCTGGATGACGGGTTTGCCGAGGCTGAGAAGGCCCGTGATGGCGCCCGTGCCAATCTGAAGAAGGCAGCCGACATCGCCCGTACCATGGGCCAGACCAAGCTGGTGGCGCAGATCGACAAGGTGGGCCAGACCCTGGACCCGTTCTACGATCTGGGCCTGAAAATGGCCCAGGCCTATATCAAGGATGGGACGACTGCCGGCAACAGGCTGATGGGCGACCTGGACAGCAAGACCGAGGCTTTATCCGCCGCGCTGGAGACGGTGGTCACCGAGGTCGACAGCCTGGCGGAAAAGTCCGTCAAAAGCATGCATGGCGAGTTGAACAGTGCCGTGAATGTGGCCGACGACCTTGCCGATCTGTCGCTGCTGCTGCTGATCCTGGGCGTGGCCCTGTCGGGGATCATCATGGTTGCGCTGAACCTCCATGTGGTGAAGCCGCTGATCGGCATCACGGAAACGCTGACCGCTATCGGTGACGGCAACCTGTCGGTCAAGGTGCCGGCCGCGGGTGACCGCAAAGACGAGATCGCCGACATGTCCCGCGCCCTGGGCATCCTGCATGAACGGACCGCCGACAATGTGCGGCTGCGGGAAGAGCAGGCCAAGGCCGAGGCCCGCGCCCGGGAAGAGCGGGTGAGCGCCCTGACCAGCATGGCCGAGACGGTGGAAACCGAAAGCCGCGTATCGGTCGACAATGTCGCCGCCGAGGCTGTGATCATGGACAAGACTGCCGCCGCCATGGAGCAGTCGGCGGCCCAGGTCAGCGACAATGCCCAGAATGTCGCCGCCGCCGCCGAACAGGCGCTGGCCAATGCCGAGGCCGTCGCCAGCGCCACCGAGGAACTGACCGCCTCCATCCAGGAGATCAGCGCCCAGGTCGCCCACGCCATGACCGTCAGCCGCAAGGCGGTGGAGGGCGGGGAGCGTACCCGCGAGACCATCGAGAGCCTGCGCGAGGTGGTGGGCCAGATCGGCGAGGTCGCCAACCTGATCGGTGATATTGCTGGCCAGACCAACCTGTTGGCCTTGAATGCCACCATCGAGGCGGCGCGGGCTGGCGAGGCGGGCAAGGGTTTTGCTGTGGTCGCGTCGGAGGTGAAGAATCTGGCGACCCAGACCAGCCGGTCGACCGAGGATATCACGCGCAAGATCAGCGAAATCCAGTCGGCCACCGCCGCCGCCGTTGACGCCGTCGCCTCGATCAGCGGCGCCATCAACGATATGGACCATATCTCCTCCACCATTGCCGCCGCGATGGAGGAACAATCCGCCGCGACCAAGGAGATCGCGCGCAACGTCTCGGAAACGGCCAATGCCAACCGCGAGGTCTCCCGCCGCATCGCCCTGGTGTCCGAGGAAGCGCATGGGACGGGTGAGAAGGCAGTGCTGCTGCGCGAGGTGTCGACCCATGTCACCGATGGGGTCAATGCCCTGCGCCAGACCCTGGTCCGCGTGGTCCGCACCGCCATTTCCGACGTGGACCGCCGGTCCAGCCGCCGCTATCAGGTGGGGCAGAGCGTCACGGTCCAGATCCGGGGCCGTGCCGTGGAGGCCGCGCTGCACAATATCTCCGGCGGCGGCGCCTTTATCGGCCTGCAGGGGGCTGCGGTGGGTCTGACGGGGCACCTGGAGTGGCGACAGCTGCCCGCCCCGATCGCCTTCACCATCGTGGCGGTGGAGACCGGCGGCTGCTCAGTCCGCTTCGACCAGGATGTCCAGGCGAAACAGGCCCTGTCGCACCGTCTGGACGGGCTGCACCTGTCGGCGGTGTGATAGCGTCCGCCTCATACCAGCGGCATGAAATCTTGACCTTTGGTCAATCTTTCCTGCCCCTCAATCGCCGGCGCCAGCATCCGCTGGCTTGGCGACGCCGCATGTGCGGCGCGGCGGCGGTCGCCGCCATATCACCGGTCATAAATTATGACCGGTGAATTTATACCAGCCGCACGAATCCTGACCATCGGTCAGGATTCGTGCCCGTCAGTCGCCGCCGATCAGATCTTGGCGATGCGCAGGTTGTTGGTGCTGCCGGACTGACCGAAGGGGATGCCGGCGACGACGACGATCCGTTCGCCCGGACGGGCGAATTCTTCCTTCACGGCCAGGGCACGGGCGCGGTCCACCATTTCCTCATAGGTGCCGACATCGCCGGAATGGATGGCATGCGCGCCCCAGACCAGTGCCAGGCGGCGGGCCACGCCTTCATGCGGGGTGGCCGCCAGGACCGGCACATCCGGCCGCTTGCGGGCGATGCGGGCCACGGTATTGCCGCTGGCCGTATAGGCAAAGATGGCGGCGGCATCGATGGTGCCGGCCAGATCGGCGGCCACGCCGGCCAGGGCGTGTGAGGGGGTGTGATCCACCTCCGGCTCCAGCGCGGTGATGATGGGGCGATAGGTGGGGTGATGTTCGGTGGAGGCGATGATCCGGCTCATCATCGAGACCGCTTCCAGCGGGAACTGACCCGACGCGCTTTCGGCAGACAGCATGACCGCGTCGGCCCCGTCATAGACGGCGGTGGCAACGTCGGACGCTTCGGCGCGGGTGGGCGTGGGGCTGGCCACCATGCTGTCCAGCATCTGGGTGGCCACGATCACCGGCTTGGCGGCCAGCCGCGCGGCGCGCACCAGCTCCTTCTGACGGCCGGGCACATCCTCATGCGGGATTTCGACGCCCAGATCGCCACGCGCCACCATGATGGCATCCGACAGGCGGATGATGTCTTCGATCTTCTCCAGGGCCTGCGGCTTTTCGATCTTGGAGACCAGACCGGCCTTGTCGCCGATCAGGGCCTTGGCCTCGATCACGTCGGACGGGCGCTGCACGAAGGACAGGGCGATCCAGTCCATGCCCAGCGACAGACCAAAGGCCAGATCGGCACGGTCCTTTTCCGTCAGGGGCGACAGGTCGAGCGCCGTGCCCGGCAGATTCACGCCTTTGCGGTTGGAGATGGTGCCGCCGACAATCACCTCTGCCGTGATCTTGTCATCCGTCACGCCGCGCACCCGCACGCGCACCCGTCCATCATCGATCAGCAGGTCCTGGCCCGGCATGATGGCCTTGAAAATCTCCGGATGCGGCAGGGGGATATTGTCTTTGGACCCCGGCTCCTTGCCCAGGACGAAGGTCACGCGTTCCCCATTCACCAGCTCTTCCTTGCCGGCGGTCAGCGTGCCGATGCGGATCTTCGGCCCCTGCAGGTCCTGCAGGATGCCGATGGGACGGCCCACCTCCCGTTCCAGCGCGCGGATGGCGGCATGGACCTTGGCATGGTCGTCATGGGTGCCGTGGCTGAAATTCAGGCGGAAAACATCGACGCCGGCCAGGAACAGCTCCTTCAGCTTTTCCGGCGTATTGCTGGCCGGGCCGACGGTGGCGACGATCTTGGCATGGCGGTGGCGGCGCATGGGGCGTTCCTTGAGGCTCTGGTGGTCCGTTTATCGGGCCGCAGACGGGTGCGACCTGTCATTGCGGGCAGTATAGCACGGCCCGTGGCGGATTTGATCCCCCCAGTTACAGGAATTCGATGTCATTTTGGTAATTGAGTTACCGAAATGGTGCTTCCGCCGCGTCTGTGCAACATAGTGAAACACAAAACAGGCACGTGTTGCACAGGCAAGGGGGGCCGTCACCCAGGCAGCGATGGAGCGCTGCGGGACGCATGATAGCATTGAGGGGTAGGTCAGGTCGAGCCGAAGGCGAGCCCTGGCCTACGTTCAACATCACCCCCGCGCCGGACGGCGCAGGAAATCGGGGGTCCAGTCACCACCGCTGGCTTCCGCAGTGTCGCGGGCCGGACGCTGGGGACGCTGCGGCTTGGCGGCACCGTCACGGGCGGGGCGGCTGTCGGTGTGGGGCTTCGCGGCGGCGGGGCGGGAATGAAGCTGCGGCTTGCCGGGTTGGGCCGGACGCTGGCCCTGACCCTGCGGGCGGGGACCATTGCCCTGCGGGCGGGCGCCCTGGGGACGCGGCTGCTGCGGACGGGCGGACGGCGTGGGGGCGGTGCCATCGGCGCGCACCGTCTCACTGCGCGGAGCGTCGCTGCGCGCAGCCTCGGCATTGCGCGGCTGGCCGCGATGGCCGGGGCGGCCCTGCTGGGCGCGTTCTCCCGGCTGGCCCGCCGGCTTGGGCCGATTACGCTTGGGCTGCGGCTGCGGCGGCCGTTCGGGCTTCAACTGCGGCAGCACGGCAGCAGCGGCGGGTTCCATCGGGTGGCGCGGGATCGACTGGCGCGTCACCTTTTCAATCTGCTTCAGCAGCGGCCGGTCGGCGGACGTGACCAGGGAGACGGCGGTGCCGGCCCGGCCCGCACGTCCTGTACGGCCGATACGATGGACATAGGCGTCGGCCACTTCCGGCAGATCGTAATTGAAGACGTGGGTGATCAGATCCACATCGATGCCGCGCGCCGCAATGTCGGTGGCGACCAGGGCGCGGGTCTTGCCGGCGCGAAACGCGTCCAGCGCCCGTTCGCGGGCATTCTGCGACTTGTTGGCGTGATAGGCATCGGCGCCCAGGCCGGCCCCGGCCAACTGTGCCGCCAGCTTGTTGGCGCCATGCTTGGTGCGGGTGAAGATGATGGCAGTTTCGACCGCCGGATCGGACAGCAGCTTCACCAGGGTCGGCGCCTTCTGCGCCATATCCAGATGGATCACCGACTGATCGATACGCTCCACCGTCGTCGCGGGCGGCGTCACCTCCACCCGGACATGATCCCGCAGCAGGCTTTCGGCCAGACCGGAGACATCGTTGGGCATGGTGGCAGAGAAGAACATGGTCTGGCGCCCGGTCTTGGGCAGCTTGGCCACGATCTTTTTCACCGCCGGCAGGAACCCCATGTCGAGCATGCGGTCCGCCTCGTCCAGGACAAACAGGACAATATTGTCCAGCTTGCACTTGCCCTGATCCATCAGGTCGATCAGCCGGCCCGGCGTGGCGATCAGAATATCGACCCCGGCGGCCAGCGCCTTGATCTGCGGGTTCAGCGAGACGCCGCCATGCACCACGGCATTGGTGAAGGGCAGTTGCATGCCCAGCAGGTCGAAGACCGTGCCGACCTGCAAGGCCAGTTCACGCGTGGGCAGCATGATCAGGGCGCGCGGATAATGCGGCCGGGCCTGCTTGTCAGCCTTGGCCAGCGCCTGCAGGATGGGCAGGGCGAAAGCCGCCGTCTTGCCGGTACCCGTCTGGGCCAGGCCCAGCACGTCGCGGCCCGCCAAGGCGGCGGGCAAAGCCTGCGCCTGAATGGGAGTGGGTGTGGTGTAACCCGCCGCGGCCAAGCCGGCGGAAAGCGGGGACAGCAGCCCGAAGCCGTTGAAATCTTGCATGTGAGGAAACGTAACCCTGAAACCGGCCTGGCGCACGATGCAGCCAGGCGTCCGAAGCACCGCCGGAACGGCGGCGGCCCGATACGGGCGGCGGTTCCAGAATGTTGCTTTATGACACCCTTATCGCATGGCTTTGTGCGCTGCGGCAAGGGCGGATGGCGGGGGGCAGGGGTGCGGCGGTTGGGGGTGGGGCCTGGCTGCGCGCGTCGTTCGCCATCCTTCCCGGTCACGTGAGCGTCGTTCCGCTGACCGAAAACAGATTTTTATGCATTCGTTTTCCTCAATCGCCGGCGCTGCATCCGCAGCTTGGCCGCGCCGCACGAGCGGCGCGGCGGCAGTCACCGCCGGACCTATTTCCGGTCAGCCGAAAACAGGTCTAAGCATTCGTTTTCCTCAATCGCCGGCGCTGCATCCGCAGCTTGGGCGCGCCGCACGAGCGGCGCGGCGGCAGTCGCCGCCGGCCCTGTTTCCGGTCAGCCGAAAACAGGTCTAGGGGCGAACGCCGGGGTGATGGTGATCATGTGTCATCATCTTGGAAAATGGTGATACGCGCGGGGGGAAGGCGAAGGAAAAATCGAGATCATTCAATGTCAGGTTGGCATTGTAAAAGGGATCGGCCGCCAATGTTCCGGCCCAGCGGGTTTGCATATAGGCGATCTCCTGCTTGAAGCAGTCGATCTGATCGGGCTGTGTGGCGGCGCCCCGTGACATTGATTCCAGGTGATACAGTTCAGCAAACGGTGTCCAGACCACACGATACCCGGCTTCCCGGATGCGCAGGCACAGATCGACATCGTTGAAGCTGACGGCGAGGTTTTCGGCGTCCAGGCCACCGACCTGATCGAAAACCGATTTGCGCATCACCATGCAGGCGCCGGTGACGCAGGAAAATTCCTGCACCAGCTTCAGACGGCCGAAATAGCCAGGATCATTTCGGCTGGCGAATTTGAAAATATGGTTCGCGACGCCCAGGATGCCGGTGACCACGCCTGCATGCTGCACCCGGCTGTCGCCATAATAGAGTTTGGCCCCGACGACACCAACGCCCGGCCGCAGGGCCTGGGACACCATTTCGCGCAGCCAGCCGGGATTGATCACCTTGATGTCATTATTGACCAGCCCCAGCAGTTCGCCGCTGGCCAGGGTGGCGGCGTGATTGTTGAGGGCGGAGTAATTGAAGGGCTGGTCGTAGGGCAGTACCTGTACCTGGGGGTTGCTGGCCAGTTCTGCGAAGTAAGTGTGGGTTTCCGGCGCCCGGCTGCCATTATCGACGATAATAATCTCGAACGCCGGGTAGTCGGTCTGCCGCAGCAGGCTGTCGATGCAGGGGCGCAGCAGTTCGACCTTGTCGCGCGTCGGGACAATCAGCGTCACCTTTGGTGCCGGCTCCGGCAGGGCATGCACGACACGGGTGAACCATTCCATGCCGGGCACCGGTTCCGCCCGTGCCCCGGGGGCGGTACGGTCCAGGTGATCCTGGATGGCACGTCTTGCGGCCGTTACGGCCCGCGGCAATTCCGTGCTGGTGAAGGAGGAAGACCCCTGGAACACCCGCCAATGATAGAGCACATGCGGAATATGGCGGATACGGTCAGGCGTGGTCAGTTCGCTGGCGCGCAGAACCAGATCATAATCCTGGCTGCCATCATACCCCTCCCGGAAACCGCCAATATCGCGCAGCAGGCTGGTCCGGTACACCCCCAGATGGCTGACCATATTCTGACCGCACAACAGATCGGGGTTCCAGTCGGTCTTGAAATACGGTCCATAGCGGCGATTGCCGGCGTCGATCTTGTCCTGGTCGGAATAGATCAGATCGGCCTGCGGATGCAGACCAATCTCCATCGCCACCCGGTACAGCGCGTGGGGGGGCAGCATGTCATCATGGTCCATCAGGGCCACGAAAGCACCGCTGACCAATTCCAGGGCCGTGTTCGATGCGGCGGCGATATTGCCATTGGCGGGCCGGAACACCAGCTTGATGCGCTGTTCACGGGCCGCATAGTCCCGGAGGAGGGCGCCGACCGCCGGGTCGGTCGATGCATCATCCGCAATGCACAATTCCCAATGGGGATAAAGCTGGCCCTGCACAGAATCCAGCGCCTGGCGCAGAAACGCCACCGGCGGGTTATAGACCGGCATCAGGATCGAGATCACCGGCCGGTCTGCCCATGAGCCGATATCGTTGCGGATCGCCGCCCGGTCCCAGTCATGCAGCGTGTCATACAAAGCCACCCAGCGGTCGTAGGAGCCGGCGACGTTGGCACGCAGCAACTGTGCTGTCCGGTCATGACCGGCGCGATCCTGCCCCGTGGCTGCCAGCGACCGCCATTCAAGCCGCCAGTCGCGCCCATATCGGCGCACCAGACGGTACAGGGCTTCCGCCTGGCTGATTTCCCGCACCTGGATTCCGGAAAGCTGGAACCGCGCGGCTTCAATCGTCGGGTCCAGCCTGAGGGATCGTGTATCCGGCGACAGGACCAACAATTGTTCCAGACGGCCATCGCGAACGGGCGGCAGGGCGATCGCCGTCTGATCGGTGAAGCCATTGCCGGTATCGGCATAGATCATGGGCAGCAAAGGGCTGGACGCGTCCGCGACCGTAAAGGAAAGCACACACCATCCGTGCGGCGCCCGTTTCTGGTCGGACACAAGGATCAGCTGCGGATCGTCGCCTGTGCTTTCATAAGGACCGCCAGGGGCGGCGGATGCGTCGGCCTGGATCTGATGCGTCTGGGCCACCGTCATCCGATGGGTCAAGGGACGCTGTTGAAGGCGGCGCAACTGGCGCAAGGAGACGCGCCGGGCCCGATCGACCAGACGGCGAAGGGCCCGGATCGGCGCGGTCAACTGCCAGGAGGTTGACTGGAGAAAGCCCAGGATCTGCCGATCCCGCTCCTGCACCATGGCAATATGGGCCGCCAACAGCCGGCTCTGGTCCTGGAGATCATCATTGAGGCGGGTGATCTCGGCGTGGCGCTGCTGCTGATCTTCCTGGCGCGCCCTGGTCAGGTCGGCGATCCTGCGGTCGCGGTCCAGGATCTGAAGCCGAAGGGGGATCAGCTCTGCTTCACGGCTGCGGACGGTGCTCTCCAGGGCCTGTATGACACGCTGGCGTTCGCAGGACAGATAGCCATCGACAATTGCGTCGCCCAATCGGGCGAAGAAGGCATGGACCCCTGCCGCATCATCGGCATCTTGCCCGTGGGCGGCGAACAGCCAGCGCAGGTCATCGGGAAGGTCATCGCCGACGGCCAGCACACCCAGCCCGTGACAATGCAGGAAGGAAAAATGCGGCCGGTCGACGGTGATTTCCGCCCATAATTTCCAGACACCAAAATCGGGCTGATGCACATTGATGTCATGGAACAGGATAACCCCGCGCCGGCTCATTTTCGGCAGCCAGGTTTCAAAATCATGGCGCACAGCATCATAGGTGTGCAGCCCGTCAATATGCAGCAGGTCGATGGAGCCGTCGGCAAAATGCGCCAAGGCCTGATCGAAACGCATCTGCATGAGTGTTGAGAAGGCCCCATAGCGGGGATCGTGGTGGGCGGAAAGGTCGGCCAGCACTTCCGGCCCGTAAAGGCCGGCCTGCGGATCGCCGGCCCATGTATCGACGGCGTGGCAGCGTGTGGATATCCCCAGCGTCTGCACCGCCTGACAGAAGGCGGAATAGGAATTGCCGCTATGGGTTCCCAATTCGACCAGAACCGCGGGCCGCAGGATATCGACGATCCAGAAGGCGAAAGGGATGTGCCCCACCCAGGAGGGCGGGTGGACAACCCGGTCGGGGATCATGAAAGCGGACGCGCGGCCCAGCCGGGACAGGTATTGCGGCTGTCGATCCAACATATGCTGCGCCAAAGGCGACCTCCTCTCAAACCGGCAAATGCTCCGCCCGTGGCCCGGCCGACGGTAGCAGGACCGTGATCATTCTGGAAGCTGCAAGCCGCAAGCCATCGTTACGGTTGGACAATGACCCCGGTGGCAGGGGCGCCTGGACCGATCCCTGCTCAGGGGCCGGCTCAGGGTGTGTCGTCATTGATCCGCAGGGTGATGTCCAGCATGGGCACCGCGACAAGTCCGCGGAACGGCCGTGTGTTGGCCACCCGGAAAAACAGCGCATCATGCAGCCAATGATGCTGCACATGGGCCTGCTCCGTCCCCTCCGCGACCGCGACACTGACGGCGTAATCGCCATCCGCCAGATGCGGCATGTAGAAATGGAAACGCGCTGTCAGGATATCGCCAGGGTGCAGGGCGCGGGGCTGGATGGGATAGGTCTGACAGGTATTGTCGACAAAGATGTTCTGGCCCAGCCGATCCTTGACCAGGAAGCCCAGAATCGGTTGCTGCATCGGGGTCAGAATTTCCGCCACGACCGACAGGACAACCTCCTGACCGCCGGACAGGACCGAGTCGCTGCCGCCTTCGATGGCCAGGGTGGCGCCCCGCACACGGGCACCGCCCGCCCCGAACTGAGGGGCATCTGGATCGAAATCAAAGACCTTCACGGCGCTGGGCGGCGGCGCTTTCAGCGCGTCGGGCGGCGGCGGTCCGCGCCGGCGGCCGCCAACCCGCAACTGCCCGGCATCACCTTCCATGTGGATGGCCGCCATATAGGCTTCCAGCACGTCCTTTGGCGGGCCTTCCATGCGAACCCCGCCGCCATCCAGCCATAGAATGCGGTCGCACAGCTTTGCCATGGCACCGGCATCATGGCTGACAAACAGGATGGTTCCACGCTTTTTGAAATCATCAATGAACCGCATGCATTTCTGCGTGAAGGCCGCGTCACCCACCGCCAGGATTTCATCGATGATCAGGATATCGGCATCAACATGGGCCGCCACGGCAAAGGCCAGGCGGGAATACATGCCGCTGGAATAGAGCTTCACCGGTTGATCCAGGAAATCCCCGATACCGGCAAAAGCCGTGATGGCGTCAAACCGCTGCTTGATCTGTGTTTCGGTCAGGCCCAGCAGGCTTGCCGCCAGATACACATTCTCGCGGCCGGTGAATTCCGGGTTGAAACCAGCGCCCAGTTCCAGCAGGGCGGCCACCCGTCCGCCCACCTCCACCTGGCCCAGGGTTGGGGATAATGTGCCGGTGATCAGCTGCAGCAAGGTCGATTTGCCGGCGCCGTTACGCCCCAGGATGCCGACCGTCTGCCCCTTTGCCACATGCAGGGTGACGTCCCGCAAGGCCCAATATTCCTCATGGAACCGGCGCCAGGGCCAGAACATCTGTTTCATGCGGTCGGCCGGGGACCTGTAGATGGCGTAGCATTTGCCGACCCCATCCACCCGCACGGCAAGGTTTGCTGAAACCGGGCCCATGTTCGCAGACGACAAGGCCGTCACTCCCTTTCCGACCCGCAGGCGCCGGGCGGGCGCAGCCGCGCCCTTGGCTTGGCATTATACGACATCGGCGAAACCGTCGCGGGCCTTGGCAAAAAACAAATGTCCCAGCCAGGCCGCCAGCCAGCCCAGCCCCGCGGCCTGGAGAAAGCCCCAGGGATCAAGGCCCTTGCCTTCAAAAAGGCAGGCCCGCCACTGCTCCAGCAGGGGTGTCAGCGGGTTCACGGCCAGCAGGATATCCAGCTTCTCCGGAACCCCGCCCGCCGGGTAGAAGACCGGGCTGAGAAACAGCAGCAGGGTGACCAGAACGCCGATGAACTGCCGGATATCGCGCAGAAACACACCTGCCGCAGCCAGGAACCAGCAAAGGCCCAAGGCCAGAAGACAGAAGGGAAGAAGCACCAACGGCGCCAGCAGGGCGCTTTCAGGTGGTAGGCCGCGATAGGGGATATAGAACGCCACCAGCACCAGCATGCTGATCCCGGCATTGACCAGCGCGCCCGCCAGGATGACGACCGGCATCACTTCCAGAGGGAAGACGACTTTTTTGATGTAGCTGACATTTTCCAGCATCAGTCCCGGCGACCTGTTCAGGCTTTCCGCCAGGATGTTAAACAGGGTCAGGCCCGCGAACAGGAACAGCGCGTATTCCCCCGGCTGCTGCTCCACCGACCCGGTCCACCGCGACTGAAACACGGTGGAGAATACGAACGTATAGACCGCCAGCATCAGCAGTGGCGTGAGAACCGCCCAGACCAGCCCAAGCAATGAGCCGCGATAGCGACCCGCCAGTTCCCGGCGTGTCAGACGCCCGATCAGCGTCCGGTGCCGCCAGATGGTGGTGAAGGGTCCCAACGGGCCGAGATCGGCCCGGATGATCGCCGAATGGACGGGTTTCATGCCTTGCCGCCCGCGATCACGCCGCCAGAACGGGGGGCCGGCACGGGCAGGCCGGTGATGGATCGAGGGGCCATGTTACAGCGCTGCCATTGGTACCGGACAATCCGCGAAGCCAGGGTCGAAGGTGGTTTTCATTGGCAATTCAGCGGCTTCCATGGGTGTTTCGACATGCTGAAACCTATTGTCGGGAGGATACCACATTGTTAGAACCCTCATAAACCATGGCGGTGGTCCGCTGCCACATGGGAATCTTGCCCTGATGTGGCAATATTCTGTCGTGGACACCGGGCTGTTGCCGTCGCTGAGCGACAACAGTCACGCATTGTCGATTGGCCATGCTGCGGCCCAGGGGAAAATCATATGCCCGTTGATCCTTCGCAGGAGCGGTACCTTTCGCTGCTGGCGCAGGTGCTGACCGATTATGTGAATATCAGCATCCATGATGGTTCACAGTTCGTCCGCCCCGACTATGCCGAACGCGACCTGAACGATCTTGCCGTCAGGCGCGCGATCCGGGGCGAAGGCGGGGATTGGCCGCAGCGCGCCTATTCCATGTCGGGATTAAAGCGTCTGGACAATCTGCGCCATTGTATTGAACAGGTCGTGGCGGATGATGTTCCCGGCGACGTGGTCGAAACCGGGGTCTGGCGGGGCGGCGCCTGCATCTTCGCCAAGGCTGTCCTGGATGTGCTGGGCGCGCAGGACCGCTGGGTCTGGTTGGCCGACAGTTTCCAGGGCTTGCCGGCGCCCGACTTTGAACGCTATCCGGGGGAATTCAGCCTGGATCTCAGCACCATCGACTATCTGAAGGCCGGGCGCGCCGTGGTGGAGGAGAATTTCCGGCGTTTCGGCCTGTTGGATGGTCGGGTCCGCTTTATCGAGGGCTGGTTCCGCGACACGCTGCCCAACGCCCCGGTCCGGTCCATTGCCGTCTTGCGGCTGGACGGCGATCTTTATGAATCCACCATGGTGGCGCTGGACGCCTTGTACGACCGCGTTCCGTCCGGCGGATATGTGATCATTGATGATCACGGGGCCGTGCCGGCCTGCGCGGACGCGGTCCGTGACTTCCGTCAGCGTCGGGGGATCGCAGACCCGATGGTCGACATCGACTGGACGGGCACCTTCTGGCGTAAAAGCTGAGGGCGAAGGCTGCTGTAGCAACGGGCAAGAGATTTGGTTCTTTGCTGTTCTTCAATCGCCGGCGCGCAGCAGCGCATCATTGATGGCTGTCGCCCCGGCGGCCAGCGGCAGCAGCATGCCATGGCCACGTTGGCGTAAACGTTCGGCCTGCGCCCCCAGATCGAAGGCGACCACAAACAATCCCTCGGACATGACATGGGTCAGCGCATAGCACCAGGTCTCCGGCCAGACGGATGGTAAAAAGGCGATGTGTGGCCGCAACTGTGCCATCAGGGCAGGGACTTCATCCTCCCGGTAGCGTCCCGTCACCTCCACATGGCCGGTGGCCAGAAGCGCATCGTCATCCATGCTGTAACCCAGCAGCAGGAACGTCAAGGGCAGGCCCCGTTGGGCGGCGTCCCGGGCACAGGCCAACAGAACATCATACCCTTTGCTTTGTCCAATGGCGCCGGGCACCACGATACGCAGGGATTGCGATGGGCGGCGCGGGGCGACGGAGCGCAGGACCGGGGCCGGCGACAGGGTCGGTTCCGCCGGTTGAACCTGAAACCGTGCCTCTGGCATGTAGCGGCGCATACGCGTGACGGAATCGCCACTGGAACAACTGACCGACTGCGCCGAGGTCAGAACCGTCCGCGTCAGGTCACGCCAATCCGCCACCGGCATGCCCAGGCCCATCAGGTCACCATGGTCGGCGACACAGCGGTCGCATATGGACGCGTGCTCCGGTTCCCCGCAATAGCGCCCGCTGCCGTCAATCAGGGTGTAGCGGGGGCAGATCCAGCCATAATCATGGACATAGGCCCGAAAGGGGAACCAGGCGGTCAGCACCGGCAGCAGGGCCGGCGGCAGATGCATGGCGTGGTGCAACGCCAGTTCAGTCACCCCCAACTGGTTGAGGTCGCTGCGCAACTGGGGCAGTTCCGTCTGCGGATCATAGACAAGGTTGGCAAGGGCTGGTCGGTCCGGAACCTCCAGACGCAGGGTAATCCTTCCATCCTGTTGTTCGGGACGCAGGATCAGCGCATCGCGCCCCGAGCGCCGGTTCTGGTCGATCTGTGTCCGGATGAAACGATCGGTACCGCCACCCAGGGCCGCACACAGGATCAACAGCGGACGCCGGATTCCTGCTTGCCGCACCTGTGCGATATCCAGCATGCGCCGTGCCGGCTTCAGCGGATCGGCCGCAATGAACGCCTGAATGTCCTGCCCATATCCGGGGTAGCGATGTTCCAGGACCCGCAGAGCGGATGCGATCCGGGCCTGCTTGGCCGCACCAAAGGAGCCGCCGCCAACATGCCCGACATAGACATCCATCGCCATCTGATGACGCCATCCGCGTGCGGTTGCGCGCAGGCAGAAATCATTCTCTTCACCATAACCGGTCCCGAAGGCATCGGCGTCGAACCAGCCGGTCTGTGCCAAACATGCCCGGCGGATATACATGCAGAAGCCAATGGCGGTGGGCAGAGGGATGGATTGACGGGACAGGGTGGCGGCGGCCAGCCGGTCCAGCATCGCCACATCCACGCCAGAGAGCGGGGTCGGCCGATTGGCGGCCGGATAGGAACAGATGGTCGCGTCATTGGACCAGGGCGTGATGGTCCCGATATCCGCTGCTGCGCCGGCCGCCTGGCGCAGACGGGCAAGCCAGCCCGCGGCCACCAGCGTATCGGCATTCAGCAGCACGACGTCACGCCCATGATGCGCGGCCATGCCGATATTGACGGACCGCACAAAACCCAGATTGCCGGGATTGCGGATCAGGGCGATACGCCTCTGGTGGGCCAGGTCATTCAGCAGGGCACTGATCCGGGGATCGGGAGCGCTGTCATCAATGGCGATGACCCGCATGGGGGTGCCAGGGTCAAGGGACAGAAGGGCCGTGAAGCAGGCCCGTGTGGCATCAAGATCGCCATGCACGGGCACGATCACATCGACAATACCATCATCCGGACCGGCCGGTGGTGGCGGGCCCAACGGTTCACCGGTCAATTCGGCATGGAGGGCCGGATGGGTGGTGTCCGCCGGAATTTCGATCGAAAGAACGGGTGAGCTTTCAAGACCGGTTGCGTTCTGGTCGGCGGCCGGCACGCAGATATGGCGGCCCAGAACCTGACCACCATCACGCAACTGCACGGCAACAGGCCGGGACGGCGCCGCCAGATCCATCGCCTGGACATGCCATAGGCGGGGACTGATGGCCTGTACCGAGGCGGTCAGGCGCGGCGCGGCCAGAAGGGCGGCGGGGAACGCACCCTGCGCCAGAGCGGCGCCATCCAGATGGACGGTGGGGTCGATGATACCGCGCAGGGGGCCCGGACAGGGCAGGATGACCTGCCGGACCTGATCGGAAGGTTCCAGCCGAACCTCCGCCAGGGTCAGGTGGCGCCAACGCAGATCCACATGCCACGCCCCAGGCGGGACAAGGCACCGCACGTCGCGGGCGGCCACAAAAGCCTGGGGGGCGCCGGTGGCCGCGACATGGGACACGAGCATCTTGACCGCTTCCGGGTCCGTTTCCGCATGCCAGCGTAATGCCACCAGAGCGGAGTCGGGCAGACATCCCGTCACCCGTGCCATAGCCATGGCCGCCATCTTCTGGTGCGGATCAAGATCAAGCGCACGATCCAGCAACTGGCGGGCGACGCCGGTGTCGCCCCGGCAAATCCAGGCGACGGCGGCGACCGTCAGGTCATCAGCCTGGATCGGTTCCAGCCGCGAAAGATATTGGGCGAGCACCGTGGCCAGATCAAAATCCTGATCCGCGATGGCCTTAAAGATGCGGGCCCGTATCGCCGGCCGTCCAGTGGAAGAAAGAGCCGACGCGCCACCGTCGGTTGGCGGTACGTCACCGGGGGACAACGGCCACCCGGACGGCAATCATCGGATCCTGTGCCTGGGGCGAACGGCACGGCTCACCATCCATGCCCGAGATTTCACCGTGACGCAGGAAGCGGGCGGCATAGACGACCCGATGGCTTTCAGAGAGGGGGG
Source organism: Azospirillum sp. (assembly GCA_027483805.1). Classification (GTDB taxonomy): domain Bacteria; phylum Pseudomonadota; class Alphaproteobacteria; order Azospirillales; family Azospirillaceae; genus Niveispirillum. Next base: position 19,334 of record JAIXTS010000109.1, on the reverse strand, counting down.
GCAGCAGGCGGAAGGCGATGCCCGCCAAGGGCGGCCCACCCGGAACGCCGATTCGGCCCGGCGCCGGTGTCCAGGCGCCATCGGATGTGCTGACACCCGGTACCCGGTATTGCAGCAATTGACCAATGCCGGGCGAAACCTCCAGCTGCAACGCCTCAATCCAGAAGGGGGCGTCGGTCGCGGCCCATTCACCGGCCGCAAATTTCAGTTCGCCCATCTGTTGGATATGGGCGTGAACGATCAATCCCACCGGGGGTATCTTCTGAACCCGATCCAGCCGCGTGATCTCCAGATCCACGGATTTCTGCAATTCCGGTCCGTAGAGATAATTCGTGACCAGCAGGGGCGATCCGCCGGCCGGCACGGTGATGACGGCGACATCCAGCCCGCTTAGCCACACGACCGGCGCAAGATGCCCCTTGTACAGCATGCTGGGCGGGATTGTGCCCGGTTGCGGGATGGATGAAATCTGTGTGGCCGGGAAAGCGACACCGTTGATCAGTGTCGGGGCCTGTGCGGTCGGTTTCAGAGCAGCAAGGTACAGGCCTTCCGGCAACTGGAGCACTTGTGGCACCGACCGGAAACGATCAGCGCCGCCGTCACGCGTTGCTGTTGCGACCAACCCATTCGCTATCGACATGACCACCACATTCGGATCCACTTTTGTCACCACAGACTACCAAACAGAAATGGCGGACAAAAGTCCGCCATTTCCAAGGTCTTGAAGGGGACCGGCTTTTTACTTCATCGTGAACCAATTGACGTTCACGCCGGTAACGCCGGCAATCGTGATGGTCGAGCCGTCGGGCATGGTCAGGATGGTGTTACCACCAGAGACAGTGGCCCGGTTGATGATGTCCTGGAGCGACAGACCGGCGGCCGAGATATCGTTGAAGTTGGCAAGACCCAGCGTATCGTTGGCCGGATCGAAGCCGGAAATGACGTCATTGCCGCCGCTGCTGGTATAGATGAAGACATCCTTACCGGCGCCACCCACCATCGTGTCGTTACCCGACTCGCCGATCAGCACGCCGCCGCCCGACGACGCCACGATACTGTCGGCGCCGCCGCCGCCGCCCAGCGTCGCGCTGCCCAGGCCGCCAATCAACGTGTCGGCACCATTACCACCATTGGCCATACCGAAATCACCCAGCGTAACGCTGTCATTGCCGGAGCCGGCCACCACGGTGTCGTTACCAACGCCGGTGACGATGGTCTGATTGGAGGTGCTGCGCGAACCATCAATAACCTGCGTCCCGGCGTCGCCAACCACCAGGGAGGCGCCACCACCGCTCGGCAGGATCAGGCCGGTCACGGTGCCTGCCGCCGTACCCTGGATCACCACGCTGCCGGCCGAAGAATCAACGACCAGATTGGTCACCGACCCTGTCGTGGTCGGCGCCGAACTGACGTTAGCGATGACGACCGAGTTGTTGGAGCTGGGCGCCAGGACCACGTTAGAAACGCTGGTGACGTCGAAAGTGCCGAAGGTGAGCGGTTGGGTCGGCACGGTGCTGCCACCGGTGGAGGTGTTGACCTGTGTGTTGACGACGGTCGAGCTGGAGAACGTCGATTGCAGAATTTGCGTAATCTGCGTGTTCTCCTGCGCCGTCACACCCACAGTGGCGATCGTCTGACCGCCCGACAACGTAGCCATAACCTACCCCCATCTACAAAAATGAACACCCGGCGCGGCCCACATATGGGACACCGGCAGCCCAATCCGCCACATCAAATTTTATCTTTATTTACCACCAGCAGCGGTTTTGTGCAATGCCGTTGGTACATTCAAGTCATCGACCGAAAGTCTTAGGCCTTGCCGTGGGGGCCGTTTGCCTCTCCCGTATGTGCTTGATTGGAAAAGCAAAGGAAACCCGCCCCCAAGGGGGTACCCCGCCTTGTCCTGGCGGGGATATGGTGGATCAGCGGGCAGAGGCTGCGATGGCCAGGGCCGTGGCGACCGGCTCGTCATTGGCCAGGGAAGGGTCTTCCCAGACGTCAAACAGCGCTTCGGCATCGGCGAACGCACCAAGCAGCACGAGTCGGATCAGGGTCAGTTTTCGCGCCTGTCGGATAATTGCCGGGTTTTCCCCGGCATCCGGCAGGGTCCAGACCGACCAGAGCGCCTGCTTCACCGACGGCGCATCCGGGGCCGTTTCAATCGCGGCAAAACCGGGTATGTCACCGCCGCCGCGGCCCTGTCGCCGGGCAGAGGCGGCGATGGCGAGGGCATCCGCGACCGACCGGTCCGCGGCCAGCGTCTGGTCACCCCAGAGATCAAACAATGTTTCTGCGTCGGAATAGGCCCCCAGCAGGACAAGCCGGATCAAGGCCAGTTTACGGGCATGGGCAAGGCTGGCGGGTGCCTCACCGATTCCCGGTGTACACCATATCTCCCGCAGGGCCTGCCGGACGGCGTCGGCATCCGGCGCTGTCTGCAGCGCCTCGAAGGCGGCGACGGGTGCGACGGGAAGGCCGGCGGCAAGCCCATCGGACAGAAGGGAAAGCTCATCCGCCGGCGCTGGTTCCATGACCGACAAGGCCCGCCACAGCAAGGCCGGGTGCCGTGTGGCCCGCAGATCCCGCACCACCAGGTGCCGCAGCCGGGATCGGAAACCGGCCGGCAGCAGCAGGCCCGTGTCTTCCGTCCCGCGTTCCACCGCCGACAGCAGGGGGGCGGTGTCGGCGCCGAGCCCGGCCGCCGCCGACAGATGCAGGTGCATGGCTGCCATCGCCAGGGCTTCGGTTTCACCATCTTCGATGCCGACGGCCCGCAGAACCTGTCGCAGCGAGGCGCCCACCTGTGCGGCGCGCCCCGCATAAAGGGCGGCGGACCGGGCGTCGCCCTCGGCATTGTTGGCCAGGACGGCGCGGAAATAGAGCAGGCCGGTGATGTTGCCGGGCAGCAGGGACAACCATTCCCGGCTTTCAATTGAGGCGGCGGGCATGGTCAGCGTCGCCGGATTCTCGATATCGATGGCGAAACGGTCCCGCAGGGCCACCGCCATTTCGGCATATAGCCGCAAGGCGCCGGCGGCATCGCCCAGATTGACCAACTCCTTGAGAAGCCGGTACCGCAAACCCGAAAGCAGGGCCGGCGCCAGGTCTGGCGTGCCGATCCGACGATAGAGATAGTCGATATAGCGACCGTCATCGAGCCGGCGCGGCGCCGGCAGCGGCGCCTCGCTGGCGAAGGCGAGCAACTGCGAGCCGTCCTCCTCTACCCGCACATGGGGGAATCCGGCCGACCGCAAGGCCAGTTCCAGGCCCTTGGCGCTGAACAGCGTCACATGCAGGCCAGGACTGGCGATCGGCACCAGCATGCCGGGGGTTGTTCCAGGATTGAGGGCAGCGCCGTTGGGCGTGGTGAGAGCCACCACCCCGTGCTGGCCCACGGCCCGACGCAAGGCGGCCAGAAATGGGCCAGGTTCGGGGATATGTTCAATCACTTCCGACGCATAGGCGACGTCGAACGGCTCGGTCAGCGGGGTGTCGCTGGTCCAATAGTCCCGCGTGATGTCCAGGCCCAGATAGCGCTTGCCCATGACGGCAAGACCGGACGGATCATACCCTTTGGCGGTCCAGCCCAGCACGGTTTGCACATAATCGCTGGGAAACCCGAAACCACCGCCGATTTCAAGCATCCGACCCGGTCCCGGTTCTGCAAAACCAAGCGGTTCCAGCATGGGCCGCAGCCCGGCACCCTGTTCCATGTAATAATGGAGAAAGGGCGTGTCCGGCACGTCACCACCATGATAGTCGGCGCCCTGGCGGTCGGTTGAGAACCGGGATTGGCAGGACAGGCATTCAAGCAGGCGCCAGTCGGCCCCGCCAGGTCCGGCCGATGGCAGGGTCAATGCCGGGCGGTGGGGGCCTGCGTCGGCGCAGACCGGACAGGTCATGGATACAGGTTCGGCGAATGCGTCCGGCCAGATGAACTGCAAAGGATGGCTCCTCTTACAATGTGATATGACGGGACGGCCCGCCCGCACCGTCACCATAGGCAGCTATCGGTGACACGCAACCCTATTGTCTTGCCGGGCGGCGACATCTGCGCGACCCTTACGCGGGCAAGGGGCCGGTGGACCAGGTGGGACATGTATGTACAAGGTTCTGTTTATCCATAAGGTTTTCCCCGGGCAGTTTATCCATCTGGCCCGCCGGCTGGCCTGTTTACCCGGCGTCCAGGTGGACGCGATGGCCAGCGAACCCGCGGAAACGGTCGATGGGGTGACGCTTCACCGCTATGTTCTGCATAATGGCGGGGAAAGCCGCACCCATCCCTATCTGACACGCACAGAGGCCGCGGTCTGGCAGGGACAGTCGGTGCTGGCGGCATGCACGCTGCTATCGCAGGCCGGTTATCGCCCCGACCTGGTGATCGGCCATCATGGCTGGGGTGAATTGCTGTTCGTGAAGGATCTATGGCCGGATGTGCCGCTGGTCGGCTATTTCGAGTTCTATTACCAGGGGACCGGCGCGGATGTGGGTTTTGACCCCCCGGCACCGCTGAGCCTTTATGATCTGGCACGGGTGCGTGCCCTGAACATGGTCAACCTGCTCCAGCTTGAGGCGGTGGACAGAGGGGTTTCGCCCACCCGATGGCAACGGAGCCTGCACCCGCGACCCTATCAGGAAAAGTTGGCGCTGATCCATGAGGGGATCGATACAGCCATTGCCAGCCCCGGCGTGCCAACGGCCATGCTGTTGCCCGACGGGCACCGACTGTCGCCCGGCCAGGAAATCGTCACCTATGTGGCGCGCGACCTGGAACCCTATCGCGGCTTCCACATCATGATGCGGGCGGCTGTGCCCCTGCTGCGGTCCCGCCCGACGACTCGGCTTGTCATTGCCGGCGGTGACAGCAGTTGCTATGGACCGCCCCCGTCCGGCGGCGAAAGCTGGCGGGAACACATGCTGGCCGAACTGGCCGGGGACCTGCCCACCGACAGGGTTCATTTCACCGGCCACATCCCGCATGCCGATTTCATCAATCTGATGCGTCTTTCGCGTGCGCATCTCTATCTCACCTACCCTTTCGTGCTGAGCTGGTCCATGCTGGAAGCCATGGCCTGCGGCGTCTCGTTGGTCGCGTCCGATACCGGGCCGGTGACGGAGGTGGTGCAGCATGGCGTCAACGGCCTGCTGGTCCCTTTCCATGATCCCGTGGCGGTGGCATCGGGGCTGGCCACTGCGCTGAGCATGTCGGCCAAGCCGCGCAAGCAATTGCAGATGGCCGCCCGGCAGACCGTGGTCGAACGCTTTGATCTGGAAAAGGTTGGACTGCCGGGATGGCTGGAAATGCTGCATCGGGAGTTCGGTCTGCCCCGTCCCTGTTGACGGCAACGACGCTTCGGCCTTTTCCGCGGAACACAGGTGGGATAGATCAGGCTTAATCCCGATGGTCGACTGAATAGGGTATCGTGACAGAAACATATGTCGATCGGTTGAAGAACCGCCTGTACGGCACCCCGTTCGCCCGTGGCCAGCAAGCCGCGGCAAAGGGGCGTTTGGAAAAGGCTGTCGATATCTGGCACACCGCTGCCCAGGCTGGTGATGCCGATTGCCAGCTGGCGGTCGCCGACGCCTTATGGCGCGGGCTGGGCACCTTGCGCGATCTGCGATCCGCCATGCGCTGGTACGAACGTGCTGCCGATGCCGGAAAGGCAGAGGCCCAGGCACGGCTTGCCGGTGTTTATTCAACCGGTGTCGGCAACCCGGATGTAAAGAAGAAGACGACCCAGGATGACGGGGCGCTGGTCGTGCTGCGCGACCGGGCCAAGGCCCGCCATTGGGCCCGCCTGGCCAGCGCGCAGGGCCACATGGAAGCGCAGGTCCTGCTGGGTTGGCTATGCAGCATGGAGGAGGACCCGGAGGGCCGCGACATCAGCCAGGCCATCGAATGGTACAGCCGCGCCGCTGATCAAGGCAGCGCACCGGCCATGGTGGGTCTGGCCGGCCTGATCAGCGTTGGCGAGGTGCCGGGCCAGGGACCGGAAGATGCCTGCGCGCTCTACCAGAAGGCGGCGGATCTCGGTAACAAGACGGCCTTCTACTATCTCGGGGTCAGCCTGGTGCAGGGGGCGGGTATTGCGGCCGATCCCGAGACGGGGCGCGAATGGCTGATCCGCGCCGCTGGCGCGGGCGTGCCGGGGGCCATGCGCGCCCTGGGACAGATTTATCTGAACGGGATCGGCAAGCAGCCCGTGGATGTGGGGCAGGCGGAAACCTGGTTCCGGCGCGCCGCCGTCAAGGGTGATGCGGAAAGCATGGTGTTCCTGGCCGACCTGCACGCTCTGGGCAAGGCACAAATCCCCAACCCGGGAGAGGCCATCGTCTGGTATGCCGCCGCCATGGATGTGGGGTACCTGCCGGCGATGACAGCGCTGGGGCTGGCCCATCTTTCCGGCAGAGGTGTACATCAGGACCCGGCGCGCGCGGCCGAACTGTTCGCCAAAGCCGCCGAACAGCACGCGGAAGCACGGTTTCAACTGGGGCTTTGCCATCTTCTGGGGCGCGGTGTGCCCGCCAACCCGGTCATTGCGGCGGAGCACCTGCGCATGGCCGCTGAACGCGGCCATGCGGATGCCACCTATAATTACGGAACAATGCTCTACCACGGGAATGGGGTGGCACAGGACCGGAAGGCCGCCTTCGATTTCTACATCGCATCGGCAGAGCTTGGCAGTGCATCGGGGCAGTTCCGGGTAGCCCATGCCCTGACGCTGGGCACGGAACTGCCCCTGGATAATGAGCGCGCCATCGACCTGTTTGCGGCCTCCGCCGTGCAGGGCCATCTGTCGGCCCAGATCAATCTGGCCCGCATGACCCTGCTGCACCGGCCGAACGACCGCGCAACGCTGGAGAAGATGCGAGCGGCCTTGCAAGGACCGGCGCAGGCCGGGGTGATGGAGGCCATGACCATGCTGGCCGAACTGCTCTGGCGCATGGACCTTGATGCGGAGGGCGCAGAAGCCTTGCTTGACCGGTCGGCAGCCCTGGGGGACCCGCTGGTGAGCTATGTACGGGATATGATAAAAGGGGACCGGCCGGACGCCCCTGACCCTGGGCAGTGATGACGGGTGAATAGGTTTGACCAATTCCCGTGTCGCGATGGCTGTTTTCGGTGCTAAAGTCCCCGTCATTGGTCAGGCAAGCCGGCCTTCAGCGTGAAGGGCGGATGACGTCGCCGATATGCCCAACCTTCCTGCTGCCGCTGCTGAGATGATGCCCCCTACCGAAGGCCGCAAACTCTACCAGAATATCGCCAGCGCTATTTCCAAGGCCATTCGCACCGGCGCCTATCAGCCCGGCCAGCGCTTGCCGCCGGAACGTGAGCTGGCGGAGGAGTTCAATGTCAGCCGCCCCACCATCCGCGAGGCGATGATCGCCCTGGATATCATGGGACTGGTCGAGGCACGGCAAGGGTCCGGCATCTATGTCACCCATTCCCGTCCGGCCGAACAGACCGATGATCTGGATATCGGCGCTTTTGAGCTGACCGAGGCGCGGCGCCTGTTCGAGGGGGAGGCCGTTGCCCTGGCCGCCACCACCATCACGGATGAGGAACTGGCGGAGTTAACGGCCATCCTGGCCGACATGGTGGATGAAAATGAACGCGACGTCGTGGGCGATCGTGCCGATCGCCGCTTTCACGTCGCCATCGCCAAGGCCACCCGCAACAGCGCCATCGTGCTGGTGGTGGAGACGCTGTGGGACCTGCGCTACAAGTCGCCGCTCTGCCGGACGATGCTGGCCCGGGCCAGGGCTGTGGGTATCCGCCCGCTGGTCGACGATCATGTGGAAATCGTGGAAGCCTTGAAGACCCGCGATCCCAGAACGGCGCGGGCGGCCATGCACCATCATCTGGGCACGGTGATCGAGAATTTGCTGACCGCCACTGAGCTGGAAGCGGTGCAGCGGGCCCAGTCGGAAGTGGCGGCCCGACGCAGTGAACTGGCCCGCCGGACAGCGTTGTGACCCTATCGCGACCGCAACGTTTCTCTGGAACATTCGGCGAACATCCTGTAGCGTCGGCGCCATGATCGGACCCGATATCGACCGTCTTATCCAGTTGTTGGCCAAGCTGCCGGGCCTGGGCCCCCGGTCGGCGCGGCGCGTGGCGCTGCACCTGATCAAGCGGCGCGAAGGGTTGATGGCCCCGCTGGGTGAGGCGCTGGCCGCGGCGGCGGCGTCCATCCGCACCTGTTCGGTCTGTGGTAATCTGGACAGCCAGGACCCCTGCCATATCTGCACCAGTGCCGGCCGCGATGCGGGCATGCTCTGTGTGGTGGAGGATGTCGGCGATCTCTGGGCGCTGGAACGGACGGGCGCATTCCGGGGCCGCTACCATGTTCTGGGTGGCACCCTTTCGGCGCTGGATGGAGTCGGGCCTGATGATCTGTCCATTCCGGCCTTGCTGGAACGGGCCAGCCGTCCGGAGGTGGGAGAGGTGATCCTGGCCCTGAACGCCACGGTCGGCGGTCAGACCACCGCGCATTACCTGTCCGACCGTCTGGCGCCGTGCGGTGTGCGCCTATCGCGTCTTGCCCATGGTGTACCGGTGGGCGGAGAACTGGACTATCTGGACGACGGCACCCTGACAGCCGCGCTCCGGTCACGCCGCGCGCTGTAACCGGCCAAGATGATGCCGCCCTGATCATACGGGTCCGCCTGAAAGCGCCGCAGATGAGACCGGTATCACGGTACCACCCCGACTTTGGTCGGGTGTCTGTGTTCTTAACGGTTTCGTGATTTATCTGTTGCAAGCTTGTCAGGCGTGGTTACGCTACGGCCTGAGACAGGGTGCCGCAGGGGTACCGCTTTTGTGGGTAGGCGACCGTCCAGGGTTGGGACGGCCCGTCGGTTGAAAGGGGACGTTAGCAGTGCTCTATCACCTTTATGATCTTCACCATGCCGCCCTGACGCCCCTGCGCCTGATGGCGGAAGCGACGCAGCAGACCTTCCAGAACCCGTTCATTCCGGCTTCCTATACCAAGGTGGGGCGTGCGGTGGCCGCGGGGGCGGAACTGATCGAACGCACCACCCGCCGCTGGGGCAAGCCGGATTTCGGTCTGCCCACGACCCGTGTCAACGGGCGCGAGGTGGCGGTGACCGAACGGGTGGTGCTGGAGCGCCCCTTCGGCAATCTGGTGAATTTCGAACGCGCCGTTCCGCATGATGACCCGAAAGTGCTGCTGGTGGCGCCGATGTCGGGCCATTACGCCACGCTGCTGCGCGGCACGGTTCAGGCCTTGATGCAGAACCATGATGTCTACATCACCGACTGGCACGATGCGAAGCTGATCCCGCTGGCCCGCGGACGCTTCGATCTGGAAGATTATATCGACTATGTGATGGATTTTATCCGTCACCTAGGCCCCAACACCCATGTCATGGCTGTGTGCCAGCCGGCGGTGCCGACCCTGGCCGCCGTGGCGCTGATGGCGCAGCTGGATGATCCGTGCCAGCCCGCTTCCATGACCCTGATGGGGGGCCCGATCAATACCGCTGCTGCGCCCACCGTGGTCACCCAGTTGGCGGAAGACAAGGATATCAGCTGGTTCGAACGCAACGTCATCACCAACGTGCCATTCTATTATCCGGGGGCCATGCGGCAGGTCTATCCAGGCTTTGTGCAGCTGACCGGCTTCATGTCGATGAACCTGGACCGTCATGTCGGGGAACATCTGAAGCTGTTCAAGCATCTGGTGCGCGGCGATGGCGAGAGTGCCGAGGGGCACCGCAAATTCTATGATGAATATCTGTCCGTCATGGATCTGACGGCAGAATTCTACCTGCAGACCGTGAACCAGGTGTTCCAGGAACGCACCCTGCCGACTGGCCGGATGAAGTGGCGCGGCCTCACGGTCGATCCTTCGGCCATTGAAAAGACGGCCCTGCTGACCGTTGAAGGCGAGTTGGACGATATTTCCGCCCCCGGACAGACCATCGCCGCGCATGGCCTGTGCAAGAATATTCCGGAGCCCAAGAAGCAGAACCACCTGCAGAAGGGCGTGGGCCATTACGGCATCTTTAATGGCCGTAAGTGGCGCGAAGATATCGAACCGCGGGTGCGTCGTTTCATCCTGGAGAATGACGCCGTGCGTTCCGGACGCAAGAAGACCGCCGCCGCGTGATGCCCGTCCGCCTTAACACGGACCGATGGTCAGTGTTAAGGCGACTCGCCTGACCATGCCCTCCTGCCTGTGCCCGTCGTGCCCGCGCAGCCGATCAGGTGCCCCGTCTTTTGGCGCGGGCGGTCGGTTCCGCCACCAGCGGGTCATCCGGCCAGTAATGGCGGGGGTAACGGCCGGCCAGTTCCTTTTTCACCTCCCTGTAGGATCCGGCCCAGAAGCCGGCCAGATCCCGTGTCACCTGAACCGGCCGATGGGCCGGCGACAGCAGATGCAGCAGGACCGGGATGCGCCCACCCCCCAGGCGGGGGGTTTCCGCCAGACCGAACAGTTCCTGCAGGCGGACGGCCAGAACGGGTTCTTCGCCGCTATAGTCGATGGGGATACGGTTGCCGGTGGGAACCGTCAGATGGGTGGGGATTTCCGTATCCATGGCCTGACGCTGGTTCCAGTCCAGGATGCCGGTCAGTGCCGCATGCAGGTCGATCCGGTCAAGATGCGACCGGCGTGTGGCCCCGGACAGGTATGGCGCCAGCCAATCCTCCAGACTGCCCAGCAAACCATCGTCCGACAGGTCGGGCCAGCGGTCGGGTGCGGCCCGGTGCAGGAAAGCCACGCGACGGCGCCATCCTTCCAGTTCCTTGGTCCAGGGCAGGCAGGACAGGCCCATGGCCCGCACCCCCTCCAGCATAGCGGGAAGGACCAGATCGGCGGGCGGGGTGGGCAGCGGTTCGTCCTTCAGCGACAATTCGAACAGCCGCCGCCGCCGGCGCGCCTGCACGATCTGCTCCCGTCCATCCCAGGCGACTTCGGTTTCTGACCGGATGTCATGGATGAAAGCCTCTTCCAGTGCCGCCTGGGTTACCGGGGCGGCCAGGAAGATGCGGGCATCGCGGCCCTGGCCATCCAGATCTGCGACAGCCAGGAAATCGCAGGCGGCCAGGGCGTCGGCAGGGTCCAGCATGGCCCCGCGCCCGCCGGACAGACGGAACTGCCCCGCCGCACCGGCCCGCCGCTGTGCGATCCGGTCGGGATAGGCCAGGGCCAGCAGCAGGCCGGCATCCTGATGGTCGATCGGGCCGGGCGGACCCCCCACCAGCCGTTCCAGTTGGCGCGCCTGTTCCAGGGCCAGCAGCAGGGCGCCGCGATCGACCTCGCCGCCCCGCCCGCGGTCATCCAGATGTTCCAGGCGGGTGCGCAGATCCGCATCCCGTCGCCCGTTACCGCGCAGAATATCCCGTTCCCCGATCAGCGCGGCGATGCGGCAGGCCAGCCGCGTCCGCCCCAGCTCCCGCCCGCGCAGCACCAGATGCGCCAGACGCGGATGGATACCCAGCCCCGCCATGGCCTTGCCATGGGCCGTGATGCGCAGGGCAGCGTCAAGGGCGCCCAATTGCTGCAACAGCTTGCGGGCCTGTGCCAGGGTGGCGGCCGGCGGGCTGTCCAGCCAAGCCAGCTCGTCCGCATCGATAATGCCCCATTGCGCCAGTTCCAGGGCCAGGGGCGTCAGGTCGGCGCGCGTGATCTCGGCGGCGGAAAAGGGGATCAGCGCCCGGTCGCCGGCTTCCGACCACAGGCGGTAGCAGACACCAGCGGACAGGCGCCCGGCGCGGCCGCGGCGTTGGTCCGCCGAGGCGCGCGATGATTTGACGGTTTCCAGCCGGTCCATGCCGCTGCGCGGATCAAAGCGCTGCAGGCGCGACAGGCCGCTGTCGATGACGATGCGGATCCCCTCGATGGTCAGGCTGGTTTCGGCGATGGCGGTGGCCAGCACCACCTTGCGCCGACCGGCGGGGGCGGGACGAATGGCGATGTCCTGGGCATCCAGGCTCATATCACCATAAAGCGGGGTCAGCAGGACATTGGCGGGCAGGGGGCCTTCGGCCAGCAGCCTTTCCACCCGCCGGATTTCCCCGCTGCCGGGAAGGAAGGCCAGGACCGACCCTTGTTCTTCCGCCAGCGCCCGGCGGATGGCCCGCGCCATGTGCGTGTCCGGCCGGTCGGTGGGTCCGGGCTCCAGCCAGCGTGTCTCCACGGGAAAGGCGCGGCCCTCTGACGTCACCAATGGCGCCCCGCCCAGCAGCGCCGCCACCGGCCCGCCATCCAGCGTCGCCGACATCACCACCAGCCGCAGATCATCACGCAGCAACTCGCGCGTCTGCAGGCAGAAGGCCAGCGCCAGATCGGCATCCAGGCTGCGTTCATGGAATTCATCGAACAGCACCGCCGACACGCCGTCCAGCGACGGGTCGGATTGCAGGCGGCGCAGGAAAATCCCTTCCGTCACCACTTCGATCCGGGTGGCCGCCGACACGCGGGCATCCATGCGCACCCTGTACCCGACGGTCTGTCCCACCTCTTCGCCCAGCATCTGCGCCATGCGCCGCGCGGCGCCGCGTGCGGCCAGACGCCTTGGTTCCAGCATGATGATGCGCCCCCCCGCCGCCCATGCCTGATCCAGCAGCGCCAGCGGCACACGGGTGGTCTTGCCGGCACCAGGCGGTGCCTGCAGCACGGCAGTGGTGCCGGTATCCAGCGCCGACAATAGGGCTGGCAGGGCGTCATCAATGGGAAGGGCAGGAAAGTCGGGCATGGGGCGATGCTATAGCGGGCGCTTACCGCCGCGTCATCCACGCCGTGATATCGAAATACAGCTTTACCCGCTGCCCCTCGACATTCTCCAGCACCAAGACGTCGTAATCCTTACCCTCTTTGTCCATATACAGCGACTGCGTCACCCGCTTCCAGCCGGGATACAAAACCGCCGCCACCTTATATTCCAGCGGTATGCCCTCGTGGCTGCCGGCCAGGGGCTGGGTGAAGGTGATCGCACGGTCGAAATCGTCGCCGGTGCCGCCGCCGGGCGGCAAATCACCCTTGGCGCGGTGATCGGCCAGCAGCTTGTCATAGACTTCCACCGCCATGGCATCGCCCGACCGGCGGGCGATGTTGAACCAATAGGGCGCATGCTGGTTCAGATTGCCCGATCGGGACATTCTCGACAGGCGCCACAATGACATGGCCGCCTGCCCATGGCCCTGCTTGGCCAGGGCCAGCAGCATGTCGAACCCATCGCCCACCTTGTCCGGCCCGGCGGCGCCGAAGGACAGCATGGTGGCGTAGCGGTATTTGCCTTCCGGACTGCCGGCATCCGCGGCCTTCTGCCAGGCGGACAGTTGTGTGGCTGCGTCCGTTCCGGATTTGGAACTGGCCTCCGCGCTGGCCAACGCCACAGCCGCCTCTGCCGGTTCCGCCGGCGGGGTGATGGGACCATCGGGCAGATTGGCCACGAAGCGCGTGTCAGCCGGACGTTCCACGACGCTGGGCACGGGCGTCGGCGTCCCGCACCCGGCCAGCAGCAGCAGGGCGCAAAGGGCGGCCAGGGGGGCGAGGCGGGTGGACAAGCGCAAAACTTCCATGGCGATGCAACCGGCACGATGGTGACCCGCCCGCCGGCCTTTGGTCAATATGCACCCCGGCCTATGCCAGCGGCTTGAAATACCGACAGGTCGGCATTTCAAGCTTTGGCAGCAGGGGTCGCCGCCGCGCCAGTCGGCGCGGATGCGACGGGCCAAAAATTTTGACCGGTCGCATTATCCAGAACGTGCCCAGAATTGGCTCTGTCCCAAGGGGTTGACCATGGCGCTTCAAATCCGGGTCCCGACTGTCTAGTATGGGCATCCTGGTCCACCATTAGCGGGTAGCCGCGAAAGATATGTCCGCGCTGAAAACCGTCATCGTCCCGATCAACAAGGCCGGCTGGCCTTTTATCGCCCTGTTTGCCGTGGTCTCGGCCCTGCTGGCCACCTGGTCCCCGGCATTGGGCTGGATCGGGCTGGTCCTGACCGCCTGGTGTGTCTATTTCTTCCGCGATCCCGACCGCGTGACCCCGAGCAAGCCCGGCCTTGTCGTGTCGCCCGCCGATGGTCGCGTCACCCTGATCACCAAGGTCGCCCCGCCGCCCGAACTGGGCATGGGGGAAGAGAAGCTGACCCGCATCTCCGTGTTCTTGAACGTCTTCGACGTGCATGTGAACCGCTGCCCCACCGATGGCGTCATCAAGGCGGCGGAATACAAGCCCGGCAAGTTCCTGAACGCCGACCTGGACAAGGCCAGCGAGGAGAATGAGCGGATGTCCATCCGTCTGGGCCTGCCCGACGGCCGCGATATCGCCTTTGTGCAGATCGCCGGTCTGGTGGCCCGCCGCATCATCTGGTGGGTGGCGCCGGGCCAGTCGCTGAAGGCCGGCGAACGGTACGGCCTGATCCGCTTTGGCAGCCGCTGCGACATCTATCTGCCCGACGGTGTCCATCCGCTGGTGGTTGTGGGCCAGAAGATGATCGCCGGCGAAACCGTGCTGGCCGACCTGAACAGCACCGAGGAACAGCGCGAGGGCGAGGTCCGCTGATGACGCCGGAGGAGAACCCGCCGCACCGCGCGGGTCACCGGCACCGGTCGCGGCGACTGCGTCCGCCGCGGCTGAAGGGCCTGTCCATCAACAAGCTGCTGCCCAACATGCTGACGATGCTGAATCTGGCATCGGGCATGACCGGTATCCGATTCGCCATGGAGGGCAAATGGCAGGAGGCGGTGATCGCCATCGCCGTGGCGGCCCTGTTCGACATGCTGGATGGGCGTATCGCCCGCATGCTGAACGCCCAGAGCAAGTTCGGCGAGGAGTTGGACAGCCTGTCGGATGTGGTCAGCTTCGGCGTTGCGCCGGCCATGATCCTGTATCTGTGGTCGCTGGATGATGCCCGCACCATCGGCTGGATGGCGGCCCTGCTGATGGGGGTCTGTGCGGCTCTGCGTCTGGCGCGGTTCAACACTATGCTGGGGGCCGCTGCGGAAAAGCCGCCCTTTGCCTATAATTATTTCACCGGCGTGCCGGCGCCGGCCGGGGCCTTTCTGGCCTTGCTGCCCCTGATCGCCACGCTGGAGGTTGGGGATGGCTGGTTTGACAGCCCCTGGATCGTCGCCCCCTGGACGGTGGCGGTGGCGGGTCTGATGATCAGCGCCATACCCACCTTCTCCATGAAGGGGCTGCGCATTCCGCAGCGCTATGTCGTGTTCGTGCTGCTGGGGGTCGGGGCGGCCGCCGCGGCCCTGGTCAGCGCACCCTGGGCCACCTTGTCGGCGGTCGGGCTGGTCTATATCGCCTCCATCCCCTTTTCCGCCCGCCGCTATCGCGTTCTGGCGGAAGCCGCCGCGCGCCTGCAGGAGGGCGAGGGCGAGGGCGTCGTGGCGGAGGACCGTGGCGCGGGCTGATCAGTCCGCGCCGCCAGACCATCGGCCCCCCCCCTGTTCTTCGCAAATTCTGTCAGGTTCATAGCGGCCGATCCGGGCCGTTTTTCTGCCCGTGCACCCTTTGCGGGGGCGGGCGCTGTAAGGCGGCCATGCACGCGCCGGATGTGCCGGTGACCTTTCGTGACAAAAATTTAAACATTTTTCGCCGCAGGGTCTGCCGCAGTGCGGCGTATAAGGGGGTACGCCAACCTGTCCTGCCAAAGAAGCGATGATGCAACCTGCCGCGCAAGTCACGACCAAGGCCAACGCCAAGCCGCCCGGCGGTCGTCGGAAACCCAGCCTGTTCCGCCCCCGCAACATCCTGATCGGGTTGGGGGTTCTGGCCATTGCCACCGGTGTCTACTGGTGGCAGGCGGGCGGTTCATCAGGCAGCGATGCCGCGTCCGATGTTCTGACCACGGCCATCGACCGCGGCAATATCGAAGATAATGTGACGGCGGTCGGCAACCTGCAGCCGCGCAATTACGTGGATGTCGGCACGCAAGTGTCGGGCCAGCTGCGCAAGGTGCTGGTGGAGATCGGCCAGGAGGTAAACCAGGGTGATCTTCTGGCCGAGATCGATCCCACCGTCTATCAGACGCGGGTGGAGGCGAACCGGGCGCAGCTGGAGAATCTGGGCGCGCAGCTGACACAGCGGGAGGCCGAGTTGGCCCTGGCGCAGCAGCAATACAAGCGGCAGAAAAACCTGCTGGCCGAGAACGCCACCAGCGAGGATGCGTTCCAGAACGCTGAGAAGACCCTGCGCGCCGCAGAGGCGGCAGTGAAGGCCGTGAACGCCCAGATCCGCCAGACAAACTCCACCCTGCGCGGCGATGAGGCGAACCTGGGCTATACCAAGATCTATGCCCCCATGTCGGGCACGGTCGTGTCACAGAATGCCAAGCAGGGCCAGACCCTGAACGCCAACCAGTCGGCACCGATCATTCTGCGCATCGCCGATCTGTCGGTGATGACGGTGACGACGCAGGTGTCGGAGGCCGATGTCTCGCGCCTGCGCATCGGTATGCCGGCCTATTTTACCACTCTGGGCCGTCCTGACCGCCGCTGGCGCGGCACCCTGGCCAAGATCAACCCGACACCGGAAGTGGTGAACAATGTCGTCCTCTATAACGCGCTGTATGATGTCGAGAATACCGGCGGGGAGTTGATGACCCAGATGACGGCGCAGACATTCTTTGTCGTCGCCGCCGCCGAGAATGTGCTGCGCGTTCCCGTTGCGGCCTTCCAGCGCCCGCCCATGCGCCCGCCCGGCGGCAACCAGGCCGGCGCCGCGCCGCAGGCGGGGGCGGCTGCAACCGGCCCTGCACAGGGGGGCCAGCCGCCGGCCGGTGCCACTGGTGAACGCCGCCGCGGTGACGGCGCCGCCCCGGCGGGTGCCCCGCCGGGTGAGGGTACCGGACAGCGTGAACGGCCGCGCATGGTGCAGGTGCTGAAACCCGACGGGACCCTGGAAGAGCGCCGCATCATGATCGGCGTCAGCGACCGGGTGAGTGCGGAGGTGGTGTCCGGCCTGAATGAAGGCGATCAGGTGGTGGTGGGGCGCAAGCCGTCAGCCGGCCAGTTGAAGGCCCAGCAGCAACAGCAGCAGCAGAACATGCAGCGCATGCGTCCGCCGGGGATGCTATGAGCACGAACCAACAGCGCGGCAACGCCATCCCCCTGATCGAACTGGTGGATATCACCAAGACTTATTCCAATGGAGAAATGGCGGTACAGGTGCTGAAAGGCATCTCGCTGAAGATCCATCCGGGGGAATTCGTCGCCATCATGGGGCAGTCAGGGTCGGGCAAATCGACCCTGATGAACATTCTGGGTTGCCTGGACCGGCCGACAACGGGTCAGTACCTGTTCGATGGGCGCGATGTTTCCACCTTCGATCGCGACATGCTGGCCCTGTTGCGGCGGGAAGCGTTCGGCTTCGTGTTCCAGTCCTACAACCTGATCCCCATGTCCACGGCGGTGGAAAATGTGGAAGTGCCGGCCATCTATGCCGGCATGGGCCGGGAGGCCCGGCGCGACCGTGCCGTCGAGCTTCTGGACGCGCTTGGCCTTTCCGAGCGCATGGACCACAGACCCAGCCAGCTTTCCGGTGGGCAGCAGCAGCGCGTGTCCATCGCCCGTGCCCTGGTCAATGGTGGTCAGGTCATCCTGGCCGATGAACCGACGGGCGCATTGGACAGCCGCAGCGGGGAGGAGGTGATGCGCCTTCTGTCCGATCTGGCATCCAAGGGGCATACCGTCATCCTGATCACCCATGACCGCGACGTGGCCAACAATGCCCGCCGTCTGGTGGAGATCAAGGACGGGCAGATCGTGGCCGACGGCCCGACGCCCCGCGCCCTGGCCGAGGGTGCGCCGCCGCCACCCGTAGCGGCCCGCACCATCGAGGTGCCCGAAGAAGGGCAGGATACGGGCTGGACCGCCAAGGAGGTCGTGGAAGCCTTCATGATGGCCCGCCGTGCCCTGTCGGCCAACCTGTACCGTACCATCCTGACATTGCTGGGCATCGTCATCGGCGTGGCATCGGTGGTCACCATGCTGGCGGTGGGCAATGGCTCCCAGAAGGCGATGGTGGAGCGGATCAGCGCCATGGGAACCAACCTGCTGGTCATCCGCCCCGGTGCGCCCGGACAGCGCAATGCCAATGGCGTCGCGACGCTGATACCCGGCGATGCCGCGGCCATCGCCAAAGTGCCGAATGTGGTGGTGGCCGTGCCCGAATTTACGGGCGGGATGACGGCGCGGGCCGGCAACCTGGACTATCAGACGCAGATCACGGCCACCAGCCCGGATGTGCTGATGGCCCGGTCGTGGGAGCCGGCCAGCGGTACCTTCTTTGACCAGGAGGCGATGGACCAGTATGCGCCTGTGGCCGTCATCGGCCAGACGGTGGCCAATATCCTGTTCCCCGGACAGGACCCGGTGGGCCGTTACATCCTGCTGCGCAATGCACCGTTCCAGGTGATCGGCGTGATGTCGCCCAAGGGTGCCAGCCCGGTGGGCCAGGACCAGGATGATGTGGTCTTTGTGCCCCTGACCACGGGTTCCTACCGCCTGTTCGGGCGGCGCGACCTGCGCACCATTACCGTGCTGGTCGATGATCTGGCCCTGATTGATGAAACACAGGCCCTGATCACCACCCTGCTGACGACGCGCCATCAGGCGGAAGATTTCCAGATCCGCAATACCGCGTCCTTCATCGACACATTGTCGGCGATGCGCGAGACAATGACCATCCTTCTGGGCTCCATCGCCGCCATTTCATTGTTAGTCGGCGGGATCGGCGTGATGAACATCATGCTGGTCAATGTGACGGAACGCACGCGGGAGATCGGCATCCGCATGGCCACCGGCGCCCGCGCCCGCCATGTGATGCAGCAATTCCTGCTGGAGGCGCTTCTGGTGTCGGCCTTGGGCGGTGTGATCGGCGTGGTGCTGGGCATCGGCATCTCCCTGTTCCTCACGCTGTTCAAGGTGGATATCCAGCTGACCTTGCCGCCCATGCTTCTTGCCTTCTCCTGCGCCTTCGCCACGGGGCTGATCTTCGGCTACACGCCTGCCCGTCGGGCGGCACTGCTGGATCCCGTCGTGGCCCTGGCCGCCGATTGACCCCTTTTTCCGGATGATCCCCCGAATGATCGTCAGATCCCCGCGCCTGATCCTGTCGCTGCTGCTGTCCGGCACCATCCTGTCGGGCTGTGCCCAAGGCGATTACGGCACCGTTGCCAGTCCCGTGGCTCCATCCAAGGCGTGGCAGCAGGCCGATAAGGAGGCCAGCGCCACCCCGTGGCCCGCCGCCGACTGGTGGGGGGGCTTCGGTTCGGCAGAGCTGGTGTCCCTGCTGGCCGATGCGCGCAAGGCCAACCCGGATCTGGCCGCCGCCGCCGCCCG
>JAIXTS010000112.1 GCA_027483805.1 Azospirillum sp. | reverse complement strand
GGCGATTGCGGCGGTGGCGGGGCGGCTGTCGGCGACCCTGGCCGAAAATGGCCCCGACGCCATCGCCTTCTATGTCTCCGGCCAGTTGCTGACGGAGGATTATTATGTCGCCAACAAGCTGCTGAAAGGTTTCATCGGCAGCCCGCATATCGACACCAACTCAAGGCTGTGCATGGCCTCCACCGTGGCCGGGCATAAACGGGCCTTCGGGGCGGATGTGGTGCCGGGATGTTATGAGGATCTGGAGATTGCCGATCTGGTGATCCTGGTCGGCTCCAACCTTGCCTGGTGTCACCCGGTGCTGGCCCAACGGCTGCGCAGCGCCAAGCGCGACCGGGGCACGCGCGTTGTCCTGATCGACCCGCGTGGCACCGCCAGCTCCGATCTGGCCGACCTGCATCTGGCCCTCAAGCCCGGCAGCGACGTGGCCCTGTTTAATGGTTTGCTGGCGCATCTGGACCGGGTGGATGCCATCGACCGTGACTATGTTATGCGCCATGTCACGGGGCTGGAGGCGGCCCTGGAAGCGGCAGCAGGGGATGCGGGCGATGTGGCGGCGACCTGCGGCCTGGACCCGGTCGATCTTGCCACCTTCTATGACTGGTTCACCGCCACCCCGCGCACCGTCACCGTCTTCAGCCAGGGGGTGAACCAATCATCGCGCGGGACCGACAAGGTCAACGCCATTATCAACTGTCACCTGGCCACGGGCCGGGTGGGCAAGCCGGGGTCCAGCCCGTTTTCGGTCACCGGGCAGCCCAACGCCATGGGCGGGCGGGAGGTGGGCGGGCTGGCCAACCAGCTGGCGGCCCACATGAACCCCGACGATCCGGCGGATGTGGATCGGCTGCGCCGGTTCTGGAACGCCCCGGCCCTGAAGGGCGGCCAGGGGTTGAAGGCCGTGGACATGTTCCGCGCCATGCGGGAAGGCCGGATCAAGGCCCTGTGGATCATGGCCACCAACCCGGCCGTCAGCCTGCCTGAGGCGGATCTGGTGCGCGAAGCCCTGCGCCTGTGCCCCACAATCATCGTGTCAGACATTGTGGGCCGCACCGACAGTCTGGATTATGCCCATATCAGGCTGCCCGCATTGGGTTGGGGCGAAAAGGACGGCACCGTAACCAATTCCGAACGCCGTATTTCCCGGCAGCGCCCATTCCGCGACGGACCGGGAGAGGCCAAGGCCGACTGGTGGATCATGTCCAAGGTCGCGGCAAGGATGGGCTTCGCCCCGGCCTTTGCGTGGCGCACAGCGGCAGAGGTGTTCCGCGAACATGCCATCCTGTCCGGCTTTGAGAATGACGGCCTGCGCGCCTTCGACATCGCGGCCTGGGGCTGGATGAAAGAGGCGGATTATGCCGGCATGCAGCCCTTCCAATGGCCGATGCCGGCGGGGGCTGCGCGCGGGACCGCACGGATGTATGAAGATGGCCGCTTCACCCATGGCAATGGCCGCGCCCGCATGTGGCCCGTGCGGCACATCCCGCCGGTCGAACGCGCCTCCCTGCGCTTCCCCCTGATCGCCAATACCGGGCGGTACCGGGATCAGTGGCATACGATGACACGCACGGGCCTGTCCGCCCGCCTGTCGGCCCACCGCCCGGAACCGCTGCTGGAAATCCACCCGACCGACGCACAGGCCACCGACCTTCTGGATGGCGAACTGGCCCGGGTGATCAGTTTGCAGGGCGACGCGATACTGCGGGTGGCGATTACCGAGGCGCAACGGCCGGGCCAGGTCTTTATCCCTATGCACTGGTCCGACACGCTGTCGGCCAGAGGGGGCATTGGCCGCCTGATTGCACCGCATACCGATCCGGTGTCGGGTCAGCCGGAAAGCAAGCATATCCCCGTGCGGGTGGAACGGTTCATCACGGCCTGGGCCGGCCTGTTCTTCACCACCCGTCCGCACGACCTGTCCGCCATCCCCTATTGGGTGCGGCAGGAAGCGGGCGCATGCCGGATCTTTGAGTTAGCCGGCGATAGCGCCCCTGCCCTGTCCGGCCTGGCGGATTGTGAGGTTCTGGACTTCACCGACCCCGCGCGGGACATCACGCGCCGCGCCTGGGTGAAGGAGGGGCGGTTGATCGCCGCCTTGTTCCTGGCCCGCGAACGGCCGGATGTCTCACGCGACTGGCTGTCCGCCCTGTTCGCCAAACCGGCCCTGACAGCCCTGGACCGCGCCCGCCTGCTGGCCGGCCGCGCGCCGGAGAATGAGGCGGCGGATGACGGTCCCATCATCTGTTCCTGCCATGGGGTGGGCCGCAACAAGATTGCCGCCGCCATCCGTTCGAGCGGGGCCTGTTCGGTCGCCGATATCGGCAACGTCACCGCCGCCGGCACCGGTTGTGGTTCCTGTCTTCCCGAGATCAAGGAGATCCTTCGCCATGCTGCACCTGTCGTCGCGGCCTGATCCGGCAAGCCCCATGCCCTCTTTCCCCGTGTTCCTGGATTTGCGGGGCCGCACCGTCCTGCTGGCCGGCGGCGGTGACGCGGCGGCGTCCAAGGCCCGCCTGCTGGTCCGTGCCGGGGCCGATATCCATTTGCTGGCGGCGGAGGTGGGGGAGGAGATGCTGGAGCTGTTGGAAGGCGGTTCCATCCGACGGCGGGAGACGGAATTCCGGCCGGAATTGCTGGACGGGGCAATCATCGCCATTGACGGGTCGGGCGATCCCGACCTGACCGACCGTATCCGCTCTGCCGCCTTCACCCGCAATGTGCTGGTCAATGTCGTGGATGTGCCGGAACAGTGCGATTTCACCGTGCCGGCCATTCTGGACCGCTCCCCCGTCATCGTCGCCGTCTCCACCGGCGGCGGGGCCCCGGCGCTCGCCCGCAATATCCGCCAGCGACTGGAGGCGGCGATCCCCGCCGGCTATGCCAGCCTGGCGCGGGCCGCACAGCGGGCAAGGGGCCGCGTGCGCGAGGCCCTGTCCACCACCCGCGACCGGCAGCGTTTCTGGGATCGCGTCCTGTCTGGCAGCCATGCCGACCGGTTGATGGCGATGGACGAGGACGGGGCCTTTGAAGAGATCATGGCCGAACTGTCGCGCTTCATCGCAGGCGGGCGGGATCAGGGCGGGGCCGTGACCCTGGTCGGGGCCGGCCCCGGCGACCCGGGCCTGCTGACCCTGCATGCCGCCCGCGCCATTGGCTCTGCCGATATCATCCTGCATGACGCGCTGGTGCCTGACAGCATCCTGTCGCTGGCGCGACGGGAAACGCGGCTGGTATCGGTGGGCAAACGCGCAGGCTGCCGGTCCGTGCCGCAGGAATTCACCAATCGACTCCTGGCGACCTGTGCCAGGAAGGGGTTGCGTGTGGTCCGGTTGAAGGGCGGGGACCCGTTCATCTTTGGCCGCGCGGGGGAGGAGGCAGAATTCCTGCGCAGCCGCGGTGTGGCCGTGACGGTCATCCCCGGCATCACGGCGGCCTCAGGCGCGGCGGCACAGCTGGGCCTGCCCCTGACCCACCGCGGCGTCGCACGGTCAATGCGTGTGGTCACGGCCCATTGCCGCACATCGTCAGAGACCGACGGCATCGACTGGACCCAACTGGCCGACCCCGCGACGACGCTGGCGCTCTATATGGGTCGCGACCGGCTGGGCGATATTGCGTCCAGCCTGATCGCGGGTGGGCTGCCGCCTGACACGCCCGCCGCGCTGATTGCCAATGCCTGCCGGCCCAACGTGGAGGTACGGTTCGCCAGCATTGCCGACCTGCCCATGGCGCCGGCCCTGACGGAACCCGGCGCCCCGTCCCTGATCCTGGTCGGGGATGCCGTGGCTCATGCGCCCGGCTGGGCGGCGGTGAGTGTCAAAAAAGTCAGTGCCGCCTGAACAGCCTCACGACCCGGCCATGATGGTCGCGCGGGCGGGTTTCAGCCCGTCAGCAGCAGCCGCACATGCCGGTTTATGCCCCCCACCCGCATACCAGCGGGCGTCCGGCTGATGCGAGGTGTCGGCGCGCACGGCGATGACATTCGCCCCCTTCATCTTCAGATGGTCCGTTATCTCCTTGCGGACGCTGGCATAGCCGTTGGGGCGGTGGCCAACATGCCTGCCCTTGATCAAGACGCCTGCGTTCCATGACGCCGTCCAGCCCGATAAAGACCCGCTTGCCCCGGTCGGCGACCGGCAGATGGCTTGCGCATGTTCCATTGCCCAAGGGAGCGGCCGCCTTTCCCGGTTGGCCTTGTTATCAGCCTGCTGGCGGCAGGGCCGTCGCAGTGGCCCTATCCCACCTCAATGACTGCCGGTTTGACACCGGTATCGACGCATCAGGAAGTCGCCCTTGACATCTCATATTATATGATATTACATCGCACAATATGGGATGCAATGATTAATCATATTTTTCGCATCCCCGATTGGTTAGCTGTCTGGTCAGATCGCGTACAGTAACCGGATCATACTTTTCCGGCAGTACGAGTGTAGATTTCGGTTTTGCCTGACAATGGCAACATTCATTGCCAAACAAATTCCCAACATCTGGTATTGTGCATCATTTATTATGTATAATATTGCATTCTCCTTTCATCTTTTGAGCGAGGATTCGGGCTTTACATTCCTAGAATTAATCATACTAATGTGACGAGTTAAAAAACGGACCGGTGACAGCAAGACCCAAATGGGCAGACACCGGTATCAAAAACAGGGAGAGGAACAGATGGTCAGCCAGGTAGTGCCCACCGGCAGCGGAAAACCGGACAGAGACCCGCAGGATTTCGCGGTCAGCGCCCGACAGCGGCCGCATCGTTGATCGCCGCCCCCCTGATCTGATCGGGTGCCGCCGTGAAGCCCGTCGCTCGGGGCGGGCGGTTGGAGTGGAAGCCACAAAAACAATCCGGACAAGGTTCCAGCACAAGGGACCGTTTCAAGGAACTTTCATAGGGAAAATGGAAATGATCAAGAACCGTGCCTACACGTTGCGGCGCCTGGATGCGTCCCTGCTGGCCCTGGGCATCGCCCTGTCAGCAGCCCTGCCCGCCGCCGCGCAAACCACGACGCCGCCCGCCGCAGCGGATGGGGCGCTGGAAGAAATCATCGTCACGGGCTTCCGCGCCTCCCTGAACAGCGCGTTGAACCTGAAGCGCAACGAAGCCGCCGCGGTCGATGCCATCGTGGCCGAGGATATCGGCAAGTTCCCCGACAGCAACCTGGCCGAAAGCATGCAGCGCGTGCCCGGCGTGGCCCTGGCGCGCGGTGATGGTGGCGAAGGCCGCAACATCTCCGTGCGCGGCCTGGGCGCCGGTTTCACCCGCGTGCGGGTCAACGGCATGGAAGGCACCTCGCAGACCGGATCGTCCGACATCTATGGTGCCGGCAATGCGGGGCGGTCGTTTGACTTCAACGTATTCTCCACCGAGATTTTCTCCGCCCTGGCCGTCCGCAAGACGCCGTCGGCCGATGTGGAAGAAGGCTCGCTGGGCGCCACGGTCGATCTGAATGCGCCTAAGCCGTTCGACTTCCGCCAAGACAGCGTGCTCTCGGCCACGGCCAAGGGTGTCTATAACGGCGTGTCCAAGAAGGTGGACCCGCGCGGGTCGGTTCTGGTGTCACAGAAATTCGGCGATGAGGGGCAGTTTGGCGTCCTGGGCTCGCTGTCCTATCAGCAGCGCAATATCCGCGAGGTCGGTTATTCCGCCGTCGATCTGTTGTCGGCCAATGCCAACGGCCTGTTCTGCGCGCCCATCGGCGTCACGCCCGTCTACCCTGCCGTCTCCGCGGCCAAGGGCACGACGGACACAATGTGCTCTACCAACAATCCACGGACCGGCACGCTTGCCGCCTGGAATACCATCCAGGGGCTGCGCCGTGCCGACCTGCCCAACACACCCGGTTCCGGGGCCTTCCTGCCGCGCCTGCCGCGCTACCTGAATTCCACGCAGGATCAGGAACGCGTGGGCGCCAGCCTGACCTTCCAGTACAAGCCCGATGAAGATACCGACATCTCCATCGACACGCTCTATTCCCGCTTCGACGTGACCCGTCGCGACAATTACATCGCCGCCGTGTCCTTCGCGCGTTCCATCACCAATAATGGCCAGCCCATGGTGTCGGTGCGCGACATTCAGTTCGATCAGAATGGATCGCTGGTCTATGGCCTGTTCGACGGGGTCGATGTCCGCTCCGAAGGGCTGGTCGATCATTTTGTCTCCAGCTTCAAGCAGGCCAATCTGGATTTCGAACACCGCTTCTCCGATGCGTTCCAGGTCTCGGGGCTGGTTGGCTTCAACCGGTCGGAACTGGACGGCAAGCGCCGGTTCCAGACCTTCATGGACGCCATCGATACCGACAATTTCTCTATCGATTTCCGCGATGGCGGCACCACGCCCAAGCTGGGCTTCGGCTTCGATGTCTCCAACCCGGCCAATTTCACCTATGCCCCGGCCCAGGCCGACGGCACTGTACTGGGGGGATTCAGCCCGCAGGGCCGGCCGCTGCTTCAGCGTACCGACAACCTGACCACGGAACTGAATTTTGCCTGGACCGTGTCTGAGGGCTTCACGCTCAAGACCGGCGGCCAGTTCCGCGAAAGCGACTATAACGTCACCTCGGTGCGTGAATATCCCGCCGATGTGGCGGTCAGGGCGCTGCCGGCCGGCAACAATCTGTCCTCCATCACCAAGACGATCGGCGGTCTGGACGGGCTGTGGGGCGATAATGCACCCAAGAGCTGGGCCGCCATCGACCCCGCGAAATTCGCCGACCTGTTCAATACCGGCGCCATCCGTACCTGCGATTACACCTGTGGCGGCGTCAACAGCCGGGTGCGCGAACGGGTGAAGAGCGGCTATCTGATGGGCACCTTTGACCTGTACAACGCCCTGGACCTGCCGGTGCGTGGTGACGCGGGTGTGCGCTATGTGAAGACTGACATGCTGGCGTCCGGCTATATCGCAGTGGCCCCGCCGGCGGGCACCACATCGCCCACCAATCTGATCGGCCGCTTCTCCGAAGCCAAGAACAGCTATGATGATTGGCTGCCGTCCGCCAATGTCGTGTATGAGGCAACGGATGATGTGCTGCTGCGCCTGTCCGGCGCCAAGGTGCTGGCCCGTCCCGAACTGGGTGTGCTGACGCCGACCAGCGGCGTGAACCCCGTCACCCGCATCGGCAATGTCAACAACCCGTTCCTGGACCCAATCCGCGCCAACACGTTCGACGTGGCGGCGGAATGGTATTTCCGCCCCGGCTCCCTGCTCTCGGTCGCCTATTTCCACAAGGATATCAAGAGCTTCATCCAGTCGGTCAGTTCCCAGGTGCCGTTCAGCGACCTAGGCCTCCCCGATGCCCTGCTGGCGGGGTCCAATACGGTGGCCAGCGAGATCTTCACCGTCTCCCGTCCGTTCAACACGCCGGGCGGCCCGCTGAAGGGCTTTGAAATCAATGCCCAGATCCCGTTCAGCTTCCTGGATGGTGTCTGGTCGAATTTTGGTGTGCTGGCCAACTACACACGCGTCACCTCCAAGATCAACTATATCCTGGCGTCGGCGGGCGGTGTCCCGACCGTGACCACGACAGCGGATCTGATCGGCCTGTCCAAGAATACCATGTCGGGAACGCTCTATTACGAGGATGAGGATTTCTCCATCCGCACCACGGCTAATTACCGCGACCGCTTCATCCGCGGCATCCCCGCCTCTCCCGGCAGCGATTTGCAGGGCAACGCACCCACCCTCTACGTGGATGCCGCCGCCTCCTACAATGTGACGCCGGAAATCAAGCTGATCCTGGAGGCCCAAAACCTGACCGATGAACAGAACCGTCTGTATATCGACAGCAAGCGCCAGGACACGCTGTTCGAAACCCGTATCGGCCGCACCATCACGGCCGGTGTGAACGTCCGGTTCTGATGCATGTGCCGGTAAATTCCGACTTGTCGGGATTTACCGGCACCGGCGGCCCTGTTGCGTCAGGATGGGCGCAGCCCGGTCAGCAGACGGGCCAGACCCGCCACCGCCGCCTGCATCCCCTGGCCCTGGTCGGGCAGATGCATGGTCGGAAACCAGGGTCTGGCCGATGTGCCCAGCCGTGTCCAGTCCGGCGGACCCAGACGCCAGACGGGCACGCCCAGGGCACCGGCCAGTTCACCGACCGCCGTAGGTGCCGTGATCACCAGATCCAGCGCACCGATCAGGGCCGCCTGCCCTTCCAGATCGTCATCCAGGTCCAGATCATCGAAACGGACCGGGTCGAACCCGGCCGCATCCCAGGTCTCCAGCCGGGCCCCGCGCTGCAGGCTGATCAGGTGAACACCGGCAAGGGACGCCAGCGGCGCCAGATCGGCCAGCCGGAAATAATTGTCCTGCCGTTCGGCGTTCATCATGGCCGACCGCCAGCAGATGCCAACCTTCAACCCGCCCCCCAACGCCG
>JAIXTS010000014.1 GCA_027483805.1 Azospirillum sp. | reverse complement strand
TCACACAGGAAATCCATCCAGCGGCCCAGGGCGGCGGAATTGATATATTGGTTGCCGCCCAGGCGCGTGAAACAGTCGGGGAAGGCCACCACCGCCGGCGCCATGGCCCCGCTGTCGATCAACCGGTCCAGCCGTTCGGGCAGGTTCTCCCCGAAATTTTTCCAGTTGGTATGGGCAGGTCCCCCCGCCGTATAGCCGACAATATCGACCAGCAGCGGCAGGTCGCGCCCCTCATGGCCCACCGGGACATAGACATGCACCGCGCGCGCCGGGCTGTCGCCCAGCAGATTGCCGCGCAGCACTTGGCTGTCCAGTGTCAGGCGGTGGATGGTGCCCTGGGCGGCGGTCTGGGAACGGCGCATGCTGTCTCTGTCCGGCTGTTGGTCGCTTCTGCTGCGACTGTGCCCGGACGAAACGCGGCTTACAAGCCCTCGACGGGTGGCGGCGGGTTGGTGCCGGGGGCAAAACCCGTCTGCCCCACCTTCGCCCGCCATTCATGCAGGGCCCAGACGACGCTGGGAAAGGCCAGGTCGTCCCAGGGAATGTCGGCCCAGGCGAACAGGCCGACCTCCAGGCTCTCCACCCCCGCCGCGATGGCGGGATCGGACAAGCGGGCGCGATAGATCATCTGCACCTGGGAGATGCGGGGGATGTTGTAGATGGCCAACAGGGCGTCGATGGCGATGCGGGCACCCGCCTCCTCCATCGCCTCCCTTGCTGCCCCCTGCTCCGTCGTCTCCCCCAGTTCCATATAGCCGGCGGGCAGGGTCCAGAAACCCTTGCGCGGCTGGATGGCGCGTCGGCAGAGCAGGAACCGGCCCTCATCATCGGTCACAACCGCGCCGACCACGATCTTCGGGTTCTCATAAGCGATAAAGGAACAGTCGGGACAGACCAGTCGCTCCCGATCCTCGCCGGCCGGCACCATGCGCACGCGCGGTCCGCAGGTGGGCGGCGGCGGGGACAGGGCGGCGGGATCGGCGGGGGGCGTGCTCATGATGGTCACCATGACGCCAACGCCCCGCCGGGGCAAGCACAGGCAAAGCAGTTTTCGATTGACCGAAAACTGCTCCGGCGGCGACTGCCGCCGCGCCGCACGTGCGGCGTACGCCCAAGCCGCGGATGCGGCGCCGGCGCTTGAGGCGCAAGTTTTGCTACTTGGCGTCCTTGGCCGTGCTCTCGATGGCCTTGCCGCCCGACTTCACATCCTTGCCCACGCCTTCCACCGTGTTGCAGGCGGACAGGGCGAAGGCGGAAAGCAGCAGCGGGATCGCCAGGGTCAGGGTATGTCTTTTCATCATGTCCTCTCACATCCAAACCGGCATTCAGCCGGCGATGCGGGGGTAACAACTGAAAGCGGCGTTTGTTCCATCACCCTCGTTCAACCAGCCAGGGCCAGCGGGCGCGATAGCTGTCGGCCTTGATCCGGTACTGTGCCGGATTGTCGGTGCGCGGGTTGGGCGACAGGATACCGGCAGCCAACTCTTCCAGCCCATAAGGCGCCACCACCTCCCCCACCGGTGACAGGCCGACACAGGTGCAGCGCACCAGGAAGCCCGCAATGCCGTCACGGCTGCTGTCCAGCGGCGGAATCACCTTGCCGAATCGCTGCGGGTACCAGAGATGGACGCGCGCCTGGTTGCGCAATTCCACCTCCACCCCCAGATCGGCGAAAAGAGCGGCGGCCCGCCGGATGACCGCATCCTCGGCCTCCCAGCTTGTGTCGGGGTCGTAATAGAACAGGTCGTAATCCTTCACGCCCCAACCGGGGTCCCGCCCGTCGCGGGCATTCCACATGGCCTGATAAAGACACCCCGCCACCAGATAGGCCTGCTCCAACCCCAGGGCGGGCAACCGTCCCAGGATGGTGGCGTTGATCGGGTTGGATAGTGCCAGGGTGCGGAAAGCGTCGGGGGTCATGAACGCGATGATCCAGAAACGACATCGCCCCGACCAATTGGCCGGGGCGACACCGATCCTATCAGGAAATGCTTACTCCAGCCCCTCAAACAGGGCCGTGGACAGGTAGCGTTCGGCGAAGCTGGGCAGGACCACGACGATCAGCTTGCCCTTGTTCTCGGCCCGCGCGCCGACTTCGAACGCGGCGGCCAGGGCCGCACCCGACGAGATGCCGACAGCCAGACCTTCTGTCCGGGCCGCCTCACGGGCCAGTTCGAACGCGCGGACGTTGGAGATGCGCAGCACCTCGTCGATCAGGTCCTTGTCCAGGATGTCGGGCACGAAGCCGGCGCCGATACCCTGGATCTTGTGCGGGCCGGGCAGGCCGCCGGACAGGACGGGGCTGTCCTCCGGCTCCACGGCCACCACCTTGAAGCCGGGCTTACGCTCCTTCAACACCTGGGCCACGCCCGTCAGGGTGCCGCCGGTGCCGACGCCCGAAATCAGGATGTCGGCCTTACCTGCCGTATCGTTCCAGATTTCCTCGGCCGTCGTGGCGCGGTGGATGGCCGGGTTGGCGGGGTTCTTGAACTGCTGCAGCACATAGGCGCCCGGCGTGCTGGCCAGCAGCTCCTCGGCCTTGGCGATGGCGCCCTTCATGCCCTGCGGGGCCGGGGTCAGAACCAGTTCGGCACCCAGCAGCTTCAGCATCTTGCGCCGTTCGATCGACATGCTTTCCGGCATGGTCAGGATCAGGCGGTAACCCTTGGCGGCGGCAACAAAGGCCAGCGCAATGCCGGTATTGCCCGAAGTCGGCTCGATCAGGACGGTGCGGTCGGGGGAGATTTTGCCCTCGGCCTCCGCCGCCTCGATCAGGGCCTTGCCGATACGGTCCTTCACGCTGGACAGCGGGTTGAAGAATTCCAGCTTGGCCACGACATCGGCCACGACGCCATGCTTGGCCGCCAGCCGGTTCAGCCGCACCAGCGGCGTGGCGCCGATCGTGTCCAGGATGCTGTCATAGATCTTGCCACGGAATTCAGGGCTGGCGGACATTTTACATCTCCATTGTGGTATTTATTGGAAATACCGGGTCAGTGTTGTGTATATAGGCAGGCGGCGGCGCTGTCAAAGTGCTGATGCCCACCCGCGATGTCTTATCGCGGGTGGATTGGCGCGTTGAGCGCCCGCGACCCCATGATCGCGCAAGCCAAGCCGCCGGACGGCGGCGCCCGGCGATTGAGGGAATGCAAAAGCGGTCAAATGCTGAAATCCAGTTTGGAGGCAGCCTCGCTGGCCACGCCCGCCTGATGGGCGCGCACGCAGAGGTCTTCGATGCTGGTCTGTTCCAACCGCGCCATCACCTCGTCCTGCAATTCGGCCCAGAGCGGGCGCACCACCTGGCGGCCCAGTTCCGCGCCCACCTCTTCCTCAATGGGGTCGGTGGCCTGTTCCAGGGCGCGGACGACGCGCACGATCTCCGCTACCGTGATGCGGCGGCGTTCCTTGGCCAGACGGTAACCACCCTTGGGCCCCCGCACGCCGGCCAGGACGCCGGCCCGCACCAGGGCCTGCAGCACCTGTTCCAGGTAGCGTTTGGGGATGCCCTGGCGCTGCGTGATCTCCGCCGACTGCACCGGGGCAGAACCGGCATTATAGGCGATGTCCAGCACCGTCTCGATGGCGAACATCAGTTTCTTGGATATGCGCAGCATCCCCGTCCCCTCAGCCTTTGGTGCCGGTCGATCCGAAGCCGCCCGCCCCGCGCGCGGTTTCGTCCAGATAGTCCACTTCCGACCACACCGCCCGTTCGTGCCGGGCGATGACCATCTGGGCGATGCGCGTGCCGCGCTCCACCGTGAAGGGCTGGTCGCCATGGTTGATGACGATCACCCCGATCTCACCGCGATAATCTGCATCGATGGTGCCGGGGCTGTTGACCAGGCTGATGCCGTTTTTCAGGGCCAGACCGGAACGCGGGCGAATTTGCGCCTCGAACCCTTCCGGCAGGGCAATGGCAATACCGGTCGGGATCAGCCTGCGCTGACCTGGCTCCAGGCTCACCGGCTCCGATATTGCGGCCAGCAGGTCCAGGCCAGCCGACAGGGCGGTGGCATAGGCGGGCAGGGCCAGATCGGCACCATGCGGCAGACGGCGGATGGAAATGCTGATCTCCGACATTCTTATATCTTTCCGTTCTCGAAATGATTGGCTATGGCAGCGGCCAGACGGGCCGCTACCGCGGTCTTGGCCAGGTTTTCCCAGGCTTCCTCTGTCCCGTCGGCGCGGATGACATGCACCGAATTACGGTCGCCGCCAAAGGTGCCTGTGGAAGGCGACACGTCGTTGGCGACGATCCAGTCGCAGCCCTTGCGTTGGCGCTTGGCGCGGGCATAAGGGACAACATCATTCGTTTCGGCAGCGAAACCAACCACAAGGGCCGGGCGGTCCGGACCCGATATCGACAGGGTGGCCAGGATATCCGGATTCTCGGTCAGGCTCAGGGTGGGCGGTCCGCCACCTTCGGTCTTTTTCAACTTCTGCCCCGCTGCCTCGACCCGCCAGTCGGCGACGGCAGCGGCGGAAACAAAGATATCGGCCGGCAGGGCCGCGCGGCAGGCAGCCAGCATTTCCGCCGCTGTCTCCACCGCCACCACATGCACCCCCACCGGGTCGGGCAGGCGCACCGGCCCGCTGACCAGCGTCACCCGCGCGCCCAGGTCCGCCAGCGCCGCCGCCACGGCATGCCCCTGCTTGCCGCTGGACCGGTTGGCAATATAGCGGACGGGATCAATCGGCTCATATGTGGGCCCGCTGGTCACCAGGGCATGGCGACCGGACAGCGGCTTGGGCGCTTCCCGTGCCGCAAACCAGCCGACCAGGTGATCGGCAATGGCAAGCGGTTCCACCATACGACCCGGCCCATATTCGCCACAGGCCATGGCCCCTTCATCCGGGCCGATAATGCCGACCCCCCGCGCCGCCAGCAGCGCCAGATTGGCCTGGGTGGCCGGATGGTCATACATGCGCACATTCATGGCCGGGGCCACCAGCACCGGCTTGTCGGTCGCCAGCAGCACCGTGGTCGCCAGATCATCGGCCAGGCCATGGGCCATGCGGGCCAGGATATTGGCGGTGGCCGGCGCCACCAGCACCAGATCCGCCGATCGTGACAGCTGAATATGGCCCATGGCCGATTCGTCGGTCAGCGACCAGAGGTCCTGATAAACCGTATCTTCCGATACGGCCTGCAAGGTCAGCGGCGTGACAAACTTTGCCCCGCCATCGGTCAGAACCACCCGCACCGATGCCCCGCGCTCGCGCAGGCGCCGCACCAGATCGGGCGTCTTGAAGGCGGCAATCCCCCCCGCCACGATCAGCAGGACGCGGCGGCCGGTGAGTGATTGCACAGGCGGTGGCGCGGTGGACAAGGGCGATATCCCTTCGGTATCCCGACGGCCCCTGGGGCCGGGCAGATTGTTTACCGGTAAATCCGCGCAGTCGGCGGACAGAATGAACGCCAGCTGCGCTGTGAAATCAGGGATATTCCCAAACCGGGACGGATGCAAGCGCGCCGCCATGCGCAGGCGCGGGGGGATCGATGCCCCAGACGCCGGACAGCGCGACAGATTGTCCAGAAGCATGCGCTTCCCAACCGTTGGCGGGCCATGTATATCGAACATCCGCGACCGGAGAGGCCTCCGGCCGCTCCGTTCGTGCTGGCCTTTCCCGCCCCATCGCACTGCACGCGTCGCACCGCATCCCCCGATGCGCACTGTGACGCAGTAAGTGGGGGTGGACAGACCGGCGGACAAGCCCAATTCAGCCCGGTTCCCGGGTCCATATCGTTGTTTCAGTAAAGGCGTCGGCCCGACGGGGGCCGCGTCCATTCGCCGAGGAGATGAGAGGTATGGCGGACACCATGCATGCGGGCGACGGCCAGACCCGCCGCGACTTCATCTATCTGGCTGGCGCCGCCATGGGC
>JAIXTS010000491.1 GCA_027483805.1 Azospirillum sp. | reverse complement strand
GTGCAGGGCTGGGCCACCGGGCGCCCTGACATCGCCGCCGCCCTTGCCACTCAGGGGCACACAGGTATCCACCATGACGTCCCCCTGCGCACCCTGGCCGAGGTCTGGGACCAGCACGCACCGCGCGACGTCCATTTCCTGAAGATAGACGTTGAGGGGCTTGAGAAGGACGTTCTGTCGGGAGCTGATTTCAGCCGGCACCGCCCGTGGGTGGCGGTGGTGGAGGCAACCTATCCCAACTCCCGCCGCGAAACCCATGGCGAGTGGGAAGCGATCCTGCTCAGTGCCGATTATCGCTTTGTCTATGCTGACGGGTTGAACCGGTTCTACGTTGCGGCGGAACATTCCGAACTGATCGACGCGTTCCGGTATCCGCCCAATGTCTTCGACGCCTTCAAGCCATACCCCCAGTTACAGGCGGAGATCGCGGCGACAGAGAACGCCGCTGCCCTCCATGAGCGCGCCGAAGCGGCCCGCCTGGCCGAGGAAAGGATGCAACGGGCACAGGAGCAGGGCCGGATCGAAGCCCAACGCGCGACAGCCGCCGCAGAACAGGCTTGGCGGAACAGCCTGCAGGCCGAGAGGGCCGAAGAGATGTTGAAGGCGGCGCTGGCGCGCGCGACAACCGCCGATGCCGCTGCCGAAACCGCCCTGCGTCGTGCAGAACAGGCCGAGGCTGATCGCCGTGCCGCAGAAATGGATCGTCGCGAAGCAGAGGCTTTTCGGCACATGGCGGAGGAGGATCGCCGCACCGCAGAGGCGGATCGTCGGGAGGCCGAGGCCGCCCAGCGTGCCGCCGAGGAGGATCGCCGTGCCGCAGAGGCCAACCGCCGCGATGCCGACGCCTGCCGGCGCAACGCCGAGGCGGACCGGCAGGCTGCTGTTGCTGAACGCGATGAGGCCACGATACTGGCGGCGCGGTTGCGGACTGACCTGCAAGCGTTGACCGACACTTTAAGGGAAACCCGCACCTGGGCTGAATGGGCTGAAGGACGCGCTGTAACCGCCGAAACAGAGCTTGCAGCGGCACGCGGCGACGTGGCGGCATTACGCGTCAGCCTTTCCTGGCGGATCACAGCACCGTTACGCGGCTTCCGCGTCCTGCTGCGTTCGGCAAACCCGTCCAATGTGGCGGGAACGCTGAAGGCAAGGCTGATCCGCCGGGCCTTGCGGCTGTTGGCCCACCCGACACTGCGGGTCCGGGCCGCCAATCTGGCACGGCGGCTTGGCATCATCGGCTCTCTGCGGGATCTTCATAGCCGTCTGGTGGTAGCGGCAGCCCCGCCCCCCGCCTCTGGAAGTGAATCCTTCAGGACCGACGACCCACCGGTGCTGGGGGCGGCAAGCTTGCGCACGCGGCAGCTGTACGCCCGACTGGACAAGGCCTTCAACGCCGAGGCTGGAGACGATCATGCGCATCGTCGTTGATTTGACGCACGAACTGTCGACGGATTTCGCCGCGGCGGCACTGGCCCGCTTTGCCGGACATGATGTGCTGTTTGCCGTCGATGCGCGCACCCCTTACCCCGTTGAGGCATTGCGTACTGCCTTGGGCGACCGTCTGCGGCTCGAGAATGTCCGGGCGCTGCACCTGCCGCGATCAATTGAAGACGCACGGTGGCCGCCAGACACTGCCCGCCTGCTGCGCACCGCGTTCCTTGCCAACCTGCGTCCCGACCGGACGGTCGCGCCGGGTGACGATCTGGCCAATCTAAACCTTGATCCTGTTCCCGATGCGCCGCTGCCGCCAACACGGCTGAAGCTGGCATTTGTCACGCCCTTGCCGCCGGAACGGTCGGGGATTGCCGATTACAGTGCCGGTCTCATCCCCGAACTGGCACGATGGTACGACATTGACGTGGTGACCGATCAGTCGAGCGTTTCAGACGCCTGGGTGTCTGCCCACTGCCGTATCCTGCGGTCGGATGCCTTCGCTGCCGTCGCCGACCGTTACGACCGCATCCTCTATCATTTCGGGAACTCGCCCTATCACGCCCGCATGTTCGATCTCCTTGAGCAGTCGCCAGGTGTCGTCGTCCTGCATGAATTTTTGCTGGGCGATGTTGTGCGTTACCGCGAGATTTATGGGCTGGCCCCGCACGGGTGGAGCCGTGAGCTGTACCAGTCCGGCGGGTACACCGCCGTCGCGGACCGGTACGCTGCCACCGATCTGGCCAGGATCACAGCAGGTCAATCGACCAATTTCGCTGTCCTGCGTGACGCCATAGGGATCGTAGCGCACAATGATTACTGTCGCGTCCTGGCGCAAAGACAGTATGGACCCGACGCCGTCGCCGACTGGCGACAGGTCCCGCTGCTGCGCATTGCGCCAGATCGGATGTTGGGTAGGCTGCCCGACCGGGCGGCGGCGCGGCAACGGCTGGGTGTGCCGCAGGACGGCCTGCTGGTCTGTACCTTCGGCATGGTCGGCCCCAACAAGCTGAACATGGAGGTTTTGCAAGCCTGGACCGCGACCCATATCGCCAAACACCCTGACAGCCGCCTTGTCTTCGTTGGCGAAAATCATGCCGGCGATTATGGCACCGCGCTGCTGCGCGCCATCAAGGCTTCCAGCGACCGCAAGGCGACAATCACCGGCTGGACCGACACGGAAACCTATTGCCTTTATCTGGCCGCCGCTGACGTCGCCGTTCAGTTGCGCACCAACACCCGTGGTGAAACCTCGGCCGCGGCGCTGGATTGCTTGAACTGGGGCCTGCCATTGATCGTCAACGCCAATGGCGCGCTGGCGGAACTGCCGACGGATGCCGTGGTCATCCTGGCCGATTCATTTGACCTTGGCGATCTGACGACTGCCATTGACGGGTTGGCGTCCGACCCATCACGCCGCGCCTTGCTGGCCGAACGCGGGCGGGCGCTGATGGCGACCCAACACAGCCCAGCCGCCTGTGCAACTGCCTATGCAAGAACGATCGAGACTTTTTACGCTGCGGGCCGGGGCTCCCCGTTGCACGAGCGTGACTTGATCAAGGCGTTGCCGGATGTCATAGGCCCCCGACCGACCGACAGCGACCTTGCCGATTTGGCCCAGGCGGTGGCGGGATCCCTGCCCCGGCGTCGGCCGGCACGTCAACTGGTGGTGGATGTGTCGGCCATCTGCCGCAACGACCTGCAGACCGGCATTCAACGCGTGGTGCGGGCACTGACCTTGGCGTTGCTGCGGGAAGCGCCAGCGGGTTGGCGGGTCGAACCGGCTGCCCTGTCGGACCAGGGCGGCGTCTGGCATTACCGCTACATGCGGCGTTGGACATGCGGGCTGCTGGACATCCCTGACGATTGGGCGACGGATGACGCGGTGGAGTTTCAGGCAGGCGATCTTCTGCTGGGGGCGGATTTCATCGGTGAACTGGCGACACATGCCGATCGTGGCGGCGTTTACGATAACCTGCGGGCCCAGGGGATCGGTGTGCATTTCATCGTCTATGACCTGTTGCCACTGCTGCTGCCCCAGGTCTTTCCACCGGGTGGCTTCGGTTTTGGGGAATGGTTGCGGACTGTATCGCGCTGCGCCGACAGCGTGGTCTGTATTTCCGCCGCTGTGGCGCAGGATATGACGCAATGGGCCCAGGCCAACGATCCTGGCCGGCGGCTGCCTTTGCGGGTCGGTTGGTTCCATCTGGGTGACGATCTGGAAAACTCCAACCCCAGCCGTGGCCGCCCCGCCGAGGCAGACACGCTGCTGACGGCGCTGTCGTCTCGCCCCAGTTTCCTGATGGTCGGCACGGTTGAGCCGCGCAAAGGGCACCTGCAGACCCTGGCGGCGTTTGATCTGCTGTGGAAAGCCGGTGTGGATGTCAATCTCGTGGTCGTGGGCAAGGAAGGCTGGCGCGGCCTGCCTGATGCCCTGCGTCGCACCATCCCCGAGATTGTCGACAAGCTGAGCCACCATCCGCAGCGGGGGGGCCGCCTGTTGTGGCTTGACGACGCCAGTGATGAGTTCCTGGATGAGGTCTATGGTGCAGCGGCCTGTCTTCTGGCCGCATCGGACGGCGAGGGCTTCGGCCTGCCTTTGATTGAGGCGGCCCGGCGTGGGGTCCCGATCCTGGCCCGCGATCTGCCGGTTTTCCGCGAAGTGGCGGGCGCGCATGCAGCGTTTTTTGACGCGGCAACACCTGATCAGCTTGCCGACGCAGTGCGCCGCTGGCTGGCCGCGCGACAGGCGGGTACCGCCCCATCATCATCCGGGATGTCACGGCGTCCGTGGTCCGACAGCGCCCGGAGTCTGCTGGCACAGATTATTGACCTGCCGGCGTCGGACTGAACTGGATGCGGCGTACCTGTACGCCCAAACGGCGGGGATCGTTTCCCAAGCCCCGTTCCGCAGGCACAGCCGCATCCGGCGTTTCGATGACAATCTCGACCTCCGGCCCGTCGGCGACCGACAGGGGCAAGTCGAAAATCTTCTCCCCCGCGTCGGCGGTGAAGATATGCTCGGCAACGGGGCGACCGTTCAGCTTTACAATCGCCCGTTGGCGTTTCGGTCCCTGGGTTGGATGCAGGAAGGCGCTCGTCTCCAGGGTCACGCGGACAGCAGCGCGAAGGCCCTCTGGTTGACGGCACCGGAAGCTGGCCGCGTCGCCATCGGTCCAGCGGCCCGCCGGTTCCGGCGATGAGAATCCCGACAGCAGATGGTCGAAATTCCCCGCTGATCCGCCGAGACGGAAATCGAACTCGCCTTCGCAGGCTTGACGCCGTTGCCGCTCCCTGGCGTAACAACTCCCGTCCACGATTGTCAGTCCGCTGGCCGAAACGAAGCTGCGGCAGGCGCGCACGTCGTAGGGGGCCGCCCCAACGCTGGCGATGATGCTTCCCACATTGTCGGGCTCCGGCAACTCGCGGCCTAGAAGAATAGCCGTGGCATTCATATCGCGGGGCGTTCCCATCAACCCGATGGAAAACATGTAGGAGATGGCAGGCGGAACCCCGGCAAGCCCCGCCACCACATCATAACGGCCCTGGGCGGCCGGCACACGGGTGTCACGCAGCACCTTGATCTGACGTTCATATCCAACAATACGCGCCGTGACAGTCGCAGCCCCTTCCCATAAGTGTGGGGGCGTTGTCAGCGCGAAAGCGGCGATCATGAAGACCGATACGGCCAATCCATGCGGCCTGGCACCCTCGGCGGTGGCATGCGGGTCACTGCGACGCAGGGCAACGATCAATCCTGCCAGCACACCCGCCTGCACCGCGATGCCGCTCATGAGCGAAAAGATGTATTTGCGCACGGCATAGTCATTGCCGATCCCCATCTCCACCGCGCCGATCTGTGCCAGGCACAGTAGTGCGGCGGCGGCGGCGAACAGGATTAATGCCTTGAAGCCGACAAATGCCCGACCATCCAAGCGCAACGCCAACCGCTGCCATAGCACCAGATTGATCGCCACCAAGCCCAGAACGATAATCGCCAGGGCTGCAAACACGCCATTTCCGGCCGGCAGCGCCAAAGGCAGGTCACCATTGTTGGTGGCAATATCAAGCATTGCCCGCACCGAGGGATTGACCAAAAGCAGCACGGCACCCGCGGCCGTCAAACCACCGTTGATAAAGAACCTGCGTCGCCGGTGACCGGGGCTGGCCCTCCACCCCTCGACCAGCGCCGCGCAGCCAAAAAACGCCAGCAGCTGCAGGGCGGGCAGCAGGTGAAACCAGGCCACGGCACTGGGCGCCGCCAACATCAGGAGACCCGGCAACGCAACAGCGTCGCCCCGCCGCTGCGCGCTCACCCATGCGAGGACACACGCGATGGCAAACGCCTGCCCAACCAGTTGCGCGAAGAAGTAAGCGTTAACCACCTCGCCTCCATGAACCGGCAGATGGAAAACCAGCGTCGTCACAGCCAGACATGGCGCCGTGACCAGCGCCGCGACCCAGGCGGAGGTGCGGGGGGCCGACAACAGGGCGGCACCGATGCCAGCCCATATCATCGCCGTTGCCATCAGGGCAACGACCTGCATGCCCAGGAAAGCTGACCCCAGCACCTGCCCGACGATAGCAGCCAGCCGGTGACTGAGGGCCGGGTATTGGATCATCTCCCCCAACGACTGCCAGTCGATGTTGAGCGCGACAAGATCGTCCGCAGGCGCAAAACGCCATTTCTCCACCAGCCGCTGCACCAAGGCGTAGTGATGCGCCATGTCAACGCCAATGAAACCCGTCGCATCAACCTTCCAGCCGATCAGCACCAAGATGCAGAGTATCGGCAGCCACCAGTGAGTGAGTTCGTATGGCGCCTTCATGGTCCGTCGCCGGTTTGCCCGTCATTTCGTTACGATGTGTAGTATGCCGTGGTACGACGGGTGAACGAAGCCCAATCTCCACCGATCCGGGCGACTGGATGGCCCAGTGGTGGGGTGCCCACATGGTCACGCCGATCTTTATCCCGACAACAAAAACGTGATGAACGCCTCGGCAAACGTCATTTTTGCTTCTACAGATAGACGCTTCAAAGGTATAATGCGCTGCTGACACTTTCGAAACAGGCCCTGAAACCCGATTGACCGGCATCAAATGGTCACAAATCAGTCCGCTCGACGTATACCCTCAGGTGAAGTCAATATTTTTCATGGCCAGCAGGATCAATATTGACCGGCTTTCCAGCCCCTTCAGGCGTTTTCTATAGTCAATTGAGCTTAATTTTGGGTTGGCGGCGACCCATAGGGAGAGGATAGACGGATTGTCTGGCGACGGAGCGCAGATTGACGTGGTATTCCTGGCTGACGCCGTCACGCCCCCCTTGACCGGCGTCGGCCGCTATGGATGGGAACTGGCGCGCCGCATGTCCTCTGGTGCCTTTCCAACACGCCTGACGGCGATGACCATGTCAGGCGTGAAACTGCCTGAACAGCTTGTTGCCGGGCTCGAAGAGACGGTGACGGGCGACGGCACCGCCAAACGGCGGGGTGGTTTTCCATTTCACCCCGCGGGGCTCGTCAAGTCGGTCTTGCGGCAGGCACCCTTCGCTGCGCATGCCGTGGAAGATCTCCGCCGCAGCATCTTCTCCGCCCGGCTTCGGCGCTACCGGGGAACACGAAATCTGGTCGTGCATGGGCCGAACTTCTTCGCGCCCGGCGCAGGGTTGCCGACCGTCGTGACCGTCCACGATCTTTCAACGATGTTCTACCCGGAGGCGCATCCACCAACACGGGTCAGGCGGGTCGGGTTGATGCTGGACGAAGCGGTACGGCGCGGGTTTCACATTCTGACCGATGCGACGGCAACCCGGCATGACATCATCACCACCCTGGGGGTCGCACCTGATCGGGTCAGCGTCGCACCCTTGGGCGTGGGGCACCCGTTCGGACCAACGACGGCGCTGGAACGCCGCGACGCGCTCGCGACATATGGCTTGCACGACGGTGGCTATTGCCTGTCCGTGGCCACGACCGAGCCGCGTAAGAACCTTTCACGGCTGATCGATGCCTACGCCGCTTTACCGCTCGACCTGCGGCGGGCGTACCCATTGATATTGGCGGGGGCAGCCGGTTGGCGCAATGCCGGCTTATTACGGAAAATCGCGGCGATGGAGCGCGAGGGCTGGGGCAGGCAACTGGGCTTCGTTCCGCAAGGACACCTTCCCGCCCTCTATGGCGGGGCCCGGCTTTTCGTCTATCCATCAATTTATGAAGGCTTTGGTCTGCCAGTGATTGAGGCCATGGCCTGTGGTGCGCCAGTTGTCACCTCCAACGCCTCGACATTGCCTGAAGTGGCCGGCGGTGCCGCCCTGCTGGCGAATCCTTTGGACGAGGGTGATATTTCGCTGTGCCTGGTCGATGGGTTAACCGATGCGGTCTGGCGCGCGGGAGCGATAGATGCTGGCTTGCGCCGTGCCGCCGACCTGACATGGGAGCGGACGACCGAGGAGACTATCGCCGTTTACCGCCATGTTCTGAGGCAGTGTTGACATGGCGCGGGTGCTACACTTTTACAAAACCGCCCTGCCCGACACGGTTGGTGGCACCGAACAAGTGATCAACCAACTGGCGCGGACATCCTCGCGCCACGGTTTCGATGCCACGGTGCTGGCGCTGACCCGACGTGCCGCCGCCGACATCGTCCGGTATGAGGGGTACGATGTGCACCGTGTCCCCTTGGATGTCGAACTGGCATCCACCGGCTGTTCGTTGGCCGTCGTGCGGCACTTTCGTGAGCTTGCCGATGCTGCGGACCTTGTCCATTACCATTTCCCGTGGCCATTCATGGACATGGTGCATTTCCTGGTACGCACCCGCAAACCCAGCCTGGTGACCTACCATTCTGATATTGTTCGCCAACGGGCGTTGCTGCACCTCTATCGTCCCTTGCAGACACGCTTTCTCGCCAGTGTCGACCGTGTTGTCGCGACCTCCCCCAACTATCTGGCGACCAGCAAGGTGTTGCGAAAGTTGGGTGACAAGGTCGCAGTCGTGCCCATCGGGATCGACCGTCCAGACACCCTCCGTCCCGATACGGCCGGTCCGGATGCCGCCTGCCTGGCGTCCTGGCGCCAACGGCTGGGAGAGCGGTTTTTCCTCTTCTGCGGCGTCTTTCGCTATTACAAAGGCTTGCATATCCTGCTCGATGCGGCCGTGGGCGCCGATTATCCCATTGTGCTGATTGGCGCGGGGCCGATTGAGGCCGCGTTGCGGGCGCAGGCGGCGCGGCTTGGCCTGGGCAACGTCCACTTTCTTGGTCACCTGCCGGAAGTGGACAAGCTGGCGCTGTTGACCCTGTGCCATGGCGTGGTGTTTCCGTCGCACTTGCGGGCCGAAGCCTTCGGCGTGTCGTTGCTGGAGGGGGCGATGTATGGCAAGCCGATGATCTCCAGCGAAATCGGCACCGGCACCACATTTGTAAACATCCATGGGGAAACCGGTCTTGTGGTTCCGCCCGGCGACCCGACCGCTCTACGCGCTGCCATGGACTGGCTTTGGAATGATCCAGCTCTGGCGGGGGCGATGGGGGGGCGGGCAGCGGCGCGCCATCAGGCGCTGTTC
Source organism: Azospirillum sp. (assembly GCA_027483805.1). GTDB lineage: Bacteria > Pseudomonadota > Alphaproteobacteria > Azospirillales > Azospirillaceae > Niveispirillum. Next base: position 1,379 of record JAIXTS010000491.1, on the reverse strand, counting down.
ACTGGAGAGCGCATGACCGCCGCCTACGCCGGGCTTTACCGTGAATTGCTGGACCGCAAGGCAGGGGGACAATCATGACAGGCCTGACTCTACCACCCTGCGGGGTACCGGCGACCGCTCCCGCACCCCGCCGGTATGTGGTGCTGGGGGGGCGCGGTTTCATTGGCGCCCGTCTGGTGGCCCTACTGGCGGCGACCGGCGTCAATGTGCGCAGTTTTGATCGTGTGCCGCCGCCTGCGGTGCTGGCCACCACCACGCCGGACCCCGCAAATGTTGAACATATGGTCGGTGACGCGACAAAGCCCGATGATCTGCGTCAGGCCTTGGAAGGCGCTGATGTCTGTTTTCTTCTTCTGTCATCGACCATTCCGCAGACCTCCAACGAAGCGCCCATTATGGATGCGACCAGTGCCATTCTCGGCTCTCTGGCGGTGTTCGACGCCTGTCGTCGGGCGGGTGTGCGCAAGATCGTCTATCTGTCGTCAGGGGGAACCGTCTACGGTTGCGCCCGGTATCTGCCCATCGATGAGGACCACCCGACCGATCCTCTCTGCGCCTATGGCGTCAGTCGGTTGGCCGTCGAGAAGTACCTTCGTCTGCAAAATGCCCTGTATGGCATGGATTATTGTATTCTGCGTGCCAGCAATATCTATGGACCGGGACAGCGGCTGGAAGCGGCCCAGGGGGCGGTGGGGGTGTTCATGGGGCGCTTGCTGAACGGACGGCCCATCGATTTATGGGGGGACGGCTCGGTCGTGCGCGATTATCTGCACGTCGACGATCTCGTGCGGGCCCTGGCGGCGGCCGCCGAACCACATGGCGACAGGCATCTGTTCAACGTCGGTTCTGGCGTCGGTCACAGCCTTAATGAATTGCTGGAAGCGTTGCAGGAGGTCATCGGGCTTGCGCCGGCGACCAACCGTCATCCTGGACGCAGTTTCGACGTTCCGGCCAATGTGTTGGACATTCGCGCGGCGGCCGCATATCTGGGCTGGACACCCCGGATAGACCTGACCAGTGGGTTGCGGATGACGTGGGAATATCTGGTGGCCGCACCCCTCCAGGCAACGGAGGAGAAGCTTCGTGGTGCCTGACCTGCCCTCCCCTTGCGCCGTTGCGCTGTCGATCGTCGTGCCGGTTTATGGCAGCGCAACCATCCTGCCCGAACTGGTGCAGCGCATATCAGCCGTGCTGGCGATCGATCCCGACCTCAACGGACGGACGGAAGCGATCTTCGTCTGCGACGCCTCGCCCGACGATAGTTGGCGGGTGATGCAGCGGCTGGCGGCAGAATATCCGTTTCTGACCTGCCTGCGGCTGCGACGCAACGTCGGCCAGCATCCGGCCCTGCTTGCTGGCCTCCGCCTTGCCACCGGGCG
>JAIXTS010000048.1 GCA_027483805.1 Azospirillum sp. | reverse complement strand
CTGCAGAATTTGCAGGGCGTCATCTCCAAGCTGGCCAACCGGCTGCAACGCCGCCTGCTGGCCAAGCAGACGCGATCCTGGGAATTCGACCTGGAGGAAGGGATGCTGGACGCGGCGCGTCTGGCCCGCGTCGTCATCAACCCCACGGTGCCGCTTTCCTTCAAGCGGGAGAATGAGACGGATTTCCGCGATACCGTGGTCACGCTGCTGATCGACAATTCCGGGTCGATGCGCGGCCGGCCCATCTCCATCGCGGCGATGAGCGCCGATATCCTGTCGCGTACCCTGGAACGCTGTGGCGTGAAGGTGGAGATTCTGGGGTTCACGACGCGCGCCTGGAAGGGCGGGCAGTCGCGCGAGCGCTGGATCGCCGCCGGAAAGCCGCCGCAGCCGGGCCGCCTGAACGATCTGCGCCACATCATCTACAAGGGCGCCGATGCCCCCTGGCGTCGGGTGCGGCGCAATCTGGGCCTGATGCTGCGCGAAGGCATCCTGAAGGAGAATATCGACGGCGAAGCACTGATGTGGGCGCACCAACGCCTGCTGGGCCGCCCCGAACAGCGCCGCATCCTGATGGTGATCAGCGACGGCGCGCCGGTGGATGACAGCACCCTGTCGGTCAATAACGGCTCCTACCTGGAAAAACATCTGCGCGCCGTCATTGACTGGATCGAAACCAAGAGCCCGGTCGAACTGGTGGCCATCGGCATTGGCCACGATGTCACCCGCTATTACCGCCGCGCCGTCACCATCATCGATGCCGAACAACTGGGCGGCACCATGATGGAAAAGCTGGCGGAACTGTTCGACGAGGATAGCCGCCGCGGCTGGGGCGCGACCCCGCGGCGGGCGGCGGGTGGACGGCGCTGATTTTCAGCCCTGTTTTCAATGGGGTCAGCAGGGGAAAATGTGGCGCGCCCGGCAGGACTCGAACCTGCTGCCTCCAGTTTAGGAAACCGGCGCTCTATCCTGATGAGCTACGGACGCAAACCACGCCCCCCATATAGCGGCATTCGTGCGCGCGGAAAAGCCCCTATGGACCGGGTCCACAGGGGCGTCAGGCGTGCCCAGGCCAAGGGCTATGGGTCGATGACCCTTGACGGCATAGCAGCAGCAAGAAATCCTGAACAATGATCAGGATTTCTTGCTGTTCTGTCACCGGGCGGGCGCATCCGCGTTCTTGCGCTACGCGGCAGTCGCCTCCCTACCATCGGTCAACATTTTTGCCGATCGTTCACTTCTTATAGGCCAGACGCAGGTTGCCCCAGCGGCGGCCGGCCACGATAATGGGGGCATCCACCTCACGCAGGCGCACCACCTGACCACCGCCCATATCCCGCATATAGGCCTGCATCAGGAAGGGGCGGCTGTTGCGGCTGGCGGCCAGACCAGCGCGATCGTCGAAGATACGGCGATTGCGGCAATGGCCGATATTCCAGTCCCGCTCGCCCGGGCGCTGCGGCTCGCTGAATTTCCGGTTATGCGTGGGCAGATAGCCGATATTGGTCACCGCGGCACAGAACTGCACAGAAGGGTCCAGGGTCAGGGCCGCCTCCTGGATTGCGGGGAACAGTTCATCGGTCAGGGCCGTGAAGGGCGCGATGAACTGTTCAGGGTCTGATCCCGGTACCAGCCGCAATTCGGTGGAGAACAGGTCATCCTCGCTGATGCGGCCGACGGCCAGGGCCTGCCCCAGGGCCGTCGACAGTTTTGTCGCCGCTTCCTGCGCCGCCAGAACATAATTCGATTCCGCATTGACCAGGCGCTGCACAAAGGTCAGCAGGGCTTCCTGTTCCTGGGAGCGCGGTTCGAAATTGAGATGCAGGCCCAGATCGCTGCTGCCGACGATGCGGGCGGAAACGGTCCCCAGTTCCGGCAGCTTCAGTTGGGCACGGGCACCCGGTTCAGCCCGGAACCCGGCCGGCATGGTCAACAGCGCGCCATCGGTGGAGAGGTCCAGCACGGTCACGGTCAGATCATTGCCACCACTGACCAGATGTGCCGGCAGGTCGGTCGGGATACGGTCGTGCCCGCGCCGGTCACCGGCCACCGACTGGCGCAGCGTGGTCAGCAACCGTGTGCGCAGGGCCGACACCGAACGTTGTGTATCGGCCACACGGGCCTCCACCTCGCCGGCGATCGTGCCGGCCTGATCGATATCGCCGCTGATGCGGGTCACGCTTTCGGATACCTGGGCCGACCCGGTGGCCGATTCTTCGGCATTGCGGCCGATCTCCGCGCTGGCGGCGGACTGTTCTTCCACGGCGGCGGCGGTGGCCGTGGCGGTATGGTTGATCTCCTCCACCACCCGGATCACGGCATTGATACCGTCAACGCTGCCTTCCACGGCGCTATGCACCGCTTCGATCCGCTTGGCGATATCTTCGGTGGCGTTGCGCGTCTGGTTGGACAGGCTTTTCACTTCCGATGCGACCACGGCAAAACCCTTGCCGGCATCACCGGCACGCGCCGCCTCGATGGTGGCATTCAAGGCCAGAAGATTGGTCTGTTCCGCGATCTCGGCGATCAGGCCGACAACGGCGCGGATTTCGCCCGTGGCCTCGGCCATGCGCGACACGGCATTTTGGGCGTCGCGGGCACTGGCCACGGCACGGGCCACTACCTGACTGGACAGGCTGGCCTGCCGGGCGATTTCGGTTCCTGACGCACCCAGTTCCTCTGTCGCGGCGGCGACATTCTGGGCGTTGGCGGAGGTCTGTTCGGCGATGGAGGACAAGAGCACGGCATTTTCCCGCACCGATCCCATCGACTGGCCCAGCCGTTCCATGCCGCCCACCACACGCTGGCAGCTCTGCTCGACACCCTGCCAGGTGGCGATCAGGTCGGTTTCGATGGCGTCGCAGGTTTCCAGCAGACGCAGGCGGGTTTCCGCCCGCGACTTCGCCTCTGCCACCTGGCGTTCCTCCCGCGAAAAGGCCAGTTTGGCACGGGTGGCGCGCAACTGCGCAAACACCCCACGGAATTCCCGCGCGGCCGGCATGGGGATGACCTGTTCCATGCGGTTGGCGGCAATGGCGTCGAAGGCCTGACGCATCCCCTCCATGGGCCGGCGGATGGTGATCAGCAGCCACAGGCCGGCGCCGATGGTCAGGGCCAGGCCCAGCAGCCCGATAGCGGATTGCGCCCAGAGCAAGATGCCGTGTTGTGCCGCGCTTTCTTCAAGCGCTTCCGGCCCATGGGCCAGCTGGATTTCTGCCAGCTGGCTGATGATGTCGGAGACCGGATCGATAGTCTGGTAAAGCTGTTCGCGGACAAGCTGGTCCAGGGCGGCCCGATCCTGTGCCTTCATGGCCGCGCGCAGGGCATCGACGGTGCGGTCGGCGGCCCCCAGCAGCGGTGTGACCTTGGCGATCAGCGCCCTTTCATCCGGGTCCATGTCGGACCCGGTGAAATCGCCCCATTCCCTGCGGATGTCGGCATGGGCCTTGTCGATGGATTTCACCCCGTCATCCCAGGTGAAATTGCCATTACGCACCTTGTGCGAGGCATCGACGATGAAGACGGCATAGGCATCCGACACGATCTTCAGCCGGCGCATATGGACGACCGCTTCCTCGTTCAGGTGGGCCATGCGGGCATGACCATCATCCGCCGCCTTCATGCCGATGCCGCCAATGATCAACTGAAGCACCAGCATCAGGGCAAAGGCCAGGACCAGCCGGCCACGGACGGAATTGAACCAGTGCCGCGCCACGGCCAGGGGCCCTGTCACCTCCGCCATGCCGTAATGGAGACGGGTGTTTCCTGCCTGACCGGCCCGGATGGTGCCGTAAAGCGTCTGCGCCGCAGCCACATCGGCACGTGACGGTTTCGACCGGATGGAGATATAGCCGGTGACCTGCCCCCCTTCCATCAGGGGGGTGACATTGGCCCGAACCCAGTAATGGTCACCATTCTTGCAACGGTTCTTGACCAGCCCTTCCCACGGCCGGCCGGCCTTCACCGTTGCCCACAGGTCGGCGAAGGCCTCTTTCGGCATGTCGGGGTGGCGGATGAGATTGTGCGGAGCGCCGATCAGTTCCTGTTCCGAAAAACCGCTGATGGCGATGAAGGCATCATTCACGAACGTGATACGGCCGCCAGTGTCGGTCTTCGACACAAGCAGATCGCCGTCTGTCATCTCCACTTCGCGGTTCGTTACCGGCCCATTGTCACGCATTCCATCCCCACCCAAAAATATCCGAATGGGCAAGGATGTGGTTTCCAGAAGATACGAAGAAAAATGGTTCGTCCGACAAATCAAACCACTTCAACTTCGACATCATCAAACCACCCGAGCCGCATCACGGGGTAAGATTATCGTCCATGCATAAACTGCCATTGGCACAAAGATGACAATGGGAGGGTTTGATGCATATATCTGCCG
>JAIXTS010000418.1 GCA_027483805.1 Azospirillum sp. | reverse complement strand
GCCTTCGGCCCCTATCAGCACCGGCAGATGCGCATCCTGGAATTCCCGGCCTATGCCAGCTTTGCCCAGGCCTTCCCCAACACCGTCCCCTATTCGGAAAGCATCGGCTTCATCGCCGATGTGCGTGATCCCGACAAGATCGACTATGTCTATTACGTCACCGCGCATGAGGTGGCGCACCAATGGTGGGCGCATCAGGTGATGGGCGCCAATGTCCAGGGCAGCACGCTTCTGTCGGAAAGCCTGTCGCAATACAGCGCCCTGATGGTCATGGAAAAAACCTATGGCCCCGACAAGATCCGCCGCTTCCTGAAATACGAGCTGGATGCCTATCTGCGCGCACGCGGGGGGGAGGACCGGGAAGAACAGCCCCTGTCGCGTGTGGAAAACCAGCAATATATCCATTACCGCAAGGGCTCGGTCGCGCTCTATTTCCTGCGCGATCAGCTGGGCGAGGATGTGGTCAACCGGGCGCTGGCCCGTCTGGTGGCAGAGACCAAGTACAAATCCGACCCCTACCCCCGCTCCACCGACCTGATCCGCCTGCTGAAGGAAGAGGCGGGGCCGGACAAGGCCGACCTGATCACCGACACGCTGGAAAAGATCACGCTCTATGATCTGAAGGCCGTGTCGGCCAGCGCCGAAAAGCAGGCCGATGGCCGCTACAAGGTGGCGCTGACGGTCAAGGCCGGCAAGGTGGAGGCCGATGGCCAGGGCAAGGAAACCAAGGTTCCCCTCTCCCTGCCCATCGATATCGGCCTGTTCACCGCCAGCCCCGGCGATGACGGGTTCGATGCCGGCAAGGTGGTGGCACTGGAAAAACGCCCCGTGGATGACAGCACGACGGTCATCGAATTCCTGACCGACAAGCTCCCCACCCATGCGGGCATCGACCCCTACAACAAACTGATCGACCGCAACTCCGACGATAATGTCGTAAAGGTTGAGGTGAAGTGAGCATGGACGGGCGGACGGGGGTGCCGGCGGGCGCCCTCGTCCGGCCGGGCAGAGAGCACCGCCCTTTTCACCCACCACCGCTCTTTCACACCGTCACCGCCCCCGCCGCCTCTTTTCGACCCGCCTCTACCGTCTTCCCGGCGAAAGCCGGGACCCAGCGTAAGGCGCGGTCAGCGCCGACATGAATCAAACGGGGCGCGGTCTGTAATGTGCCCAAAACAAACTTGACCCGCTATCCTCACCCGGATGGAATTAAAAGAGCAACGACCCGTCGATGTCTTGCGGAGGTTAAGATGAGCACCTTCCCCCTGCGCATTCCCGACGACCTGAAGGCCGAAGCCGCCCGTCTGGCCGACAGGGCGGGCGTCAGCCTGAACCAGTATGTGGCAACCGCCCTGGCATCCCGCGTCGGCGCCCAGCTGGAGGCAGAGCGTTACTTCACCGCCCGCGCCGCCCGCGCTGTCCCCGGTCGCGCCAAGGAAATCCTTGCCCGCCCTGGGGTCGGCAACCCGCCACGGGACGATGACCGGGTGGAGTGAGGTTGACCTGCCACCCGCCCACACCGGTCACGCGGCGTAACGGCGAGAGCCAAGACCCAAGGACCAGGGGTGGGACCTTTCGGGTGTCGGTTTCGGGGCCGAAAGCCGTCCGTCCGCTGCCGACGCGGAATCGACCTGACCTAGCCGAAGAACGAACCTGTCGTGCGCGATTGGAGTGCTCGGTGGGGTTTTGCTCCGAATGCCATGCGGGGCAGTTTTTTTGGGGGTCATCGATTAACGATTCAAGGTTAGCACTCAAACTGCTGGTGTGTTGGATCATATGATATATATCTTAAGTTCCTGAACTCGACGGCCAGTCATTTCTTTGCCAATATAAGGGGGGCTGGGTTGATCAAAGATGTAGAAACCAGAAGCAAGATCGCGCAAGCATTAGGCCATGCGCTGGACGATCTTGTTCGTGACCGGTTTAAGGGACTCGTCGAAGAGCCGGACATCACCTCACGTATTGGCCAACGGCTTGAGGACCGTTTCAATGGCACGGTGCTGCGGGACTATCGTGTCAGCGTTATCACCGAGACTATTACCTCTCATGGCAGTAACAGCCTCGAAAAGCCAATGGGAACAGATCTCTATTTCGCCATCTCGGTGGAGGATAAGCTGGGCCATGCGACGACCAAAGGCTTGCTGGTCCAGGCGAAGCGGAAGGATAAACTGAATTGGAACGATCTTACCGAACAGTGCCGCCGCATGAACATGGTGACGAAGAAGGGATCGGTGGTATGGATCTATGCTGCGAATGGCATTGACGTCGTCCGGTCTGTGGATGTTCCAAAGCCCAACTCTCCGAGTTTCGGCGTCGGCAAGCTGTTCGACCGGGTTCTCGCGTGCGAGTTGGGTGACCGTCGAAAGGTGCCGAACGGTCAGTTCGGCGACCGAGGCGAATTGAAAGAAATGATTAAAGCACTCGGCGCTAAGAACGCAGTGCGCCTCGGTCTCAAGCGTAAATAGCTACCTTATGTATTGTCATTCACGCCGTTTTCCTTGTTGTGCGATACACACCGAAATCCATACTATACCTCCATCTATAACAATTATAGGCTTTAAAGACATATCCTCCCCTTGAAGATATTCTGAGTGGTGAAATGAAAATACCTGAGAGGCTCTACAAGTACCGCCCGTTCAACAATCTGACGCTGGATGCGCTGATTGCTGATCAGCTTTTCTTCGCCGATCCCAGTACTTTCAACGACCCGCTAGATTGCAAACCGTCTCTGACCACTGATATCGACGAGGACGCTCTCGCAGAGATTCTCGCGCAGTTGGTGGAACAGCGTGTCAGCGCGGAAATGAGCGCCGCTGCGAAAACCATTAAGTATCGCGGGCCGAAAGCGCTCCATCACATTGCGGCCCATAGCAGACGGCGCGCCGAGCAGATAATCGCGGAAATCCGGTACAACGCGACCAACCCCAATTACGAGTTCAATGATCCGGCGCTGTGGCTGTTCGGTCAGCATATCGAAGACGAACTCATGCGTCGTTACAGCAGGGGAATCGTATCTTTAGCTGAACGTTCAGATTGCCCGCTGATGTGGAGCCACTACGGAGACCAGCACAAGGGCGTGTGTATCGGCTACTCGGTGCCGCGCAGTGCTGCAGCAGACCTCCACAAGGTCACCTATGGAGGCAGCCGGCTAATCGAAGCCAGCGTAGTGGCCGCGATGCTCAACGGCAACGACGACGCCCGCCTGAAGGTAGATAAGGCCGTCCTCACACGGAAAGCCATCGATTGGCGTTATGAACGTGAATGGCGCCTGGTCGGCCCACGTGGCTGCCAGAACTCCACTCTTGAGCTAGAGGAGGTCGTTTTTGGGATGCGTTGCTCGCATATGGTTAAGTTCGCCGTCGTTCGCGCCCTTGAGCGACGTAGCCGAACGGTGAAGTTCTACGAAATCCGTGAGAGGCGCGGACGCTTTCTGCTCGGCAGATATGTCCTCGATACAGACGAGTTAGCTGTGTCTCTGCCCAGTCGCGCCCTCGACGTCGAGGGTTTTTTCCCGCCTATCGCCGATGAAGCATGAAGCATGAAGCATGAAGCATGAAGCATGAAGCATGAAGCATGAAGCATGAAGCATGAAGCCGTAAAGGTGCCGAAGTACGTGACTACCTGTGATGAGTATCTGCATAGCCGGTCTGAACGAATGGCCGCTTACGGGCACATTTGGATACAGACTAAATAACTGGGGTGGGGCCCTAAGCGCAACCCCGCTGCCCTCTCCCCACCTTGCCCCCCCCCGCCCTCACACCTGACATGATCAGCATATGACCACTCCCACACGCCACCCCACTCTCCTCGCTGCCATCCTGCTTGCCGGCACCCTGCTGGGGGTTAATACACCCGCATCAGCAGCGGAGCGGGAGCCGGGGGTAGGGGTTTTGTGTATCTGGGGTATCACGGCGGCGATTGTAGAGGTGGGTAAATATTGTCCCGTTTCGGCCGACCCGGCATTTCAGGCAGCCCTTGTGGAGAGTGTCGCCGTCATGGATCGTTATGTCGCGGTGAATGGCGGGTTGGATGAGGCCGGGATTACCGCGTTCAAACGGCATCATGCGGGGATGGGCGCTGATCCTGCGTTTCTTTGTACGCCGGATATGATGCGGATGTGGGAGGATTCCCGGGCCCGGGGTGCCGCGGCTTTGCACAAAGAGGTGGCCAAGGCGGTGGCCCGGCCGGGCAAGCCGACATTTGGTGACTGTCTGTAGCGGGCCACCGGTCCGCTACGCCCTGCCGCCCGCCCCCTTCAGCATCTGGCCGCGTCAGGGTCGGGCATGGGGCCCGTGGGTGCCGGCGTGCGCCGGGATGAGAGAATAGGCGGGGGTGGTGGCAGATCGCCAAGCGCGCGCGCCAACCGCTGACTTGTCCCCGCCCCCGTGCTATGCTGCGCCCCTTACCACCCTTTCCCTGTCCGCATCCCGGCACCGGCCCCCGCCGCTGTGCGCGGGCGGTGGGATCATGGAAGTTGCTCTGAAACATGGGGGTGTTTTGTGTTTCACGCTGTTGCACAGGGGCGGTGCCGAACAGACCGCGCCTGTGGGCCATGTCGGGTGCCAACCCCTCTGGAACACACCGCCCTTTTATGTTCCACAATGTTGCACAGGCCCCGCTCCCCCCATCCCGCAGGGCAAAAAAACCACAACCGGTAAAACCGTAGCGAGCGCTCACACAGCCTCTGGTCAAACCTTACTGATCTGTTAATCTCAATCTCGCGGATGCGAAACGAAGCCATTGTCGGCATCGCCCTCGACAGCGGATCGCATGGCACGAAGGGCGCAGGGGGCTCTGTTGAGCGGGTCTGGAAAAGGTG
>JAIXTS010000102.1 GCA_027483805.1 Azospirillum sp. | reverse complement strand
GAACGCGACCCACCCATCACCAACCTGACGGCGGATAGCCGCAAGGTCGTGCCCGGAACGCTGTTCGCCGCGTTGCCGGGCACGCTGCGTGATGGGCGTGATTTCATTCCCCAGGCCATCGCATCCGGCGCCGTCGCCATCCTGGCACCCAAGGGCACCAGCCTGCCCGCGGGCGCCGAGCATGTGACCTTGATCGAGGATGCCAATCCCCGCCGCCGTCTGGCGCTGCTGGCCGCGTCCTTCAGCGGCGAACAGCCTTCAAGGATCGCCGCCGTCACGGGCACCAATGGCAAGACCAGCACGGCGCAGTTCACCCGCCAGATCTGGGCCGGCCTGGGCCATAAGGCCGGGGCCATGGGCACGCTGGGTCTGATCGCCCCCGGTTTCCCGGCCAGCGACAGCCTGACCACGCCCGACCCGGTGGCCCTGCACGCCACCCTGGCCGATGTCGCCAAGGCCGGTGTCACGCATCTGGCCCTGGAAGCCTCCAGCCATGGGTTGGATCAGTTCCGCCTGGACGGGGTGCTGGTGTCGGCGGCCGGTTTCACCAACCTGACGCGCGACCATCTGGATTATCACGGCACCATGGAGGCCTATCTGAAGGCCAAGCTGATGCTGTTCGACCGCGTGATGCCCAAGGGGGCGACCGCGATCATCAATGCCGACATCCCGGAATTCGACCAGATCGCGGCGACCGCCCATGCGCGCAAGCAGAATGTGATCGGCTTTGGTCAGGCCGGCCGGGAGTTGCGCGTCATCGATGTGACACCCCTGCCGCATGGCCAGCGTCTGGCGCTGGAGATTTTCGGACGTCGCCGCACCGTGGAGATGCCGCTGGTCGGGCGGTTCCAGGTGTGGAACGCGCTGTGCGCCCTGGGTCTGGCCATCGGCACCGGCGAGGATGCGGAAAAGGCCGCTGATCAACTGTCGGCCCTGGCCGGCGTGCGCGGCCGGCTTGAGATGGTTGCAACCCTCAGGAACGGTGCGGCGGTCTATGTGGATTACGCCCATACGCCGGACGGGTTGGATACGGTGCTGCACGCGGCCCGGCCGCATACGCAGGGGAAGCTGTCCGTGGTGTTCGGCTGTGGCGGCGACCGGGACAAGGGCAAGCGGCCCATGATGGGCGCCATCGCGGCGCGACTGGCCGACCGCTGCATTGTCACCGACGACAATCCGCGCAGCGAGGTGGCGGCCACGATCCGTGCCGCGATCATGGAAGCCTGCCCCGGCGCCCTGGAAGTGGACGACCGGGCCCAGGCCATCGCGGTGGCGATTGAAGGGCTTGGCCCCGGCGACGTGCTGATCATCGCCGGCAAGGGGCATGAGCAGGGGCAGATCGTGGGCACGGAGGTCCGTCCCTTCGATGATGCCAGTGTGGCCCGTCAGGTGGTGGCGACTGAGGCCCGATGATCGGTCCCGATCACCGGGACGTGGAAAGCGGGTCTGATTTTTTGGGTGGAGTGGGTCGGATGGTTGACATCCTGTGGACGGGCAATGAAGTGGCAGCGGCCTGCAATGGCAGGGCGCTGGGCGATGCTGTCTGGACCGTCACGGGCGTGTCCATTGATAGCCGCACCATCGCCAGGGGCGACCTGTTCATTCCCCTGAAGGGGCCGAATTTCGACGGCCATGCCTTTGTCGCGCAGGCCCTGAACCAGGGCGCTGCCGGCGCCATCGTTGCCGACATTCCCGCCGGTCTGGAGGGTGATGCCCGCCTGATCAAGGTGGATGACACGATGCTGGCGTTGCAGGATCTGGGCCGCATGGGCCGGGTGCGGGCGGGCGGCAAGATCATCGGCGTCACCGGGTCGGTCGGCAAGACGGGCACCAAGGAGGCGCTGAAGGTCGCGCTGGACAGCCAGGGCAAGACCTTCGCCACCGTCGGGTCCCTCAACAATCATTGGGGCGTGCCCCTGTCCCTGTCGCGCTTTCCCGCCGACAGCCGGTACGGGGTGTTTGAGCTGGGCATGAACCATGCCGGCGAAATCGGTCCCCTGTCGCGCATGGTCCGTCCCGACATCGCCATCATCACGACGGTGGAGGCGGTGCATATCGAGTTCTTTGCCAGTGTCGAGCACATCGCCGACGCCAAGGCCGAGATTTTCGAAGGCATGGATATTTCCGGCACCGCCATCCTGCCGCGCGACAATGCCCATTATGCCCGCCTGCTGGCTGCCGCCCGGACCCAGGGCCTGACGCGCATCCAGTCGTTTGGGACGCATGAGGGGGCGGACGGCCGGCTGCTGAATTACGAGCCGCACGCCGACCATGGCGTCGTCACGGCCCGCATTGATGGCGTCGACGTTACCTACACCATCCCCCTGCCGGGCCGGCACCATGCCGTCAATTCGCTGGCTGTCCTGCTGGCCGTGAAGGCGGCCGGCGGAGATGTGGAGAATGCGGCCGAAGCCCTGGCCGGGCTTGCCCCCATCAAGGGGCGCGGACAGCGTCGGGCGGTGGAAGTCGCGGGTGGCGCCTTTACCCTGATCGATGAAAGCTACAACGCGTCGCCCGTCTCCGTGGCTGCCGCCGCCGGCGTTCTGGGGGCCGCTGACCTGGGGACCGGTGGTCGGCGCATCGCCGTTCTGGGCGACATGCGGGAGTTGGGCGACCATGCGCCCGTCCTGCATGCCGGTCTGGCCGACCCTTTCGTGCAGGCTGGCACCGATCTGGTTTTCTGCTGCGGTCCCAATATGCGCCATCTGTTTGACGCATTGCCCGCCGACAAGCGCGGCGCGCACACGCCCGACAGCGCCACACTGGCCCCCATCGTCACCGCCGCCGTGAAGCCCGGCGACGCGGTGATGGTGAAGGGGTCCGCCGGCAGCCGTATGGCGCTGGTGGTGGAGGCGCTGAAGGCGCTGGACCGCGCACAACAGGATAACAACCCGCAAGGGACGACCGCCGGCAACAAGGCGGGGAAACCGAGAGATAACGATGCTGTATAACCTGCTCTATCCCCTGGCGGACGAATTCCAGATCTTCAACCTGTTCCGGTACATCACGTTCCGGACAGGCGGGGCCGTGATGACGGCGCTGATCATCAGCTTCGTCATCGGGCCGCGCGTCATCCGCTGGCTGAAATCCAAGCAGGGCGAAGGTCAGCCGATCCGCACCGACGGGCCGGAAACGCATCTGAAAAAGAAGGGCACGCCCACCATGGGCGGCCTGATGATCATGATCGCCGTCATCGTCTCGACCCTGCTGTGGGTCGATCTGACCAATACCTATACCTGGATCGTGCTGCTGGTGACGGTCGGCTTCGGTCTGGTCGGGTTCGGCGATGATTATCTGAAGCTGACCAAGCGCAACACCAAGGGCCTGTCGTCCAAGGTGAAGCTGGTGGCCACGCTGGTGGTCGCGGCCGTCGCCACCGGCTGGTACCTGATGGTGACGCCGTGGGAGATGGGGACAGGTCTGGCCCTGCCCTTCTTCAAGGATCTGCTGATCCATCTGGGCTGGTTCTATGTGCCGTTTGCCATCGTGGTCATTATCGGCTCTTCCCATGCCGTGAACCTGACGGACGGGCTGGATGGCTTGGCGACGGTGCCGATCATGATCGCGGCGGCCTGCTTCGGCCTGATCGCCTATCTGTCGGGCAATGCCATCTTCTCCAACTATCTGGGCATCCACCATGTGCCGGGCACCGGTGAACTGGCCGTGTTCTGCGGGGCGCTGGTCGGGGCGGGCCTGGGCTTCCTGTGGTTCAACGCGCCGCCGGCCATGGTGTTTATGGGCGATACCGGTTCGCTGTCAGTGGGCGGCGCGCTGGGCGCCATCTCCGTCATCACCAAGCATGAGTTGGTGCTGGCCATTGTCGGCGGCCTGTTCGTTCTGGAGGCGCTGTCGGTGATGATCCAGGTGGCGTCGTTCAAGCTGACAGGCAAACGTGTGTTCCGCATGGCGCCGATCCACCATCATTTTGAAAAGAAAGGCTGGTCGGAACCGACCGTCGTTATCCGGTTCTGGATCATCGCCGTCATCCTGGCCCTGGTCGGCCTGTCCACCTTGAAGCTGCGTTGAGGATTGGAATGATTGATCTTGGCCATCTGAAAGGTCGCCAGATTGCGGTGATGGGGCTGGCCCGGTCGGGCCTGACCGCCGCCCGCGCCCTGAAGGCGGCCGGGGCCATCCTGCTGGCCTGGGACGATGGCGCCGCCGGACAGAAGGCAGCGGTTGCGGCGGGGATCGACCTGACCAACCTGCATGACACGGATTTCGCCGGCATTGACGCCCTGGTCCTGTCGCCCGGCATCCCGCATACCCATCCGGCGCCCAACCCCATTGCCGCCAAGGCCCAGGCCGCCGGCATCCCCATCATCAGCGATATTGAGCTGTTGCGTCAGGCGCGGCCCGACGCAACTTACGTCGGCATCACCGGCACCAACGGCAAATCCACCACCACCTCGCTGGTCGCCCATATCATCGCCGGCACGGGCCGGCCGACGCAGGTGGGCGGCAATCTGGGCATTCCCGCCCTGTCGTTCGAACCGTTGGGGACGGACGGCATCTATGTTCTGGAAATGTCCAGCTACCAGCTGGAAATCACGCCCTCGCTGGGCTTCGACGCCGCTGTCCTGCTGAACATCACGCCCGACCATCTGGACCGCCATGGCGGCATGGACGGCTATATCGCGGCCAAAAAGCTGATCTTCCAGAAGGGGATGGCGACGGGTGACCAGGTGGCCGTGATCGGCATCGACGATCCGCACTGTGCCCAGATGGCGCTGGAACTGGATGCCGAGTTTCCCGGCCAGGTGATCCGCATCAGTGCCGAAGGCCCCGTCAGCGGTGGCATCGGGGTGCAGAACGGGGTGCTGGTGGATGACCGGGACGGTGATCAGCATCCCATCACCGACCTGCGCACCCTCCCGGCCCTGCCCGGTCGCCATAACTGGCAGAATGCAGCGGCGGCCTATGCCCTGGCGCGGGCGGTGGGCATCAACCATGCCGATATTCTGGATGGCCTGCGCACCTTCCCCGGTCTGGCCCATCGCCAGAGCCTGGTGGACACGATCGAGGGCGTGCGCTTCATCAATGACAGCAAGGCCACCAATGCCGATGCGGCGGCCAAGGCCCTGGCCTGTTACAGCCCCATCTACTGGATCCTGGGCGGCAAGGCCAAGGAGACGGGGCTGGACGGGCTGGATGAATTCATGCCGGCCGTGGCGCATGCCTTCCTGATCGGGGATGCGACAGACGCCTTTTCACGCTGGCTGTTGGCCCGCGGCGTCGCCCATACGCGCTGCAGCACCATGGATGTCGCGGTCAGGGCCGCCTTTGCGAGGGCCAAGTCGGAAGGGCGCGACCATCCTGTTGTCCTGCTGTCCCCGGCCTGCGCCAGTTTTGACCAGTACCCGAATTTTGAAGTGCGCGGCGATGATTTTGCGGCCCAGGTCCGGGCCCTGCCCCATAGGGAGACTGTCTGATCATGGTGTCTTTCTCCCGTACCGATCATTCGGTTCTTGGCCGCTGGTGGTGGACGGTCGACCGCTGGACGCTGGCCGCGGTGATCCTGATCGCCACCATCGGCGTGGTGCTGGTCCAGGCGGCAAGCCCCGCCGTGGCCACCCGCATCGGCACCGACAGTTTCCACTTCATCGAAAAGCACCTGCTGGTGCTGGTCCCGTCGTTGGGTCTGATGTTTGGCGTGTCGCTTCTGTCGCCGCGCGGGGTGCGGCGGCTGGCAGTGGGCCTGTTCCTGGCCGCGACCTTCGGCGTGTTCCTCACCCTGTTCATCGGGATGGAGATCAAGGGCGCCACGCGCTGGCTGCAATTGCCCGGCCTTTCGGTGCAGCCGTCGGAATTCCTGAAGCCGGCCTTTGCCGTGGTGGCCGCCTGGCTGTTCGCCCTGCACCGCACGCAGGAGAATGTGCCCGGCATTCCGGTGGTGATCGGCCTTTATGCCCTGATCGTCGTGCTGCTGATGAGCCAGCCCGATCTGGGCCAGACCTTCGTCATCACCTGCATCTTTTTCGGCCAGTTCTTCCTGGCCGGACTGCCCATCGTGTTCGTGGCATCCTGCGTGGTGATGGGTGTGGGCGGTTTGGTCAGCGCGTACTTCCTGTTCCCGCATGTGCAAAGCCGTATCGACCGCTTCCTGGACCCCGCCGCCGGTGACAATTATCAGGTGGCGCGCTCTCTGGAAGCGTTTGAAAAGGGGGGCATCTGGGGCACCGGCCCGGGCCAGGGCACCGTCAAAATGTCCATCCCCGACAGCCATGCCGACTTCATCTTCTCTGTCGCGGGCGAAGAGATGGGGATGATCACCTGCATGATCATCATCTGCCTGTTCGGCTTTGTCGTGCTGCGCAGCTTTGCCCGCGCATCGAACGATCAAAGCCTGTTCGTGATGCTGGCGGCCAGCGGCCTGACCATGCAGTTCGGCCTGCAGGCCCTGATCAACATGGGCTCCGCCCTGCATCTGATGCCGACCAAGGGCATGACCCTGCCCTTCATTTCCTATGGCGGTTCCTCGCTGATCGCGCTGGGTATCGGCATGGGCATGGTGCTGGCCCTGACCCGCAAGCGGTTCGGACCGGGGGAGGCGCTATGACGGAACAGCGCCCCATCATCCTGGCGGCCGGGGGGACCGGTGGCCATATGTTCCCAGCAGAGGCGCTTGCCCGCACGCTTTGCGCGCGCGGGCATTCGGTCATTCTGGTGACCGACAAGCGCGGCAAGGCCTTTGGCGACAATCTGCCGGATGTGCGGGTCGAACGTATCCGCGCCGCGACCGCTGCGCCCGGCATCATGGGCAAATTGCGCATGGTGATCGAACTGGTGTTCGGCACGGCGCAGGCGCGGTCGCTGTTGCGACAGTTGAAGCCGGCGCTGGTCGTCGGATTCGGCGGCTATCCCTCGGTGCCGACCGTTTTTGCCGCGCAGTCGGCGGGCATCCCCACCCTGCTGCACGAACAGAACGCGGTGCTGGGCCGGGCCAACCGGCTGCTGGCGGCCAAGGCGCGGATGATCTGCACCAGCTTCCCCAGCGTTTCGGGCCTGGCCGCGGTGAACGGCAAACGTATCATCCGCACCGGCAATCCGGTCCGCCCTGATATCCTGGCACTGCGCGATGCCCCCTACCCGTCGCCCTATGCCGGCGGGTCGCTGAACCTGCTGGTCACCGGCGGCAGCCAGGGGGCCGCGATCTTTGGGGACGTGCTGCCGCGCGCGGTGGAGATGCTGCCCGAGGATGTGCGCTACCGCCTGAAGATCGTGCAGCAGGCGCGGGCCGAAAATATCGAGGCCGCGCGCGCCGCCTATGCCCGGATGGGGGTGGAAGCGGAACTGGCCAGCTTCTTCAAGGATATGCCGGCCAGACTGGCGGGATGCCACATGATGATCGCTCGTTCCGGTGCCGGAACGGTGGCGGAACTGTCGGTCGTCGGCCGCCCGTCCCTGCTGGTCCCCTATCAGTACGCCATGGATGACCACCAGACCGCGAACGCAAAATCGCTGGTGGAGGCCGGGGGCGCCTGGCTGTTGCCGCAACAGGAATTCACACCTGTTGCGGTATCGGAACAATTGGCCGCATTCCTGGCCGATCCGTCACGCCTGACCCAGGCCGCGAAGGCTGCCGCCACCTGGGCCATCCCCGATGCCGCCGACCGACTGGCCGATGCCGTCGAAAGCCTGGTGAACGGAGACGCCGCATGAACACAGCCCCGGTCGAACGGACATTGGCAGAGCTGGAGCGGGAATTTCCGCAATTGCTGGGCGGACTGACCCGCCGCCGCTTCAGCCTGGCCCAACCGCAGAGCCTTGTGAAAGGCGATTTCGTTCCACATCTGGAACAAAAAATCGCCCCGCGCCTGCACCATGATTATTCAACCATCACCCGTCGTCTTGGAGTTTAACCCATGCGGGCCTTGCCGCTGAATATCGGAACCCTGCATTTCGTCGGAATCGGCGGCATCGGCATGTCCGGCATCGCCGAGGTGCTGCACAATCTGGGCTATGCCGTGCAGGGCAGCGACATGGCAGACAATTACAATGTCCAGCGCCTGCGCAAGCTGGGCATCAAGGTGGAAATCGGGCATCGGGGTGAAAACCTGGGCGATGCCGCCGTTCTGGTCATCTCGTCTGCTGTGAAGAAGGACAATCCGGAGGTCGTGGCGGCCCGAGCCGGCATGATCCCCGTGGTGCGCCGGGCCGAAATGCTGGCCGAACTGATGCGCCTGAAATGGTCGATCGCGGTGGCCGGGACGCATGGCAAGACCACCACCACCAGCATGGTTGCCGCATTGCTGGAAGGCGGGGCCATGGACCCGACCATCATCAATGGCGGCATCATCAATTCGCTGGGCACCAACGCCAAGCTGGGCAGCGGTGAGTGGATGGTGGTGGAGGCCGATGAAAGCGATGGCACCTTCACCAAGCTGCCATCGACCATCGGCATCGTCACCAACATGGACCCGGAGCATCTGGACCATTACGGGACGTTCGAGGAGGAGCGGAAGGCCTTCGACCGGTTTGTCGAAAACATTCCTTTTTATGGCTTTGCCGCGCTCTGCATCGACCATCCGGAGGTGCAGGCCATGCTGGGCCGGGTGGATCGCCGCGTTGTGACCTATGGGTTCAGCCCGCAGGCCGATGTGCGCGCCGTCAATATCGTGACCAACACGTCCGGCTGCTACTATGACGTGGAACTGACCGACCGCGCGGCCAGCGAGGCGCGGACCATCACGGGCATCCATCTGCCCATGTATGGCCTGCACAATGTTCAGAATTCGCTGGCCGCGATCGCGGTCGCCATCAGCCTGGGCATCAGCGACGACAGCATCCGTTCGTCCTACACCAAATTTACGGGCGTGAAGCGGCGCTTCACCAAAACGGGCCAGAGCAACGGCGTGGTCGTCATTGATGATTACGGCCACCACCCGGTGGAAATTGCCGCCGTGCTGAAAGCGGCACGCATGGCCGGCACGGGGCGCACCATCGCCGTTGTGCAACCGCACCGCTATACCCGCCTGCAAAGCCTGTTCGCGGAATTCTGCACCTGTTTCAACGACGCCGATGCGGTGGTCGTGGCCGATGTCTATGCCGCTGGCGAACAGCCGATCGAGGGCGCGTCCAGGGACGATCTGGTCGAGGGCTTGCGCGTGCGCGGCCATCGCAATGTGACGGCGCTCACCAGCCCGGCAGCCCTGCCGAGCCTGATTCGTGACATGGCCAAGCCCGGCGACATGGTGGTCTGCCTGGGTGCGGGCACCATCACGCAATGGGCCAATGCCCTGCCGGGCGAGTTGGACAAGCTGGCCACTCTGAACGCCACCGCGGTTGGGGGAGGCGATTGACCATGGAACGGGTGCTGGATGGACAGGCGCTGACCGGCCGGTTGCGAGAGGCCGCCCCCGCGATCCGGGGACGGCTGACCCCGGATGCGCCCTTGGGCCCCAGCACCTGGTTCCGCGTGGGTGGTAATGCCGAGGCCCTGTTCCGCCCGGCTGACGAGGATGATCTCTCCTATTTCCTGGCCCATTGCCCGGCCGATGTGCCGGTGACGGTGATTGGGGTGGCCAGCAACCTGCTGGTCCGGGACGGCGGCGTCCCCGGTGTGGTGATCCGCCTGGGCGGTCCTTTCGCGGAGGTCGCGGTCGAAGCGCAGCAGATCATCGCAGGCGCCGGCGCGCTCGACCTGAACGTAGCCCTGACGGCACAGGGTGCCGGGCTGGCCGGGCTGGAATTCCTGTCGGGCATTCCGGGTACCATCGGCGGGGCCGTGCGCATGAATGGCGGCGCCTATGGCGCGGAGACGGTGGATGTCATCCTGTCGGCGGATGGTATCGACCGGCAGGGGGTGAAGCGCACCTACACCCGTGACGACCTGCATCTGACCTATCGCCATTGCGGCGTGCCCGACGATGTGATCTTCACCCGCGCCACATTGCGGGGCCGGCCCGATGACCCGGCCGCCATCCAGGCGCGCATCGACGCCATCCAGCAGGCCCGCGCCGACAGCCAGCCCGTGCGCGCCCGCACCGGCGGCTCCACCTTCGCCAACCCCGACGGTCACAAGGCCTGGCAGTTGATTGATGCGGCCGGTTGCCGCGGGCTGACCATCGGCGGGGCGCAGATCAGCGAGAAGCATTGCAACTTCCTGCTGAACCTGGGCGACGCGACAGCCGATGATATCGAATCGCTGGGTGAGGAAGTCCGGGCCCGCGTGAAGGCCGGCAGCGGCATCGATCTGCGCTGGGAAATACGCCGGATCGGACTACCCCGTTCGAACGGGGGTGAGTCATGAATGCCACCACGACTTTCAAATGTGAGTCTCCGCTGCAACAGGTAGCCAAGCCCCGAGTCGCTTTTTTAAAAGGCGTCGATTTTGCTGCTTGCAGGCCCCTTATCCGTCGCTTACACCGAATCTTGTGGGACAGCTGGGGCCGCCTCACACCACATCTTGCGTTATCGCGAAAGTTGCCGGACGAGCCGGCAGGGATGGCGACGCGTCACCACGCGTCCGCCAAGGGGGGAACTGTTGTGATGGGCATGGAGAACCGGTCGAAGCATGTCGCCGTCCTGCTGGGCGGTTGGTCTGCCGAGCGGGAAGTGTCCCTGGTCAGCGGATCCCGCATCGCGGAAGCCCTGGAAAGCAAGGGCTATACCGTCACGGCCATCGATGTGCAGCGCGATCTGGCCGGTCTGGTCGCAGCCTTGACCCCGCATCCCGACGTCATCTTCAACGCCCTGCATGGCAAGGGTGGGGAAGACGGTCTGATCCAGGGTGTGCTGGAATATCTGGGCGTGCCCTATACCCATTCCGGTGTCATGGCGTCCGCGGTCGCCATGGACAAGGCCCTGACCAAGCGTATCCTGGCCACGGTGGGCATGCCCGTGGCCGATGGCATCATCGCCACCAAGGAGCAGGTGCTGGCCGGCCATGTCATGGCACCGCCCTATGTGGTGAAGCCGGTGGATGAAGGCTCCAGCGTCGGTGTACGCATCGTGCGCGAGAGCGACAATTTCACCGTGCTGGAAGAAGACAGCTGGGTCTATGGCCGGCGCGTGCTGGTGGAAAAGTTCATTCCTGGCCGTGAGCTGACCGTGGGCGTCATGGGCGACCGCGCCCTGGCCGTCACGGAAATCGTGCCCCGCACCGCCTTTTATGATTATGAGGCCAAGTACGCCGATGGCGGATCGGTGCATGTTTGCCCGGCCGACATCCCGGCGGCGGTGGCGGAAGAGGCCAAGCGTCTGGCGCTGCTGGCGCATCAGGTGCTGGGCTGTTCGGGCGTGTCGCGTACCGATTTCCGCTGGGATGATGCCAAGCCGGGCGTGACGGGCCTGTGCTTCCTGGAAACCAATACACAGCCCGGCTTTACGCCGACATCGCTGCTGCCTGAACAGGCGGCTTCGCTGGGCATCAGCTACGCGGATCTCTGCGCCTGGATAGTGGAGCATGCAAGATGCCACGCGTGACGCCCACCGCCCCGCCGACCACCGACAATCCGCGCGCCCGCTTCGCCGAAACGCAGAAGCGGGCCACACTGCGCGCCGCACAGGAAGCGAACCGCCGCCGCGCCCTGCCCCGCTGGGCCGAGCCGGCGATGAAGATCGCCCGCCGCGCAGCACCGGTGCTGGTGCTGGCCGCTGTGGGCGCCTGGGCCTGGGGTACCGGCTATGCCCAGATGGTGACCCACACGGCGACGGAGAAGGTGCTGGCTGCCAGCGTGGAGGCCGGGCTGTCCGTGCAGGACATTACGGTCGTGGGCCGGGACAAGGCGGCATCGGCCGACCTTCTGGCAGCGCTGGAGGTGCAGCGCGGCGCCCCCATCCTGGCCTTCGACCCGCATCAGGCGCGCACGGCGCTGGAGCAGATCCCCTGGGTCCGACAGGCCCGCGTTGAGCGCCGCCTGCCCGACACCATCGCCCTGACCATTGTCGAGCGTGAGCCGATGGCCCTGTGGCAGCAGGATCGGCAGATGCGCCTGATCGATGCCGACGGCATCGTGCTAACGGCCAGCGACCTGTCGAAATGGCCCAACCTGCCGCTGCTGGTCGGTCCCGACGCGCCCAAGCGCGGGCCCGCCCTGCTGCGCAGCCTGGCCAAGGAACCCAGCATCGGCCAGATGGTGGAAGCCGCCGTTCTGGTCGGCGGGCGCCGCTGGGACCTGCGCCTGAAGAACGGTGTGGATATCAAGCTGCCCGAACATGACGTGGCCGAGGCGCTGCACCAATTGGCCCTGGTCCACCAGACCAACGACGTGCTGAACAAGGATGTGGTCGCCATCGACCTGCGCATCCGCGACCGGCTGTCGATCCAGACCTCCGCCGCTGCGGCCGATCTGCGCCGCAAGCCCCCCGAAAAAAAGCAGAAGACCTGAGGAAGTGGCGAACATGGCATTTCCCGGCGCCCTCAACACCCGTACCAAGTCCCGCAAGGTCCCGCGCGGCGGCACCATCGCC
The DNA here is from genome assembly GCA_027483805.1 of Azospirillum sp. GTDB lineage: Bacteria > Pseudomonadota > Alphaproteobacteria > Azospirillales > Azospirillaceae > Niveispirillum. The sequence continues at coordinate 22,346 of JAIXTS010000102.1, read as the reverse complement.
GCCCTGGATGTGGGGTCAAGCAAGGTTGTCTGCTTCATCGCCAAGGTCGACGACCCCGGCAGCATCCGTGTGGTCGGTATCGGCCACCAGATCAGCCGGGGCGTGCGGTCGGGCGGCATTGTCGATATGGAAGCCGCTGAAACCGCCATCGGCACCACGGTACATGCTGCCGAAACCATGGCCGGTGAGCAGATCCGCGAGGTGCTGGTCAGCCTGTCGGGCGGGCAGCCGGAAAGCCAGACCCTGGTCGCCGAAACGGCCGTGACCGGGGCGGAGATCGGTGACAGCGATGTGCGCCGGGCGCTGGCGGAGGCGCGCAAGCTGGACGTATCGCCCGACGCCGAACTGATCCATTCGATCCCCGTCGGCTATGCCATTGACGGGACCAAGGGCATCCGCGATCCGCGCGGCATGGTGGGCGAACGCCTGGGCGTGCGCATGAATGTGGTGACGGCCGCCGCCGGCCCGGTGCGCAACCTGTCTACCTGCGTCGGCCGCTGCCATCTGGGCGTCGAAAGCTTCGTCATGAGCCCGTATGCCGCCGGCCTCTCCTGTCTGGTGGAAGACGAGATGGAGCTGGGCGTCACCGTCATCGACATGGGCGGCGGCACCACCAGCATGGCCGTGTTCAATGACGGCAAGATGGTCTGGTGCGACAGCATCCCCCTGGGCGGCGGCCATGTCACCAACGACATTGCCCGCGGCCTGACCACGCCGGTGGCACAGGCCGAACGGCTGAAGACGCTTTACGGTTCCGCCGTGTCCGCCGTGTCGGACGAGCGGGAGATGATCGACGTGCCCCAGGTGGGCGAGGAGGAGCGTGGCCAGACCAACCATGTGCCGAAATCCCTCCTGGTCGGCATCATCCAGCCACGCATGGAAGAGATTTTCGAGCTGGTGCATGGCCGCCTGGACGGTTCCGGCTTTGCCAAGGCGGCCGGCCGCCGCGTCGTCCTGACGGGCGGCGCCAGCCAATTGTCGGGCGTGCGCGATCTGGCCGCCAATGTGCTGGACAAGCAGGTCCGCCTGGGCCGCCCGTTGCGCATCGGCGGTCTGGCCACCAATGTTTCCGGCCCCGCCTTCGCATCGGCCGCCGGGCTGCTGGCCTATGCCATGCAGCAGAACCATGAAATGCCGGCGCTGGCCCCGATCCCTGAGAAATCACCGGGATTATGGGGCCGCGTCAATGGCTGGCTTCGGGAGAATCTCTGATGCCTCGAAGACCTGGCCACAGGCCCAGCGCCCGCCGATAAGCAGCCAAAGCCTGATCCCGCCCCCCTCCGTCCGCCGCCCTTTCCCAAATCCCTCCCCCCGCCAGAGGAGTCCCGCCAGATGAGCATCAAACTCGGTATCCCCAGCGTCGAAGTGCAGACCAAGCCCCGCATCACCGTCTTCGGTGTCGGCGGTGCTGGTGGCAACGCCGTCAACAACATGATCCGTTCCGCGCTGGAAGGGGTCGAGTTCGTGGTGGCCAACACCGACGCGCAGGCCCTTCAGGGCAATCTGGCGTCCAAGCGGGTGCAGCTTGGCTCCACCATCACCCGTGGCCTGGGTGCCGGTTCCCGCCCCGATGTGGGCCGGGCCGCCGCCGAGGAACAGCTGGAAGAGATTCTGGGCCATCTGTCGGGCACCAACATGTGCTTCATCACCGCCGGCATGGGCGGTGGCACCGGCACCGGGGCCGCCCCCGTCATCGCCCGGGCGGCGCGTGAACAGGGCATCCTGACCGTCGGCGTGGTGACCAAGCCCTTCAATTTTGAAGGCGCGCACCGCATGCGCACCGCCGAAAGCGGTATCAGCGAACTGGCGCAATATGTCGACACGCTGCTGATCATCCCGAACCAGAACCTGTTCCGCATCGCCAACGAGAAGACGACGTTTGCCGACGCCTTCAAGATGGCCGACGATGTTCTGCATGCCGGTGTGCGCGGCGTGACCGACCTGATGGTCATGCCGGGATTGATCAACCTGGACTTCGCCGATATCCGCACCGTCATGAGCGAGATGGGCAAGGCCATGATGGGCACGGGCGAGTCCGACAGCGACCGCCGCGCCATCGATGCCGCCGAGGCTGCCATCAACAACCCGCTGCTGGACGATATCAGCATGAAGGGCGCACGTGGCGTGCTGATCAACATCACGGGCGGTCATGACATGACCCTGTTCGAGGTGGACGAGGCCGCCAACCGCATCCGGGACGAGGTGGACCCCGAAGCCAACATCATCTTCGGCTCCACCTTCGACGAGAGCATGTCCGGCAAGATGCGCGTCTCCGTCGTCGCCACCGGGATCGACAATGCCGTGCAGCAGCGTCCGCCCGTGGGCCAGCCGCAGCTGCAGGTGGTGTCCGGCCGCCGCGTGGCCACGGCGCCCGCCGCCGCCACAGCCGCCGCCAGCATCCCGCCCGCCCCGGCCAACCCGATCCCGGCCCGCCCGGCGCTGCAGCCTGCCGCCATCCCCGGCGTCGCAGCAGCGGCCCCCGCCTTCGCCCCGATGACGCCGGCCCCGATGCCGGGCGCCGCCGTGGCAGAGGCCCCGGCCGCCGAGGAGCAGCACGCCGCCGAGACCCAGGTCGCGGCCGCCATGGCCGCAGCCACGGCACCGCATCCGGCCCCGGCCCATGAGTTGCGCCCGTCCGACATGCGCCCGGTCGCCCCCGCCCGCCGCGACGACGCCTTCATCCCGCCGCGCGCGGCCGAAGGTGCCCCGCGCACGGGTCAGCCGACGCCGGAACGGTTCGTACCCCCGGCCCCGCAGCCGGAAAAGCGTGGCTTCTTCAACAAGCTGTTCGGTGGCAGCAGCCCGCAGCCGGCCCCGGCCGCCCCGCGCATGCCGGCCCCGGCCCCGCAACAGGCCCCGCAGTTCCACAGCCAGGCCCGTCCGGCCGCCCCGGCCCCGCAGCCGGCGGCCCAGACCGAACCGGCACCACGGGCCAAGGCCGCGCCCAGCGAGGAAGAGATGCTGGACATCCCCGCCTTCCTGCGTCGTCAGGCCAACTGAGCCAGGGGGCTCCGGGCCTTCCTGGCGGAGGGATGGTCCGGTGAACTTTGTTCAGTTTCAAACACTTATCGCACTGCACAAGGGGCCGGTCCGGCGGGGACCGGCCCCTTCTCTTTTGGGTGTCGCCACATTTAAGACAAAATTATGAATAGGTTTCAGGCACTTACCGATGCACCCGGTAACAATCGGTAACAAAGAGTGATTTGTACCTGGACAGAACCTCTGGCATTTTCAGGCTGCGGAAACCGGCGGTACCGCATTGCAGCGCAGGTGGGATGGTGCTGCGCCCCGTTTCAGGCCCCGACAAAAGGGGTCGGTCATGTGGGTCCGGCTGCTGGATTTTCGCATCAGGGGGCGTTACTGTCGATTTGATGGAAAGGGACAAGCCCATGTCCTGGCAACAGACGCTCAAGAGCACGATCAACTGCGCTGGTATCGGTCTCCATTCGGGGCGCCGCGTCCGCATGACCTTGCGGCCTGCCCCGGTCGACCATGGTATCAGCTTTGTCCGCACCGATGTACCCGGCGGCAGGGCCGTGATTCCGGCCCGCTGGGACCTAGTGGCAGATACGCGTCTCTGCACCCTGCTGAAGAATGAGCAGGGAACCACCATTGGCACCATTGAGCATCTGATGGCGGCCCTGCGCGGGCTGAACATCGACAATGCCGTGGTGGAGGTGGACGCCCCGGAACTGCCGATCATGGATGGCAGCTCGGCCCCTTTCGTGTTCCTGATCGAATGCGCGGGGATCCAGCAGCAGGACCAGCCGCGCCGGGTGATCCGTGTGCTCCGGGACGTGCGTGTGCAGGATGGCGACAAGGTCGTCAGCCTGTCCCCCGCCCCGGTCAGCAGCTTCCGGGCCGAGATCATCTATGAGAATACGGCCCTGATCCGTCGACAGGAGGGATCGCTGCGTCTGACCGACGGTGCTTTCAAGGCGGAAGTCTCCGATTGTCGGACCTTTGGCTTCGCGCATGAGGTCGAGGCCATGCGCAAGGCTGGTCTGGGCCTGGGTGGGTCGCTGGATAACGCCGTGGTCATCGATGGTGATCGTGTCCTGAATCCCGGCGGGCTGCGTCACGCGGATGAGTTCATCCGCCACAAGATCCTGGATGCGGTTGGGGATCTCTACCTGGCGGGCGGTCCGATCCTGGGCCATTACCAGGGCCTGCGTCCCGGCCATGCCATGAACAATGCCATCCTGCGCACCCTGTTCGCCGACACCACCGCCTGGCGCCGCGAAGATGCGGAAGTCTGGGACAACCGCGCCGCTGTGGCTTAAAGCTGTTTTCGGCGCCTACAGATCATCAAGAACAGGGGGGCGTCGGCCATGCCGGCGCCCTTTTTTTCATGGGACTGTCACTGGCCTTTGCGCCATCATCAGGCACAATCACCATCGTCCCGAGGGTGAGCGATGTTGCAACGGCCCGTTCCCAGCCTGCTGCTAGCCACCCTGCAGGGCGTGGCCATGGCTTTGTTGATGCTCGTGGCAGCCACGACGATGGTCCGTGCCGACATTGCCCCTGACGGCGCGGTCACCACCGTCCGGCTATCCAGCCTTGACTGGCCCCCTTTCAGCGGCGAAGGCCTGCCCAACCGTGGCCTGTCCACGGCCATTGTCGAACGTACGCTGGCCCGGACCGGTCTGGTCTTGGTCGTGGAATTCCTGCCCTGGCAGCGGGCCGTGGCCACCGGGCTGCTGGCGCTGGATTACAGCGGCTATTTCCCGGAATACCGGACGGCGGCCAGCCAGGCCAAATGTCTGTTGTCCGCCCCCATCGGCAGCAGTCCGCTGGGCTTTGCCGAACGTGTCGCGGCCCCGGTGGAATGGCGCAGCCTTTCCGATCTGGTCGGGCGGCGCATCGGCACCGTGCGTGGGTATGTCAATACGGATGCCTTCGACCGTGCCGCCGCCGACGGCACCCTGACGGTGGAACCGGCGGTCGATGACGCCACCAACCTGCGCAAGCTGGCAGCCGGGCGGCTGGACATGGTGGTGATCGACGCCAATGTCCTGGCGCACCTGTTATCGACCGACCCGGACCTGCGACCCTTGCGCACGGGCCTGCGCTTCAATGGCCGTCTGCTGGAGGATAAGAGCCTGCATGTCTGTTTCCAGCCGGGCGCGGCTGGGGAGACCCTGCGCAGTCGCTTCGACAGGGCCCTGTTGGCGGACCGGCCGGATTCCGCGCTGCAGGCGGCGCGGCTCCCGTACAAACGCTGAAAACGGTGCGACCCCTGCCATGGTTCCGCCAGGATTCACCCCCATCCTCCGCGAAAAGCGCCTTTCGGTGCCTGCGTGTGACGTTTGCCGCTTGGCGGTCGCGGTCCCGTGCGTGCTATAAGGCATCCCGCATTCATGCTTGCTGCTTGGTTGTCCTTGCCGATGCTCCGCACCGAACGTCCGAACCGCCGCGCCCGTGTCCTTCGCCATCTGGCGCCGGTCGCCCTCATGTTCCTCGCCGCCTGCTCGGGCAAGAAGGACGAGCTGCCCTATGTGGAGCGGCCGGTAGAGCAGATCTATTCCGAGGCGTCCAACGCCATCGACAACCGCAACTTTACGAAGGCGGCACTGCTGTTCGACGAGGTCGAGCGTCAGCACCCCTACAGCCAATGGGCCGTGCGCGCGCAGCTGATGGCGGCCTATTCGCACTATCAGGCGCTGAGATATGACGACGCGATCACCACGCTGGATCGTTTCATCGCGCTGCACCCCGGCAACCGCAATGCGCCTTACGCCTTCTATCTGAAGGCCTTGTGCAATTATGAGCGCATCAGCGATGTCCGCCGTGACCAGAATACGACGTATGAGGCGCTGAAGAACCTGCAGGAAGTGGTCCGCCGCTTCCCGACCAGCCCCTATGCCCGTGATGCGCGCCTGAAGATCGACCTGACCCGCGACCACCTGGCCGGCAAGGACATGGAGGTTGGGCGCTTCTATCTGGCCACCGGCGAATATATGGGCGCCATCAAGCGCTTCCGCCGCGTGATCGACGAGTATCAGGCGACCAGCCATGTGCCGGAGGCCCTGCATCGCATGGTCGAAGCCTATCTGGCGCTGGGTATCCGGGAAGAGGCGCAGGCCAATGCCGCCCTGCTGGGCCACAATTATCCCGGTTCCGTCTGGTACCAGGACACCTATGCCCTGATGAACCGCAGCGAACGCGGCGAGAAGCCGTCCCTGTTCCAGCGGGCTGTCGACTGGCTGTTCTGACCCCCTTCACCACGCCCCGGCTGCGCCATGCTTGTCACCCTGTCGATCCGCGACGTCGTCCTGATCGAACGCCTGACATTGGCGTTCCACCCGGGTCTGTGTGTGCTGACCGGTGAAACCGGCGCCGGCAAGTCCATCCTGCTGGACGCGCTGGGGCTGGCGCTGGGCGCGCGGGGGGACAGTTCCCTGGTCCGTCATGGCTGTGAACAGGCAAGCGTCACGGCCGAGTTTGACCTGGGTCGCCGTGGCGAACACCCCGCCTTCGCCATCCTGCGCGAACAGGAGCTGGAGGTGGAGGATACGCTGGTCATCCGCCGCACCCTGACCAGTGACGGCCGCTCACGCTGTTTCGTGAATGATCAGCCGGTGGGCGTCACCCTGCTGCGCCGGCTGGGCGAAACGCTGGTGGAGGTGCATGGGCAGTTCGATACCCATGGCCTGCTGGACCCGCGCACCCACCGCGATCTTCTGGACGATTATGCCCAGCTGGCGGTGCAGGGGCAGAAGGTGGCTGCATCCTGGCGCGCCTGGCGGCAGGTGGAACAGGCAAGGCTGACCGCCGCCGCCGACGCCAACCGCGCGCGCGCCGAAGAGGATTATCTACGCCACGCGGTGGAGGAACTGGACCAGCTCTCGCCGGAGGAAGGCGAGGAAAAGACCCTGGCCGAACAACGCGTGGTGCTTCAGCACCGCGAGAAGCTGATCGAGAGCCTCACCCAGGCCTCCACCGAACTGTCGGGCGAACGCGGGGCGGAGCGCGCTCTGGCCTCGGCGCTGCGCACCCTGTCGCGCATCGCGGACAAGGCCGGCGGCAAGCTGGACCCCATCATCTCCGTCCTGGACCAGGCCGCCAGCGACGTGGGCGAGGCATCGCGCGCCATCCAGGGCTTTGCCGCCGACATGGACAGCGATGGCGGCAACCTGGACAAGATCGAGGAGCGTCTGTTCGCCCTGCGTGCCGCCGGCCGCAAGCACGGGACCGATGTGGACGGTCTCGTGAACCTGCGCGCTGCCATGGCCGCAAAGCTGAACCTGATCGAGGATCAGGGCGACCTTCTGTCCAGGCTGGCAGGCCAGGCCGAAACGGCCAAGGCCACCTATCTGGAGGCCGCGCGCGCCCTCTCGGCAGCGCGTGCCAAGGCAGCCGGCAAGATGGATCAGGCGGTCGCCGCAGAGCTGAAGCCCCTGCGCCTGGAGAAAGCGCGATTCGCCACCAAGGTCGAACAGGTGGGTGAGGAAGGGTGGAGTGCGGCGGGCATCGACGACATCGCCTTTCAGGTCGCCACCAACCCCGGCACCCCCCCCGGTCCGCTGGCCAAGATCGCCTCGGGCGGTGAACTGGCGCGTTTCATGCTGGCGCTCAAGGTGGTGCTGGCCCAGGTAGGCACGGTGCCGACCCTGGTGTTCGACGAGGTCGATACGGGCGTGGGCGGGGCCGTGGCCGACGCCATCGGCGAACGTCTGGCCCGGCTGGGCCAGCATGACCTGCAGGTGCTGGTCGTCACCCACAGCCCGCAGGTGGCGGCGCGCGGCGCCCATCACTGGAACGTCCGCAAGAAGGTCAGCGCCGGCCGTACCGCCACCGAAGTGGTGGCCCTGTCGCGGGAAGAGCGTCTGGAAGAGGTGGCCCGTATGCTGTCGGGTGCAGAGATCACCCAGGCGGCGCGCGCGGCGGCGGAAAGTTTGCTGGCCGGACAGGGCTGAGAATGGGCGATGGGGATGAACCGGACCGCCTACCCCCGCCGCCCTTCGGAGGACGCAATATTTTGCTTTGACCGCTATGGGGAAGCCCAAACGTCAACGGATTGATCCGCTTGTGATCCGGGCTGTCCTGAACAACCCCGCCCGCAAAGCCAGACAAGGCGATGGCCGTGAGCAATAATGGGGTTGGGTATGGGAGCTGCAATCCTATATCCGTGTTGTTACCCTGTCTGACGGAGAAACCGTCCATAACGCCTTCCTGGACCGGAACTTCGAGCCATGACCGTTACGTCGCCCATCTTCTATGATCCCTCAACGGACAGCATGTATGTGCGCTTCCACAATGTGGATGCCTATGACCAGCGCGTCGATGATGAGCGCGATCTGGTGATTGATCTGGACGAGAAGGGCCGGATCGTTGGGTATGATATCCAGCACGCAAGCCGTCACATGGATGTTGTCGCCGAAGCCCTGCTGCTGTTGCGCGAAACGCCTGCCCGCGCTGCGTGAGACAGCCGCAAGGTGCCACAACATTATCCGGCCATTCGGGGAAATGAAAAAGGCCGAGGCGGTGACGCCCCAGCCCTTCTCATACCAGCGACTTGAAAAGCCAACCCCTACCGACGGTCAACATTCTTGACCGTCGGTAGGGCGGCGACCGCCGCCGCGCGCCACGTGGTGCGCAGCCAAGCCCATGGATAGGGGCGCCGGCGATTGAGGGCAGGAAAGAGTGACCAACGGTCAAGATTTCATGCCGCTGGTATCATTGGCATTTCAAGCTTCGGCGGCATGCGCCGCCACCGCGCCAGCCGGCGCGAATACCACCGGTCAAGAATTTTGACCGGTGGTATCACATCCAGGCAGATGGCGATAGGATCACAGGGTCTTCAGAATGTACTCGGCGCTGGATACTTCGAAGGCACCGGGCTTTTCCACTTCCAGGCGCGTGATCACGCCATCCTCGGCCACCAGGGCGAAGCGCTGGCTGCGATGACCCAGATTGTAGGCGGTGCCGTCCATCTCCAGGCCCAGGGCCTTGGTCAGGGTGCCATTGCCGTCGGGCAGCATGGTGACCTTGCCGGCGACATTGTTGGCCTTGCCCCAGGCCTGCATGACGAAGGGGTCGTTCACGGCCAGGCAGACAATATCCTCAACGCCCTTGGCCTTGATGGACTCGGCATTATCCACGAAGCCCGGCAGATGCTTGGCCGAGCAGGTGGGGGTGAAGGCACCGGGCACAGAGAACAGGACGACCTTCTTGCCCTTCAGCAGGTCATCGGTGCTGACCTCCTGCATACCGGATTCAGTCAGGTGCTTCAGGGTAACCGACGGGACGCGGTCGCCAACCTTCACGCTCATCTGCTTGTCCTCCCAAGAGGGTTGTTGCCAGAACTATATAGGCCGTTTCTAGGCTACGCCCGGCCCCACGACAAGCAAAAGGGCACATGTCGAAAAACCGCCCCAGGGACGGTGGCGGCTGCTATGATCATGGCCCGTCAAGACAGACCCGTTTTCCCCCAATGCCGCAATCCCGGAAAAAGCCCCTGACCTCGCTCACCGGCCATCTGCTGATCGCGATGCCGCAGATGCCGGACCCGCGGTTCGAAAAGACCGTGATCTATATCTGCGTCCACAATGCCGACGGGGCTATGGGCCTGGTGGTCAACCGGCTGTTCGACGGGATCAGCTTCACCAGCCTTCTCCACCAGTTGGATATCGATGTGACACGGCCGGCGCGGGAATTGCGGGTGCATTACGGCGGGCCGGTCGAATCGGGCCGTGGCTTCGTTCTGCACAGCCCCGATTACAGCCAGGAAGGCAGCATGCCCATCGGTGATCAGGTAGTGCTGACCGCCACGGTCGATATCCTGCGCGCCGTGGCGGAAGGGCAAGGGCCGGAACGGGCCATCCTGGCCCTGGGCTATGCCGGCTGGGGTCCCGGACAGTTGGACCAGGAAATGCAGCAGAATGGCTGGCTGCATGCGCCGGCCGACAGCGCGATCCTGTTCGACGGCGACCTGGACGGCAAATGGGAACGGGCCCTGGCGACGTTGGGCATCAACCTGTCCATGCTGTCATCGGATATCGGCCACGCCTGAACAGGCCGTCACCGACCCCCCGATCCATGTCATGCTGGGCGCTGCCCAACACAGGCCCGGCTTTGGTCCAAGTCCCGCCGCAATCGCGGGTTTGGATGATGTGGGGCCGCCGGCCTTGGATGCCGGTGGAAACATCTGGGAATGAGAGATCAAGAGATGAAGCGCACCAATCTTCTGCTGCTGGCACCGCTGATGCTGCTGGCCGCCTGTTCCTCCGTCCGCGACAGCGACAAGCAAGCAACCAGCACCGGCGGCGGCTATACCACGCCCTTCCCCGGCGCGGGCACCGGCACCACCGGGGTCGAACAGTCCAACTTGAATTCGACCCTGTCGCCGCAGCAGCAGTTGGCACAGATCGGCGACCGTGTCTTCTTTGGCGTAGACCAGTTCGAAGTGTCACCGGAATCGGCCGCCACCCTGGACAAGCAGGCGGAATGGCTGCGCGCCAACCCGTCCATCACCCTGACCATCGAAGGCCATTGCGACGAGCGCGGGACCCGCGAGTACAACCTGGCGCTGGGCCAGAAGCGCGCCGACAGCGTGCGCCGTTATCTGGCCGCCAACGGTATCGACAATAGCCGCCTGCAGACCCTGTCCTTCGGCAAGGAACGCCCGGCCGTGGCCGGCTCTTCCGCCGATGTCTGGGCCCAGAACCGCCGCGCGGTCAGTGTCGTGAACTGACAGGGACGGGTCCGTCCGTCCTGCCGGCGGAACGGACCCGCCCGTCGTGCCGTCTGATGCCGGCACCGATCCTCATGCCATGATGCAGGCCGCTGGTGATGAAGGGGTGCGATTACCCCATCAGGAACAGCGCCCGCTCTGCCTCGCGTCGTCGGGTCAATCCGGGCAATTCCACCTTTCGGCCCGTGCGCGGGTCGGTCGCCTTGTTCCAGCTCAGGAACTGCCGGGCCGCCCCGGCCTGGTCTCCGGCATTCAGCCGCTTCAGCAGGGTGCTGGCGGTGAAGGCCGCGATGCCGATATTATAGACAAAGGATATGCAGGCCCCGAACTGGTTGTCGCTGACCAGAACCCGCAGCCTGGACGATAATTGGCGCCCGATATCGGCCAGATCGTCGATCAGAAACGAAGCGGCCTGCGCCTCGTTGATACCGCCCGGGTAAAGGGCGGTCGCTGCCTGCCGGTCCACATCGCCCTTGAACATGCGGCCATCGGGTCCGCGCAGCACACGGCCGTAGCCGATGGTCCAGTATCCGGCCGGACAGAGATAGGGTTGCAGCCCGGGCCTGTCCCGCTCACCGTCCCCCAAACCCTCGAACCGTTTGACCAGATCGATAGTGGCCTTGTTTATCCTGTTCATCCGGTTGCCCCCTCTGGATAAAATCCTGTGTATAGGATCATAATCCTCTATTATGGGTCAACAGTCTTGACAGGTGCCGCGGGGTATCTGGCGGTGCCGGATATGTCTTTTGGCCAGGACCACATGGAGATGTTGGTGGATTACCCAGGTCTGCGTGTATGGCATAGTTGAACCTGATGTTGGATCAAGCAGCCCCCCGATGAACAAACCGCAAAGCGCCCACACCTTGCCGTCGCATGACATGCAGGTCATGCTGGCCCAGCACACGCTTTTTGCCCGCGGGCATGCGGGCAAGCGGCTGGAGATGCGCCTGCAGAACCTGTCGGGTATCAAGCTGAACAATTTCGACCTGTCGCAATGTCTGCTGCTGGCCTGCAACCTGTCCTATACGGATCTGGAAGGGTGCAGCTTTCAGGCTGCCAACCTGTCGAACAGCCTGTTCATCGGCGCCAACCTGAAACATTGCGATTTCACCCGCGCCGATCTGCGTGGCACCCGCTTTTACAAGTCCGACCTGCAGCAGGCGAAGATGACCGGGTCCGACATGCGGGTCGGGTCGATTACGCTGAACAGCGGCGGTGTCGCCAAGCAGCGGGAATTCACCACCGACCTTTCCTTCTGCAACATGGAGGAAGCAACCCTTCAGGACGCCGTGCTGCACAATGTGCGGCTGCGCGGCGTCAATATGCGCAATGCCGACCTGTCGGGCGCCGACCTGTCGGGGGCGGACATGCAGGGCGTGGTGCTGTTGGGCGCCCAGATGGAGCGGGCAAAGTTCACCGGCGCCAATATCAAGAACGCCGTCTTCACGGTAAATGATGAAACCCGCCGCCTGTTTGCCGGCAATCCGGCCTTCGAGGAACATCTGGCCAATCTGCGGGAAACCGACCGCATCGTTGCCGCACATGAGGAATGGGTGAATTCCGGCGGCCGGTCGGGGGCCCGGGCTGATTTCGCCGGTATGGCGCTTCGCGGTGTCGATCTGCGTGGGCGGGAACTCTCAGCCGTGTCTTTCCGGGGCGCTGATCTGACCGGGGCCAAGCTGGCCCATGCCCGTCTGGCAGCGGCCGATTTTAACGGGGCCACCCTGGCCTATGCCGAATTGTCCAATGCCGACCTGCGCGGTGCCGGCATGGAAAATGCCCGACTGCTGCACACCAGCGTCGATGGGGCGAATTTTGGCGATCTGGAACTGCGCGGTGGCGGCAAGATGGCGATCCGGTTTACGGGTGCGTCCATCGAATGGACCAGCTTTACGCAATGTGTGATCACGCCCGAACAGCTTTCCGGTGCGGTCCTGCGTGAATGCCGTATGCCGGAAGAACCTTGATTTAGCAGGGTTGCGGGAAAGGGCTTTCGCGTCGCGAGGCAGGGAGGCATTCGGCAAGATTAGGAAAGGTTGAGGCAAGATACTGTTGGTATCTTGCGAGAGCTTGACGCGAGATTACCGGAATTAATCCGACCGCAGCAGCGAGATGGTTTCACCGCACCCTGTGAGCAAGGGTCATGGACCATGACCCTTGCAGGCCGGCGACGGGCGGCCCGCCGCCCCTGCGGCACCAAGCCAAGCCCACGGATGTGGCGCCCGGCGATTGAGGGCAAACAAAAAGACCAACAATCACACTCCATGACCTTTCGGTTAGGGTGCGCAATATTAACTTATTAATCATTTTCTTTTGCTATTTGACAGGCCAATATCCCTTTGCGGGCGCATGAGCATTGTTTGTTCAGCCGCACCGCAATAAAATAACATACGGCTGAATGTTCATGGCGGTTCCATCTACCGATACCGGTTCTGCGCGCACCGATCTCACAACACATCTCGCCATGCACTCGCTCTTCCTGAAGGGGAAGGGCGGTCGGCGCCTTGAATTGCGGCTGGCCAGCATGGAGGGCCTGCAACTAAAAGGGTTCAACCTGTCGCAGGCAACACTGCTGGCCTGCAACTTTTCACAAACAAACATGGAAGGCTGCAAGTTTCGGGAAACGGATCTGGCGAACAGCCTGTTCATCGGCGCCAATCTGAAACATTGCGACTTCTCCCGCGCCAACCTGCGCGGTGCCCGTTTCTACAAATCCGACCTTGCCCAGGCCAAGCTGGATGGCAGCGATATGCGCATGGGCAACATCACCCTGCACCGCAAGGGGGATGATGTGCTCAGCCGGGAGTTCGTGACCGACCTGTCCTTCTGCAATCTGGAAGAGGCGTCGCTGGAAGATGCCGTGGTGCGCAAGGTGCGGCTGCGCGGCGTCAACATGCGCAATGCCAACCTGGCCAACGCCGATTTCAGCGAAAGCGACCTGCAGGGCGTCGTGCTGTTGGGTGCCAAGATGCAGGGCGCCAATTTCCTGCATGCCGATATCAAGGATGCCACCTTTACGGTGGATGACACGACGCGCCGTCTGTTCCAGGGACTGCCGGCCTTTACCGAACATCTGCAGAATCTGGCGGAGATCGACCGTATCGTCACCCAGCACGAGGAATGGGTGGAAAGCGGCGGACAGGCCGGCGCGCGGGCCGATTTCACAGGGCGCAAGATGAAGGGCGTGGATCTGCGCGGACGTGAACTGTCGGCCATGTCCTTCCGCGGTGCCGACCTGTCGGGTGCCCAGTTGAGCCATGCCAAGCTGGCCGCCAGTGATTTCGGCGGTGCCAGCCTGGCTTATGCCGACCTCTCGGGCTGCGATTTGCGCGGTGCGGGGTTCGAAGGGGCTACCCTGCGCAACACCGTGGTGGAGGCCGCGAACATGGGGGATCTGCGATTGCGCGGCGGCGGGGCCTTGCCCGTGCGGTTGCGCGACGCGGCCATCGAATGGGTGGATTTTACCGGCGTTGTGATACCGGTGGACAGGCTGAAGGGCCTGAAACTGCGGGACTGCACCCTGCCCCTGGGCGCGATGGCCGAACCGGCCGTCACCTGATCGCCCCAAAAGCCAGCCCGACAGCCGCCCCCCTCCAGCCGCGTGTAATCGGAAACCACAAAGGTTTCGGTCATGCGCCCGTTCGCTTTCGTTGCTTTGCTGTTGCTGTCCGCCTGCTCCGCCTCCCATGCCGATGGCCCGCCGGGTGGGGGACGCAGCATGGGGCGCGTTCCCCTGTCACCTGCCGGCGAGCTGCTGGGCCGCATGGCGCCGGACGAAGCCGCCTATGCGGATATGCTGGTCGATTGGGCCAAAGGTCTGGACAGCAACCGTGACGGTTTCCTGTCACCGGAGGAGGTGAAGCCCGACATTGCCCGGTTCTTCCGGGCGGTGGACAGCGACAAGGACGGCGCCATCAACACCCGCGAACTGGGTGATTACCGGCAGACCCGGCTGGCTGCCCTGCGGGGTGGTGGCGACCGCGCGCCGGCCCCGCCGGACGGTACACCGCCAGCAGACGGCACGGACCGCCCACCCCCGCCCCGCGCCGGTACCGGCGGCCCCGGTCCCGACGGACCGCGCGGCGGCATGATGATGGGCGGTGGCGGCGGTGCAGATAAGGTGATGGAAGCCGACCGGAACCTGGATTTCCGCGTAACCCCGGCGGAACTGGAAACACTGACCCTGGACCGGCTGCGCGCCATGGACAGCAACCAGGATGGCCGCACCAGCCTGGAAGAAATCCGCGACGCGGGATCCAAGGCCTATAATGAGCGCCCGGCCCGGGGTGGCGTGGGCGGCGGCCGGCAGGGCGGTGGCCCCCCCGGTGGCGGGCGGGGCTGAGCCGCGACATCAAACTGCTGGCACCGGGGTCGCGACATCGCTAAGCAGAAGGTGAACAGCGAACGGAGCGGCGGATGCGGCGGACGGTTTGGCGGCGTGCGGGGCTGGGCCTGGGTCTAGCGGGGCTGTGCTTGGTCCTGGCCGCATGCGGCGGCGGGGGCGACAAGTTCCGACCCGGTATCCGCTACAACCCCATCAGCCCGCTGGGGGAGCCGCTGGCGGCTCCCACGCGGGATGCCGACGCCTATCGTGCCGCCATGCGCGACTGGTTCGCCCGCACCGATACCGAAAAGGACAGCAAACTGTCCCTGGCGGAATTCACGGCCGAGGCAGACCGCGTGTTTGCCCTTTATGACCTCAACCGCGACGGGTTCGTTACCTCCTACGAGTTGACGCAATATCGTGTCGGCCTGCCCACCCATACGGCCCCGGCCGACAGCGGCCGCCGCCTGCGGCCCGGCCGCATCGACATGAGCCCGGATGAGGCCGCTACCGCGCGCGTGGACGGGCGGGGCCGGGCCGATTACCGCATGGGCATCGATCCCGTCATGTCAGCCGACAGCAATGCCGATTTCCGGGTGACACCGGAAGAGTTGAGGGCAGAGGCCGCGCGCCGGCATGCCATCATGGACCAGAATGGCGATGGTGCCGTCTCCTTGGCTGAATTCATGGAACAGGCCGAAGGCCCCATGCGCGCCTGGGCTGTGGAGTGATGGACCCTACCTCTTAAGTACAGACAAGCCTCTGGCATCACTGTTGCTTCACCACCCCCTATCCATTGGCATAGGGGGTTCCCATGATCGAGTTCGGCCTGTTCATCGTCCGCCCGCCCCAGGGCGTCGCCACCGTCGCCGCCATCCATCCGTCCCGTGCCGATGATGCGCGCGTGACCCTGAAACGGCTGCGCGGCAGCGGCTTTGTCATCAAGCCCCTGTCCAAGGCCAGCGTTCCGTCCAGCGAGCGGGAAGCTGCGCGTGTCCAGCTTCAGGGCCTGATCAATGGCATGTTCGAGCAAGCGCCCTATCGCCCAGCCGTTTCGCTGGTCTGGTAAAATCAGTTGCATTATGCAAACAATGCATAATGCAAATCAGATCGCCCAGCCCCGTCGTGCATGGTCGATGAAGCGGGCCAGAGCCGCTGTCATGATGCTGTCCCGGCGGTGGATCAACTGCGTGGGCGCCGCGGCCCATGGGTCCGGCACCCTATGCACGGACAGGGACGCGCGCAGGGGTGACCGGTCAACCGCGGCCAGCGGCAGCAGTGAGATGCCGATCCCGGCGGCCACGCCACCGATGATGCCCTCCAACGTGCCGAAATCCTGCAGGCGCGGCTGCCGTACCCCCAGCCCCGCCAGCAGGCTTTCCAGCCGTTCGCGATAGGCGCAACCGCGCCGGAAACACAAGGCCGACAGGCCCGACCGTTGCAGCAATGCCGGCCAGTCGGCGTCCAGGGCCGTCACCACCACCATCCGTTCCACTCCCATATCGGCGGCCACCAGATCGGGATGCTCAATCGGGCCGCCGACCAGGGCGGCATCCAGCCGATAGGCCAGCACTTCCTCCACAAGAACCCCAGTACCGCCGGTGCGCAGGCTCAGTTCCACATCGGGGAACGCCGCATGATACGCGGCCAGCACCGGCGGCAGGCGACAGGCCGCCGTGGTCTCCATACTGCCAATGGCCAATTGTCCACCTGGGCGATCGGGGTTCAGCAGATCCCAAAGGCTGTCACGCGCCGCGCGCAGCGCCGCCGCCACCTGCCTTGCGTGCGGCAGCAGCCGTTCGCCTGCCCGCGTCGGCACCACCCCGCGCCCATTGCGGTGGAAAAGGGCCACGCCCAGTGCGGCCTCCAGCGAGCGAATGCGGGCCGTCACGTTCGACTGCACACAATTCAGCCGCCGCGCCGCCGCGGTGATCCCCCCCTCCTCCACCACAGCCAGAAAATAGGAGAGGTCCGTGCTGTCCATCACCCAAACCCATCGTCAGAAGTGAATTTAGATATCCTGACAATTCATTTTTCTTGATGTCAAGACCATGGCACCTTCTGCTTCTGCGGTGGAATGGGAACATCCATGGACAAGGTCTGGCGGTGGGCATCGGCGGGACTGGCGGGCACGCTCCTGGGTGTTGGGCTGGGCCGTTTTGCCTATACCCCGCTGCTGCCCGTCCTGATCGGCGAAGGCTGGGTCGATGCCGGCGGCGGCGCGTTGCTGGGGGCCGCCAACCTGACCGGCTATCTGCTGGGCGCCATCACGGCGGCGCGGGCGGGGCACCTGCTGGGGCCGGTGCCGGTGCTGCGCGCGTCCATGCTGCTGGTGGCGCTGTCACTGCTGGCCTGTGCCTGGAATGGCGGGCTGATCTGGCTGGCGGCCTGGCGCTTCCTGGCCGGGGTCGCCGGCGCCATGCTGATGATCCTGGCCGCCCCTGTGCTGATGGCCCAGGTCCCGGCGGAGAGGAAGCCCCTGGTCGCGGGCATCGTCTTTTCCGGGATCGGGGCCGGCGTGATGGTCAGCGGCACGTTGCTGCCCTGGCTGGCCGGATTCGGTGTCGCCAATGCCTGGGCCGGGGTTGGTCTGCTGTCGCTGCTGCTGACGGGCCTGGCCTGGGCGCAGTGGCCGGCGGCGGCACGGCCACTCTTCGCAGCGGTGCCCAGCCCGCACCGTTCATGGCCGCTCTGGCTGTTCACCCTGGCCTATGCGACCGATGGCCTGGGGTTTGTCCCGCATACGCTGTTCCTGTCCGATTATGTGGCCCGCGGCCTGGGACTGGGCGTTGCCATGGGCGGGGCCTACTGGTTCATCTTTGGCGTCGGCGCCGTGGCGGGACCATTGCTGGCGGCCCGTCTGGCAGGGGTGCTGGGTTTTGCCCCTGCCCTGACCCTGGCGCTGGGGGTAAAGGCCGTGGCCGTCGGCCTGCCGGTCCTGTCCTCCGCCCCATTGCCGCTGGGCTTGTCGGCCTTCCTGGTCGGTGCGCTCACCCCCGGTTGCGTGGCGCTGGCATCGGGCGTGGCGGGTCATCTGGCCGGAGCGGCTGGCCATACGGCAGCCTGGGGCCGGATGACAGCCCTCTATGCCCTGTTCCAGGCGGCCGGCGGATTTGGCCTGACCATGCTGTTCACCCATAGCGGCAGCCACCTGCCGCTGTTCGCGGCGGGCGCGACCATCCTGCTGTTTGGCGCCCTGACAGGTCTGGCCGGCCTGTCACTGTTGAAAAAGGAAGCCTTGCCATGAAACTCTACATCGCCAGGACCTCCCCCTATGCACGCAAGGTACTGGCCCTGGTGCATGAAAAGCAGGCAACGGAAAAGGTGCAGGTGGTGGCCATCGATCCCTGGTCCGACCCGGCCGACCTGCTGACCGCGGTGCCATCGGGCAAGGTCCCGGCCCTGGTGACGGATGAGGGCTGGTGCCTGGGAGAAAGCTGGGCCATCGTCGATTATCTGGATGCCGTCCTGCCCGGCCGCCGCCTGCTGCCCCCTGCGGGACCCGACCGCTGGCGATCCTTGCGCCTGTCGGCCCTGGCCCAGGGGTTGCTGGACGCCGCCTTCAGCGCGGTGATCGAAGGGCGGCGCCCGCCGGGCGAACGGTCCCCCGGCTGGGTTGTCCGGCAAAAGTCCGCCATCGCCCGCACCCTGCCGGCGCTGGAGGCGGCAGTGGCCGATCTGGTGGCGGACGATGTCGGCCTGGGAGGGCTGTCGGTGGCCTGCGCCCTGGATTACCTGGATTTCCGCCACGATGATCTGGACTGGCGGGCCGACCATCCGGGCCTGGCGGCATGGTTCGCCGGTGTCATCGACCGGCCATCGTTCCGCGCGACGAACCCGCGTTAGAGTATGATCGGTTTAAATGAAATCATTTAAACCGTGAATCACACGACACAACAAAAACATAGGGTCCATCAGGTGGTTCCATGAACACCTGATGGACCCTATGGGCGTATCCTGCCACCCTGCCCGCCACTGACGGAGCCAACATGCGCGCCGCCCTGCCCTTTCTGTTTGGCCTGCTGCTGCTCCTGCCCAGGCCCGCCGGGGCGGCAGATCCCGGGATCGATGATCTGTCCTGGCTGTCTGGCCAATGGGTTGGGCAGGATGGCGATCGCCGGATCGAAGAACATTACATGCGCCCTGCCGGTGGCATCATCCTGGGCATGAGCCGGACCGTCCGGCCCGGCAAGCCAGCACAGGTGGAGTTTATCCGGATCGGACCGGATGCGGACGGTCATCTGGCCTACCATGCCCACCCGATGGGCCAGTCACCTGCCAGCTTCGCCCTTGTCGAGTCTGCGCCGGGCCTGGCGGTCTTTGCCAATCCGCAGCATGATTTCCCGCAGAAGATCACCTATCGCCGCGCGGGCGACAGCCTGACGGCCACCATTGAGGGGCCGGGAAGGGACGGAAGTGTGAAGCGCCTCGGCTGGTCCTGGCGGCTGACCGGGTCCGCACCTTAGACCCAGCCCCGTCCGGGCTGCTGCAAAATCGTCAAAATCATTGCCGTTGGGGACGGCGGGGCATTTAAGGCGTACCGTGGTCTGAATAAAAACCAACGGAGGAGCGCCAATGTTCACCTTCTCTGTCTCCCGTCTTTCCGGTCTGTTGCTGCTGGGTCTGCTGATGGCCCTGCCCCAGGCCGGCCAGGCCGCCAATGATCCGCTGAAATCCCTGAACTGGCTGGCGGGTCAATGGGTGGGACGCGACGGGCCGACCCGAACCGAACAGCATTTCATGAAGCCTGGCGACGGTGTGATGCTGGGCATGCGCCGGTCCATGTCGCCGGTACGCGGTGCCGACACCGAATTCATGCGCATCGTGGCCGAACCGGACGGCTCCGTCGTCTATTACGGGCAGCCCATGGGCAGCGATTCCGTGATCCCCTACAAGCTGATTGAATCCGGGGATAACATGGCGGTCTTCGCCAATACCGACATCGCCTATCCACAGCGCATTGTGTTCAACCGCTATGGCGGCAATGTGGTGGCGGCGCTGGAAGGCCCGGATGGCAATGGCGGTATCCGCCGCTTCCGCTGGACCTGGCAGCGGGCGGGCGACGCGCCCTGACCTTGTCGGCAGTGTCCCGTCCCCTGTTTGGTCAGGGCCGTGGCACCCCCGCCCTGACCATATGTCCCTGCCTCGGGGATCTATGGTCAGGAAGGGGCGCACGGTGGCCCGCCTGCATCCCTGACAGGTAAAGAAAAAGGCGGACCGACCGGCCCGCCTTTTGTCTCCTCGGTCACTGATCTGCCTTATACCGGCGGCATGAAATCTTGACCGTTGGTCAATCTTTCCTGCCCTCAATCGCCGGCGCCCCTATCCATGGGGTTGGCGACGCGCCACGTGGCGCGCGGCGGCGGTCGCCGCCGTACCGACGGTCAAGAATTTTGTCCGTCGGTATTACTGGCAGGCCAGGCATTCCTCGTACTTGTTGGTCTCTGCCGCCGGTGCCGGCTTGGCGCGGCCGATCTCCTTGGTGGCGTTGCTCTCGGCACGCTGCACCGACATGGAGCGCAGATAGTACAGGCTCTTCACGCCCTTCTTCCAGGCCATCATGTGGATCTGGTGCAGGTCGCGCTTATGCACGTCAGCCGGCAGGAAGACATTCAGCGACTGACTCTGGCAGACAAACGGCGTGCGGTCGGCGGCATGTTCGATCAACCAGCGCTGGTCCAGTTCGAACGCCGTCTTGAACACGTCCTTCTCATCCTGGGTCAGGACGTCCAGATGCTGGACCGACCCGCTGTTCAGCGTGATCTCCGACCAGGTGTCCTCGTCATTGCGGCCCTTCTCCGCCAGCAGCTTTTCCAGGTACGGGTTGCGCACCGAATGGCTGCCCGACAGGGTCTTGTGCGTATAAGCATTGGCAGCCACCGGTTCGATCCCCGGCGACGCGCCGCCGGTGATGATGGAGATCGACGCCGTCGGCGCGATGGCGATCTTGTTGGAGAAGCGCTCCATCACGCCATATTCGGCGGCGTCGGGGCAAGGCCCGCGCTCATGCGCCAGCTTGACCGAGGCTTCGTCGGCCTTGCGCTTGATCAGGGCGAACATGCGCTTGTTCCAGACCTTGGCCATCACGCCTTCGATCGGGATCATCTGGCTTTGCAGGAAACTGTGGAAGCCCATGACGCCCAGACCCACCGACCGTTCGCGCATGGCCGAATATTTGGCGCGCTCCATGTCGCTGGGGGCCTTCTGGATAAAGTCGGTCATGACATTATCCAGGAAGCGCATCACGTCCTCGATGAAGGTCGGATGGTCCTGCCATTCCAGGAAGTTTTCCAGGTTCAACGAGGACAGGCAGCACACGGCGGTACGCTGCTTGCCCCACGGGTCCATGCCGGTGGGCAGCGTGATCTCGCTGCACAGGTTCGACATCTTGACCGTCAGGCCGGCCAGCTTGTGATGTTCCGGGATGGCCCGGTTCACATGGTCGATGAACAGCATATAGGGCTCGCCCGTTTCCATACGGGCGGTCAGGATGCGGATCCACAGGTCGCGTGCCTTCACGCGGCGCAGGATCTTGCCATCCTTCGGGCTGGTCAACGCCCATTCCTCATCACCCTCAACCGCGCGCATGAAGGCGTCGGGAATGGCGATACCATGGTGCAGGTTCAGCGCCTTGCGGTTGGGATCACCGCCCGTGGGGCGGCGCATCTCGATGAATTCCTCGATCTCCGGGTGGCTGACCGGCAGGTAGCAGGCGGCCGAACCCCGGCGCAAGCTGCCCTGGGAGATGGCCAGGGTGAGGCTGTCCATGACGCGGATGAAGGGGATGACGCCGCTGGTCTTGCCGCTATCCTTCACCTGCTCACCGATGGAGCGCAAATTGCCCCAGTAGGAGCCGATGCCGCCGCCCTTGGCGGCCAGCCAGACATTCTCGTTCCATAGGCCGACAATGCCTTCCAGGCTGTCACTGGCTTCGTTCAGGAAGCAAGAAATGGGCAGGCCGCGCGCCGTGCCGCCATTGGAAAGGACGGGCGTCGCCGGCATGAACCAGAGGCGCGAGATATAGTCATAGAGGCGCTGGGCATGCGCGTGGTCATCGGAATAATAGCTGGCGACGCGGGCGAACAGGTCCTGGTAGGTCTCCCCCGGCATCAGGTAGCGGTCATCCAGCGTCGCCTTGCCGAACGTTGTCAGCAATTCGTTGCGGGTATGATCCACAGTCACGGCCGCATGCTTGCGCATCTGAATCTGGCCGAACACGTCCGCGCCCTGCGGGGCCCACTCGTTCACTTCACCGTCGCGCATGACTTATCCCCGTTTTCCCCAGTGCCCCGGCTGTGGATAACTGACCACAGAACACAACATCTT